>NZ_SOGP01000001.1:0-183677 GCF_004403435.1 Cryobacterium sp. TMT1-66-1
AGCCCGCGTGCCGCGGCTGCGCCGGCTGCGCACCCGGGTCGGTGCCGCGCGGGCGGGCGCGGCCCGGCGCATCCGCTCGAGTGCGGCCGGTACGGCGGTGCTCGACGCCGGGGAGCAGGACATGGTGGTGCCGAGCCTGTTGGTGCCCGGCGGCGGCTGGAACGTGTTTCCGCTCCGGCTGGTGGCGTCAGGCGATATCGACTACACCTACGACTTTCTTGGCCAGGCCTACCAGGCGGATGCCGCACCGTCGCCGTTCCCGTTCGCCCAGGTACGGCCCCTCGTGCCGGTTTCCGAAACGGGGGAGCCGACACCATCGCCGTCACCCACGCTTGTGCCGGTGCCGACAGCATCCGCTTCGCCAACGGCCGGACCATGATGCGCCCGGCCGGCGGTGGGGCGGCGGTCATCAGCCCCTCGGACATCGACCTGCCGCCGACCCAGTCCGTCGACATCACGGACTGGGTGAGGGGCGACTACGCGGGGTAGGCGGCTACCAGCGCAGCGAGGGCCTCCTCGAGCACGGTGGCAGCATCGTCGATGAGCTCGTCAGAGATCACGACACTCGGCATGATGCGCAGCACCGAATCCCAGCTGCCGGCGTCGAGCGCGATGACACCGTTCGTGGTGGCGTGCTTGATCACGGCGGTCAGGGCCTCGGGGTAGGGCTTCTTGGTTCCCGGGTGCACGAGCTCGACGCCGAACATGGCTCCCTTGCCGCGGACCTCGCCGACGATGGAGAACTTCTCGGCCCAGTCGCCGATTCGCGCCCAGAGGGCGGCTTCCACACGTTTGGCCTCACCGAGCAGATTGTCCCGCTCGATCAGGTTGAACACTGCGAGGGCGGCCGCGGTGGAGACCGGGTTGCCGCCGAAGGTGCCGCCGATACCGCCGGGCTGCACGGAGTCCATGATGTCGGCGCGGCCGGTGACGGCGGCCAGCGGAAAGCCGCCGGCGATGCCCTTGGCGGTTGTGACCAGGTCGGGAACGACATCGTGGTGCTCGATCGAGTACCAGACGCCGGTTCGGGCGATGCCGGCCTGAATCTCATCGGCCACGAAGACGATGCCGTTCTCGGTGCAAAATTCGCGAATGCGCTTGAAATAGCCGGGTGCAGGAATAACGATGCCGCCGTCGCCCTGGATCGGCTCGACGAAGAACGCCGCGACCTCGGTCGCGCCGATGTGAGTATTGATGTAGTCGATGGTCTTCTCAGCCGCTTCCAGACCACTCAGGCCGTCACGGAACGGGTAGCTCGTCGGCACGCTGTAGATCTCGCCGGGGAACGGGCCCATTCCGGCGCGCTCCGGCCACGGCCGGTAGGTCATCGCCATGGTCAGGTTGGTACGACCGTGAAAAGCGTGGTCGAGGGCCACGATGGCCCGGCGTCCGGTGAACTTACGGGCGATCTTCACCGCGTTCTCCACCGCTTCCGCGCCGGTGTTCACGAGCACCGAGTGCTTCTCGAAATCGCCGGGGGTGATCTGGCTCAGTTTCTCGGCGACCGCCACGTAGTTCTCGTAGGGCGTGACCGTGAAAAGAGTGTGGGTCAGTTTCGCTGCCTGAGCGGATGCTGCCGCCACGACGTCGGGATGCGCGTGACCGATCGTGGTCACCCCGATACCGCAGCCGAGGTCGATGATCTGGTTGCCATCAACGTCGACCAGGATCGCTCCGGCGCCGTGGTCCATGTAAATGTTGGCGAGCGTTCCGGCGCCGCGGGCAACCGTTTTCTCTCGCCTGGCCTGAAGCTCGACCGACTTGGGGCCGGGGAGAGCCGTCACGAGCTTGCGTTTCTGGGGCACCGAATACGTAGCAGTCATTGCTCCAGCCTATGACCGCCAGCTCGACGGTAAGACCGCGGCTACAGGCGTTCGCGCGGAAAGACCCGGTGGGCGAGGCGATTGAGGGTACCGACCGGTGGCGATTCGTTGTAGGCGTTGGCCAATTCCTGACCGGACAGTCGGTGGATGGCCGCCATGATCTCATCCGTTGCCTGCCGGCGTGCCTTACCGGAGGTGGCCGGGCCGTGATGGCCGAGGTCGAGCGGTTCACCGAAGGTGACAGTGACCTTGCGAATACGCGGCACCTTGGTGCCGACCGGCTGAATCTCCTGGGTGCCGATCAAACCGACCGGAACGACGACCGCGCCCGTGGTGAGGGCGAGCCAGGCGACGCCCGTGCGGCCCTTATAGAGGCGGCCGTCGAGCGAGCGGGTGCCCTCCGGGTAGATCGCGAATGCGCCCTCGGCCTCGAGCACGGCACGGCCGGCGTCGAGGGCGACCTGCGCGGCCTGGCCGGCTCCGCGTTCCACACCGATGGCACCGATGGCGGTGAAGAATGTTCGTGACACCCAGCCCTGGAATCCGGTCCCGGTGAAGTAGGTCGACTTGGCCAGAAACTGCACGCGGCGGGTCGCGACGAGGGGAATGACGATGCTGTCGATGAAGGAGAGGTGGTTGCTGGCGAGAATGACGCGGCCGGTGGCCGGAATATTCTCGCGCCCGATAATGCTCGGTCGAAAAACGATTCGGGCGACGGGGGCCATGATGCCGTAGCCGAGAAAATAGACGAATCCCGGTCGCTTGACACGCTCCTGATCGTCGGCCTCTTCGGCCGGAACGCCTTGATCAGAACTATCGATCGTGATGGTTTCGGCGTTGTCTTTGGGTTCTGCATCGGCACCAGTCACCCGTTGACACTACGCCACCACTGGCCAGCATCGGACATACGCCGCGCCCGGCACCTAGCATGGAGGTATGCGCAGAGTAATCATTCTCGGGTCCACTGGCTCGATCGGAACCCAGGCGCTCGACGTCATTCGTGCCAATCCGGAGCGGTTTGAGGTGGTCGGTCTCGCTGCCGGAAGCAACCGAGAACTGCTCGATGCGCAGGCCCTGGACTTTCAGGTCGAGCACACCGCCCTGGGAGCGGATGCTGCGGAGCAGCTCGTGCGGGACGTCGACGTCGACGTCGTGCTCAACGGCATCACCGGTTCGGTCGGCTTGGGGCCGACCCTGGCCGCGCTGAAAGCTGGTCGCACCCTGGCTCTGGCCAACAAAGAGTCGCTGATCGTCGGCGGCGAACTCGTGAAGAATCTTGCTGCACCAGGCCAGATCGTTCCGGTCGACTCCGAACACTCCGCCATCGCGCAGGCATTGCGCTCGGGAACCCAGCACGAGGTGCGTCGACTCGTGCTGACGGCATCCGGTGGGCCGTTTCGCGGTTACACCAGGGAACAGCTTGCCGGCGTGACGCCCGCGCAGGCCCTGGCCCACCCGACCTGGAACATGGGCCTGGTGGTCACCACCAACTCGGCCACCCTCGTGAACAAGGGACTCGAGATCATCGAGGCGCACCTTCTGTTCGACGTGGAATATGACCGCATCGACGCCGTCGTGCACCCGCAATCCGTGGTGCACTCCATGGTCGAATTCGTGGACGGATCGACCATCGCCCAGGCCAGCCCGCCCGACATGCGACTGCCGATCTCACTCGGGCTGGACTGGCCGAACCGCGTGGCTGCGGTCGGCGCTCCGATCGACTGGACCCTACCGCAGAGCTGGACCTTCGAGCCCCTCGACGACACGGCTTTTCCCGCGGTCGAACTCGCCAAGAAGGTCGGCCGCCTAGGCGGCACCTATCCGGCCGTGTTCAACGCGGCCAACGAGCAGGCCGTCGCCGCTTTTCACTCCGGGCGCATCGGCTTTTTGAACATCGTCGACACGGTGCTACGCGTGGTCGAGAGCCACGAGTACGATTCCGAGCTCACCCTCGAGTCACTCGCCGAGGCTGAACGTTGGGCGCGTGCTACCGCCGATCAGCTCATCGCGGCAGGCTGACGGCCTAATTACACTCGCCCGCTTTGACCCGGTCCTTGTCGTCCAGGCACTCTTCGCGTGCGTCCTTGGCATCCTCGGCGGCCTTTTTCTCCGCGTCGCGCGCGTCTTCGGCGGCGTCCTTGGCATTCTGTTCCTCGGCGAGGGCCGCCGCCTCGGCTGCGGCTTCAGCAGCGATAGCAGCAGCTTCGATCTCAACCGTCAGATCGGTGCTGACCCGGTTGATCGCGGTCTGAATCGACGCCGACCGTTCGGCGCTGACCTGGCCGGCGGCGGCCGCGGTGCGCAAATTACCCTGCATCGCGGTGAGGAGCGACTGGGCTTCGGTGAAGTCGCCGCCGGCCGCCGCCTCGGTGATGCCGAGCATCGCAGACTGCAGATTTTCGGCCGTGGCGGCCTGAAGTTCGACCGGCTCAGCCGCGCAACCGGCCAGCGGCAGGAGCAGAAGCAATCCGGAAACGAGCGCGAGGGTCAGTCGTTTGCGCATCACGGGTTCACGCTTTCCTGAAGCTGTTCGAGGTGCGTGCCGAGGGTGCCGTCGACCGCCGGATAACTCGGCGGAACCGCTGGCGGATCGTCTCCGCTGCCCAGAAACAACGCACCGAGCACGATCGCGGTGACCACCAGGGCCGCCAGGACGATCCAGAGGATGACCCGGTTGCGGCGCGGTGCAGGCGTGGTCCCCGTCTGCTTCCAGGAGATGGCCGCAGTTGCCGGTTTGGGCGTGGGGGCCGGATCGGCACGCAGCACCTCGGTCGCAGCCGCCTCAACTGCGCGAGCGGGTAGCAGCAGCGTGGCCACGGCCTGGTCTTCGGCTCCGGTCGCGAGCGCGCGGAGCAGCAGGGACGCCTCGGAAGCGGTGGGCCGGTCGCCGGTGTCGCGGGCGGTCATGGCCGCCAGTACCTCGGTCCAGTCCCGGCCGAGCGTGCTCGGAATCTCCGGCTGGCGTTGCAGCCTGGCCATCGCCGACTCCACGGCGGTTCCGGGGTAGGCGCGCACCCCGGTGAGGCATTCGAGCAGCACGAGACCGAGGGAATAGACATCCGTTGGTGCACCGATCAAAGCTCCGAGCGCCTGCTCGGGGCTCAGGTAGCTCGCGGTGCCGAGCAGCGAACCGGTCGCGGTGAGCCTTGACTCATCGAGCAGCCGGGCAATGCCGAAATCGGCGAGCTTGGCGTGCATGCTGCGGCCAGGAAAGCCGGAGGGCGACAGCAGTACGTTGGCTGGCTTGATGTCGCGGTGGATGATGCCCTGCTCGTGCACGTAGTGCAGCGCCTCGGCCAGATCGGCACCCATCACGGCCACCTCGAGGCTTGGCAGCGGGCCGCTCGCGATGCGGGCGCGCAGATCGGGGCCGTCCACGAGTTCCATCACGATGAAGGTGCGCGGCACGCCGTCGACGGTGGCGGTGCCGGCGTCGAACAGGGTGACCAGGGCGAAATGGTTCAGGCTCGCCAGCAGGGCGATCTCGCCGCTCTGACGCTCCGGCTCTGCGGCGCCACCATCAGCTCGAAAGAGTTTGACGGCCACTGTACGGCCGAGCGCGGTATCCGTTGCCCGATAAACGGATGCCATCCCGCCGGTGCCGATGAGGGTCTCGATCAGAAAACGGTCGCCAAGTAGGCTGCCCACCGGGCCGGGGGCCGGTAGCTGCTGGATGGGAATGGGTTCGTAAGACAGGGGGACCTCCTGGTGCGTCCACCCTCTAGCAAAGCACATGCGCGCCCTAAAAGGGACGTTCGGCCGCACAGCCAGCCCCTTTGCAGCTTGGTGCAGTTACTCTACGACAGTGGAAACCGTACTGCTGTTCATACTGGGCGTCGCGATCGTGGTCGTGGGACTCGCCGTGTCTATCGGCCTGCACGAAATTGGCCACCTCGTGCCCGCCAAGCTGTTTGGCGTCAAGGTAACCCAGTACATGATCGGCTTCGGCCCGACGCTCTGGTCGCGCACCAAGGGTGAGACCGAGTACGGCGTCAAGGCGCTGCCCCTCGGTGGCTATATCGCCATGATCGGCATGTTTCCACCGTCGAAAAAGGGCGGAGCTCCCCGCACCACCACCACCGGGTTCTTCGACCAGATGGTTCAGGAGGGCGAACCTGAGAAGAAGACCAGCGCCCTGTCCACCCTGGTCGACGATGCCCGCAAGGCCAGCGCGGAGACCATCGGCGATGGTGAAGAGCACCGCGCGTTCTATCAGCTGTCGGTCTACAAACGCGTGATCATCATGCTCGGTGGGCCCACCATGAACCTACTCATCGCCATCGTGATGTTCTCCATTCTGGTCATGGGATTCGGCAGCCCGCAGATCAGCACGACCATCGGCAGCGTGAGCCAGTGCGTGCTCCCCGCCTCGAGCGACCGGCAGACCTGCGAATCAACCGATGAAGCCTCGCCCGGTGCCGCTGCCGGGTTGAAGCCTGGTGACCGATTGGTCAGCATCGGCGGAACAGCCATTACGAGCTGGGAGCAGTCGACCGAGGTCATCCGCTCGGCGCCCGGGCGCACCCTCGCCGCGGTGGTCGAGCGTGCCGGCGCCGACGTCGACCTCTCGCTCACCCCCAAACTCACCGAACGCTACGTGTATACCGCCGACAACAAAATCAAAACGGACGCCTCCGGCGCTGCCATTACCGAGGAGGTCGGGTTCGTCGGCATCGGAGCGGCGAGCGAACTGGTGCCTCAGCCCGCGACAGCCGTGCTGCCCCTGGTGGGCGAAAACATCTCCGCCGTCGCGCACGTGATTCTCAACCTGCCCGACCGGCTCGTGGCCGTGGCCAAGGCCGCGTTCGGCCCGGGGGAGCGCGACCTGAACGGACCAATCAGCGTGGTGGGTGTTGGCCGGGTAGCCGGCGAACTGGCGAGCATGGACACCATTCCGGTCGCCACGAAGGTCGCCAGCATGCTGCAGCTGCTCGGATCGCTCAATATCGCCCTGTTCGTGTTCAACCTGGTTCCCCTGCTGCCACTCGACGGCGGCCACGTCGCCGGTGCACTGTGGGAAGGCATCCGTCGATTCTTCGCGAAGCTGTTCAAGCGGCCTGACCCCGGACCGGTCGACATGGCCAAGCTCATGCCGCTCACGCTGGCGGTCGTGGTTCTGCTTGGCGGGATGAGCCTGTTGCTCATCTACGCCGACATCGTCAAGCCGATCAACTTCTTCGGGTAGCCGGCAGGTACTCCCGTGGGCGGATGCGGCGCCCGGCGCACGGAAGTAGCATCAAGCCATGCCACCACACGGGGAGTGCAGCGGGAACGGGTACGGCATGCCGCGGCCCGTTCGATTGTGGTTGCCCGTGGTGATCTCCTTTCTGATCCAGGTGCCGGCGGTGGCCGTGCTGGCCTGGCCGGGGCCGGGGCGGCTTCGACCGGTTTGACATGATGCGCGGACCCGGAACACTCCCGGGTTCTGACCGGCCAGGCCTGGCCCTGACCGGGTGGTTTCTCGCCGTCTTTTTGGCCCTGATCGGCCCGCTCGCCCTGATCGGCGCCCGGCGGTTTCCCGGTCCGGTCGTGGCCGTCGTCGCCGCCGCGGCCGGTGCATTCACCCTCGTGCGTTCCGACATCGGCCTGCCCTATGTTGCCCTGATTTTCGCGATCGTTCTCGGCATCGTGCGGGGCGTGCGCGTCTGGGTGTATAGCTCCGTCGCAGCGGCCTGGGTTCTGGTTCATCAAGAGCACCAGTAAAACCGCGCTCGAAGAGGTGCGTCTGGTGCTCGGTATTCTGCGCTCAGGCAACGAGCCGGGCACTGCGCCGCTGGCCGCTGAGCCCGACCTGGCCAGCCTGCCGGCGCTCGTAGAGTCCTTCAGCGCACAGAAACTGGAGGTGACCCTGGTTGATGCACTGGCAGCGCGTTCCGGAGAGGCCGCGGCGGAGATACCGAACGCTTCGCCCAGGGCGACATCGACGAGGTCGAGTACCGCGCCCGCCTCGAAGTGCTGCGCGCCAACCGCCCGGACAGTCAGGCACCGCCCGCCTAGAAGCCGTTACCGGGACAGCAGCAGCGCCTCACCCTGGCCGCCGCCGCCGCACAGCGCGACGGCGGCTTTGCCGGTGCCACGCCGGGCCAGTTCGAGGGCAGCGTGCAGTGCAATGCGCCCGCCGCTCGACCCAATCGGGTGGCCGATGGCGATGCCGCCACCGTGAATGTTCACGACATCGGCCGACACGCCGAGCACTTTCGACGACTGGGCCACGACCGAGGCGAACGCCTCGTTGATCTCGACCAGGTCGAGATCGGCGGCGGTCCAGCCCTCGCGCTTGAGGGCGTGCGCGATGGCATTGGCCGGCTGGGAGTGCAGGGAGTTGTCGGGGCCGGCCACCTGGCCGCTCGCGTTGATCACGGCGAGCCAAGGCAGGCCGTGCTTCTCGGCCCAGGCGCGACTGGTCACGACGACAGCGCTCGCGCCGTCACTGAGAGGGGCTGCATTGCCGGCAGTGATGCTCCCCGCCGGGTCGAATGCCGGGCGCAGGCGGCCGAGCGTCTCGGTCGTACTTTCGGCGCGAACGCCCTCATCGGTGCTGATCAGGAGCGGCTCGCCCTTCCGTTGCGGCACGCTGATCGGAGTGATCTCGTCGCTGAACACATCACTCGCGGCTGCGGCAGCAGCGCGCTGGTGCGAGGCAGCGGCGATTTCGTCCTGCTCGAGGCGGGTCTGTCCGAGTTCAACGTTCGCGCGCTCGGTGGAGAGCCCCATCGAGAGGCCGTCGAAGGCGTCGGTGAGTCCGTCGTGAGCGGCGTGGTCGAGCGCTGACACGGTTCCGTAATTCCAGCCCTGGCGGGAGCCAGGCAGCAGGTGGGGCGCGCGGGACATGGATTCCTGACCACCGGCCACGACGACATCCGCTTCGCCGAGCCGCACCAGGCGGGCGGCATCAATGATTGCGGCAAGGCCGGACAGACAGACCTTGTTGAGTGTCATCGCCGGCACATTCCATGGGATGCCTGCAGCCACGCTGGACTGCCGGGCCGGGTTCTGCCCACACCCGGCTTGCAGGACCTGACCCATGAGCACGAAGTCGACCTGCTCCGGTGCCACTCCGGCGCGGGCGAGGGCACCGGCAATGGCGGCGGCGCCGAGGTCGACGGCGGTGAGGGACGAGAGTTGCCCGTTCACGCGACCCTGCGGGGTGCGTGATCCGGCCAGGATTACGACGTCGGTTTCGGTCATCGGGACTCCTTTGTCAAAAAATTGATGCGTGCCACCCCAGCATATTGGCCACGTCTGGGTATCGGTTCACTCCTGCCTCTTGACAGTACCGTCGATCGCCCATGGATTCCTGATACCTGAACCACCTGTCAGGTTTGTAGAACGAGAGGCAAATTTCATGCGGGTAACAAAGATGTTCCTGGCCCCGGCAATTCTCGCCGTCGCCGCCCTGACCCTGGTCGGATGCGCCCCCACGGCCACGACCGGCGGCGCAGCCACCGATAATTCCACCACAAAGCCCGCGGTGCAGGTGGGCATGATCACCTCAGCGACCGGCCCGCTCGCCGCCTACGGCGCCGCGTACACCGCCGGGTTCGAGGCCGGCCTCGACTACGCCACCGACGGCACCGGCGCTGTCGACGGCCGCGAACTGGACATCACCTGAAAGCCAACGACGCACAGGCAGACCTGTTCTCGCCCGACGGTTTCGTGGCCGCGCAGATGCTCGTTCAGGCCGTTCGCGAGGGCGGTGGTGACAACGTCGATGACATGATCGCCTCGCTCGAGGGATACACGTTCGACTCGGTACCTGGGCGCCGGAACTGATTGAGACTGTCGACGCCAAGACCGTCGCGCCGCCCATCGTCGCAGCAAAGTAGATCGCGATGCCGGACCAGCCCGTGCTCAGCATCGAGCATCTGGGCCTGCAGATCGGCGGTGCACGCATCCTCAACGATGTGTCGTTGTCGATCCCGCGGGGCGAGATGCTCGGTGTGATCGGCCCCAACGGGGCCGGTAAGACAACCCTGTTCAACCTGATTTCCGGTGTGCTGTTTGCCACGGAAGGCGTGGTGCGACTGAACGGCCGCACCATGACCCGGGAACCGATCCACGTCAGGGCACGGGCCGGCCTCGGTCGCACCTTTCAAACCTCGAGCCTGTTCAACGGGCTGAGCGCCACCGAAAACGTGCGGCTGGCCGCACAGGCCAAGGCCGGCGGCGGCAGTCTGGTCACCCGGTTTCCGAAGGGGACGGATGCCGCCACCCGGCTTGCCGCCGATCGTCTCGACGAGGTGGGGCTGGCTGATCTTGCCGAAGCCAAAGCCGGTGGCCTCTCCCACGGTGACAAGCGCAAGCTGGAGATCGCCATGCTGCTCGCGATGGACCCGAGCGTCATCCTGCTCGACGAGCCGATGGCCGGCGTTGGCTCCGGCGACGTGCCCGGCCTGATGGAGGTCATTCGCGCGTTGCACCACGGTGGCCGCACGGTGCTCATGGTCGAGCACCACATGGAGGTCGTGCTCGGCCTGGTCGACCGCGTTGCGGTCATGCACCACGGCGAGCTGCTCGCCTGCGACACCCCCGACGCCGTGATGAAGAATCCCACGGTTCAGTCCGCCTACCTCGGAGACCCGGTATGAGCACCACATCAAGAACCAATATCCTCACCGTGCGCAACCTGTACGGACGCATCGAGGGCCAGCAGGTCGTCGAAGACGCCTCGTTCGACGTACCAGACACCGGCGTCACCGCTCTGCTCGGCCGGAACGGCGTCGGCAAAACCAGCACCATCAAATCGATCCTCGGCCTGATCGACCGCGCCGGCGCGATCACCCTCGCCGGGCGCCGCGTCGACCGGCTGCCCACCCACAAGGTCGTGCAGCTCGGCGTCGGCTACGTGCCCGAAGACCGCGAGGTGTTTGGCAAGCTCAGCGTCGCCGAAAACCTGAAACTGGCCGAACGCTCCGCCCCCCCCGAACCGCGCCCTGGTCGAGGAACTCTTTCCCGACCTCGTGCAACGCCACGCCCAACGCGCCGGTACCCTCTCCGGAGGGCAGCAGCAGATGGTGTCGCTCGCCCGAGCCCTGCTCAACCAAAACCGGCTGTTGCTGGTCGACGAACCCACCAAGGGACTCTCGCCGAAAATCGTCACCGAGGTCACCCAGGCACTACTGGCCGCCGCCAAAACAGTGCCGATCCTTCTGGTCGAACAGAACCTGCAGGTGATTCGCCAACTCGCCGACCGGGTGGTCGTGCTCTCCGGCGGCCGCGTCGTCTTCACCGGCGAAGCCGCCGAATTGCTCGATGACCCCGAACGCATCCAGCGTTACCTGGGCGTGCACAGCGGCGCGGACCACAGCAGCACCGACCACTGCAACACGGAGCAGGTGCCGGCATGAGCACCATCGTTCTGCTGCTGATCACCGGCCTCGGCCTCGGGGCTCTGTACTTTCTGGTCGCCTCCGGGCTCTCCCTCATCTACGGCCTGATGGGCGTGCTCAACTTCGCTCACGGCTCCTTTCTGACCATCGGCGCCTTCATCGGCTGGGAGGTAGCCCGTCGGCTCAGTGACGGGTCGTGGTGGGCACTGGTCGCTGCCATGCTGACCGGCGCCGTGGTCGGGGCGCTCGTCGCCGCCGCGACCGAATTCTTCCTGATCCGGCGGCTGTACAACCGGCACATCGAACAGGTACTCGTGACGGTCGGCCTCGCGCTGGCCTCTGTAGCTCTGTTCGAGGGAATCTGGGGCACCGACCCGACCTACGTGACGAGCCCGTCCTGGCTCGGGCAGACCACCGAGATTCTCGGCGCGCGCATTCCGAACAACCGCTTCATGCTCATTCTGGTGGCGGTGCTGGTGCTCGTGGCGATCGTGCTGTTCCTCAAGTTCACCCGGTACGGCCTGATCATTCGGGCCGGCGTCGAGAACCGTCTCATGGTCACCGCGCTCGGCATCGATGTGCGCCGCGCCTTCACCCTGGTGTTCGCGATCGGTGGTGCCGCCGCCGGACTCGGCGGGGTGCTCGCCTCGATCTACTACGGCTACGTTTCGGCGCACATCGGCGGGTCCCTGCTGATCTTCGCCTTCATCGTGACGGTCATCGGAGGGTTGGGGGCTCTGGCCGGGGCGGCCATCGCATCCGTTCTGGTGGCAGTGCTGCAGCAGTTCGCAAACTTTTATCTGGGCGGAACCGGCGACCTCGCCGTGGTGCTGGCCCTGGCCGCGGTGCTGTTATTGCGTCCGCGCGGACTGATGGGAGCGAAAGCATGAGCGCCTTCCGGGCCAGACCAATGACCAAAATCACGGCCAGCGCGGCGCTGGTGCTGCTCATGGTGCTGCTGCCGCTTCTGAACATCACGATTCCCGGTGTCTTTCCGGGCGCGACCTACACGCCGGGCACCCTGCAACTGCTCGCCTACGCCATGCTCATCGCGGCTCTAGCGCTCAGCTACCACCTCGTGTTCGGCCTGGCCGGCATGCTCTCGTTCGGGCACGCTCTCTTCTTCGCGGCCGGCGCCTACGGCCTGGGCATCGTGCTGCGCAACTTCTCACCGAGTTGGTTGCCAGCCGGTGCGACGTTCGTAGCGTCGATTCTGATCACGGTGCTGATCGGCTTCGTGTTGGCCGCACTCGTGGGTTCGGTCAGCCTGCGGGTCACCGGTATCTCCTTTGCCATGGTCACGCTCGCCTTCGCGCAGGCCGGCTCGGTCGTGGTACGGCGCAATCCGGGCGGGCAGGCCGGCGGCGACGAGGGGCTCACCCTCGACGTCTCGCATGTGCCAGACGCACTGGTCGGCGTACTCAACACCCGCAACCTGTACTGGCTGTCGCTCGCTGTTCTGGTCACGGTCTACCTCGTGGTGTTGTGGGTGGAGAAATCCCGCGCGGGCCATGTTGTGGCCGCGACTCGCGAAAACGAACTCCGGGTGCGGGTCATCGGCATCCGTCCCTATTTTGTGCGGCTGCTGGTCTTCAGCATTGCCGGGGCGCTCGCCGCCCTCGCTGGAGCCGCGTTTCTGTTGCTGCAGAGCGGGGTCTCGCCGCGCGTCGCCACGCCCGACTTCACGCTGACCCTGCTGGTGATCGTCGTGCTCGGCGGCGTCGGGCTGCGAGGGGGCGCCGTCCTCGGCGCGCTGGTCTACACGCTTCTCGACCAGCGGCTGACCGCCCTGGCCGGATCGGAATTCATCGCCGGCCTGCCCGACGTTCTGCGGATTCCTTTGTCGCAGCCGTTGTTCATTCTCAGAACACTGTTTATTCTCGTGGTGTTGTTTCTTCCGGGTGGGCTGGCTGGGCTGACCCGGCGCAACGGCCGGCCGCAACGGCCTCGGGCTCGAGGTCGGGAGCGCATGCTTGACTCAGAGGAGACGACATGACCGATGATGGCCTGCACACGCTGGGCCGATGGACCCGCGACCGCGCCAGGGCCACGCCCGAACGAGTCGCCGTCGACGACCGCGGCGTCACACTGCGCTACCGCGACCTCGACGACCGGGCCAGCGACCTCGCCGCGGCTTTTCGGGCCGCCGGCTACGGCGTCGGCGATCGGGTGGCGACCATCACCGGCAACAGCTCAGACCAGGTCGTGTTGTTCTTCGCCTGCGCGCAGGCCGGCCTCGTGTTCGTTCCGCTGTCGTGGCGGCTCGCACCACGCCCGGACGATGAGCTGGTGACCCGCACGGTTCGTGACGATGACGCCCTGCTGATCGTATTCACCTCCGGCACGCTCGGCCCGGCCAAGGGCGTGGTTCTGACCCACGCGAACTGTTTCTGGACCAACCTGTCGCTCTCCCGCATCACCGAGATCACCAGAAAAGATGTGGTGCTCTCGGTCATGCCGCAGTATCACGTGGGCGGCTGGAATATTCAGCCTTTGCTGGCCTGGTGGACGGGGGCCACGGTCGTGCTCGAGCGCACCTTCGACCCCGGCCGGGTGCTGCACCTGATCAAGGACCGTCGCATCACGACCATGATGGGCGTTCCGGCGAACTACCTGTTCCTCGCGCAGCACCCCGATTTCGCTGCGACCGACCTGTCCAGCCTGAATCACGCCGTGGTTGGTGGCGCACCAATGCCCGCGCAGCTGCTGCGTACCTGGCATGCCCGCGGAGTTGCACCCACCCAGGGGTACGGTCTGACCGAGGCCTCCCCGAACGTGTTGTGTCTGCCCGACGACGAAGCCCGCAGCATGGTCGGCTACGCCGGCAAGCCGTATCCGCACGTGGAGGTCGCCGTGGCCGATCCGATCACCGGCGACCTGCTCGGCGGGGCCGCGACGGGTGAACTGCTGGTGCGTGGGCCCGGCGTGTTCTCGGGCTATTTTCGTGCTCCCGAGCAGACCGCTCGCACCCTGCGCGGTGGCTGGTTGCACACCGGTGACCTCGTGCGCCGCGACGAGCACGGCTATTTTGCCGTGATCGACCGGCTCACCGACATCTTCATCTCGGGCGGCGAGAGCGTGGCGCCGGCCCTGGTGGAGACCGTGCTGATCGAACACGCCGCGGTCGCCGAGGTGGCGGTCATCGGGGTGCCGCACGATCGGTGGGGAGAGGTCGGTGTGGCCTTCATCGTGCTGACACCCGGATTCGCGGCCGATGAGCTCGGCATTTTGGCCTACGCCCGCACCCAACTGGCCGCGTTCAAGGTTCCGGCGTTCGTGCGCTTCGTACCGGAAATTCCGCGATCCCTCGGCAGCAAGGTGCTGCGGCGCCAGCTGCTGGAGAACTGGAAACACGGACTTGATTTTGAAAAGATAGGAAACAAACTATGAGCGCCGGAATGCCGCGAACCGCCCGAGGCGAAGAAACCAAGCGCAAACTCATCGAAGCAGCCGAGCAGGTGTTCTCGCGGGTCGGCTACGCCGATGCGTCGATCTCGCGCATAACGGATGCCGCCGGCATCGGCCAGGGCACGTTCTACCTCTACTTCGACTCGAAACTGCAGATCTTCAATGAACTGGTCGAAGACCTCAACCACCGCGTGCGGTTGGCGATGAGTGCGGCATCCGCTGCTACGGAAAATCGGATCGATTCGGAGCGCGCCGGGTTTCGGGCCTTTTTTCAATTCACCGCCGACCACCCCGCGCTGTACCGGGTGATTCGTGAGGCAGAGTTCGTCTCGCCTGGCGCTCTGCGCCTGCACTACACGCGCATCGTCGAGGGCTACATAGCGGGGCTGCGCGCGGCCGGCGCGGCAGGTCAGATCAGCGACATCGATCCCACCGTTGCAGCCTGGGCGCTCATGGGAATCGGCGAGATGATCGGCATGCGCTGGGTGCTCTGGGGAGATGACGAGGCGCTCGAAGGGGCCGGGTCCGATCCGTTCGCGAGCGGAACCCGTGCCGTGCCCGAGCACGTTTTCGAGCAGATGATGCGGTTCATCGAGGGTGCACTGGGTGCCGGTAGCACCGTCTCGAGCAGCACCGTCTCCAGCAGCACCGTGGAAATGAGGCAGCGATGAGTGAGCACTATCAGCCGTTCCGGGCTCGGGTCGCCGGGGGAGACCTGCGCGGTGGCCAGTGGCGCGCTGCCCAGGGGCAGTCGACGGTGCTGGCAATCCACGGCATCACCGCGTCGCACCTCTGCTGGCCGTGGCTGGTGGAACGCCTGCCGGGCTCGCGGGTGATCGCTCCCGACCTGCGCGGTCGCGCTCGCAGCAACGCCCTGCCGGCGCCCTACGGGCTGCGGCAGCACGCCGAAGACCTGGCCCGGCTGTTGGACTTTCTGGAGGTCGACCGTACGGTCGTGGTCGGGCACTCGATGGGCGCGTTTGTCGCCGTATGGCTCGCCCACCTCTACCCCGACCGGGTTGGCTCTCTCGTTCTGGTGGACGGTGGCCTGCCGATTCCACGCGACGTGGGCATCGACCCCCTGCTCATGCTCGGCCCAGCCGCCAAACGGCTATCGCAGACCTTCGAGACGGTCGAGGCCTACCAGGACTTTTGGCAGAACCACCCCGCGTTCGTCGCCGACTGGTCATCGCGGGTGGCCGATTTTGCCCGCTACGACCTCGATGGCACGGCGCCGGCTCTGCACCCCTCGGCGCGGCTGGAGGCGGTGGCCGCGAATGCGCTGGAGCTCAACGGTGCCGACGGCTACGCGGAGGCGCTCGCCGACCTCAGTCTGCCGATCGAATTTCTGCGTGCCCCGCGCGGGCTGCTGGACGAGCCGACCGCACTGTACGACCGGGCGGTTGTCGCCGACTGGGCGACACGACTGCTGCGGCTGACCGTGCGGGAGGTCGACGACGTCAACCACTACACGATCGTGATGAGCGACCGGGGCGCCGACCAGGTCGCCCGGGCCGTGAACCTGTACACCCCCGCCAGCTACCCGAGAGGACCCCGATCATGAGCGACACCATCACCACCAGTACGGGCAACATTTTCGACGGCATCACCGCGCACAGTGTTGTCACCCCGCGCCTGCGCGCCGGAGTGCTCGAACGGCCGGCAACAGGAACGGCTGCGGCGACCGTCGTCTTCGTGCACGGCAACGTGTCGTCATCGCTGTTCTGGCAGCCGCTGATGCTGGCCCTGCCCGCGTCGATGCGTGCGCTCGCCATCGACCTGCGCGGCTTCGGCAGCAGCGAAACCCTGCCGGTCGATGCCACCCGCGGCCTGGCCGACTACTCCGACGATATCGCCGCTGTGCTCACCGAACTCGGCGTCGACGGAGCGCACCTTGTGGGCTGGAGTATGGGCGGTGGTGTGACCATGCAGCTGCTGCTCGATCACCCCGGCCTCGCGGCGACCCTCACCCTGGTCGCGCCGGTTTCCCCCTACGGATTCGGCGGCACCGGGGGAGCGGATGGCCATCGGCTGAGCGTTGACGACGCCGGAACGGGCGCCGGCGGAGCGAACCCCGACTTCGTCGCCAAGCTGCATGACGGCGACCACGGCGCTGACCAGACCAGCCCCCGCACCGTCTACCAGACCACCTACGTCAAGCCGCCGTTCAGCTCGAACCACGATGAAATCTGGATCGACTCCATGCTGACCACGGCCACCGGCGTCGGTAACTACCCCGGGGATTCGATAGTTTCAGATAATTGGCCCGGATTCGCCCCCGGCGACAGCGGCGTGCTCAACACCATGTCTCCCGGTCATTTCAACACGAGCGGCATTGTCGACCTGGCCGAGAAGCCGGCCATTCTCTGGATTCACGGCAGCGACGACGTCATCGTGTCGGACACCTCGTTCTTCGATCTCAACTATCTTGGGCAACTCGGCGTGATTCCAGGCTGGCCTGGCGCTGATGTGGCCCCTCCCCAGCCGATGATCCAGCAGACCCGGGCTGTGCTTGGCGCCTACCAGGCCGCCGGCGGCACGCTGACCGAGCTGGAACTGGCCGACTGTGGGCACTCACCGCACCTCGAACACCCGGCCGAGTTTCTGGCGGCGCTGCTGGCCCAGCTGGAACGCTGATCCGCTGGCGGCATTCAGCTTCGCTCGCACTACGACAACTAAGCTAGGTAAGTGGCTGCAATCAACTTGGGGATGCCCAAAGTACCTGAGGTACTCGCTCCCAGACGTAAATCCCGTCAAATCAAGGTCGGAAAGGTCCTGGTCGGTGGCAATGCTCAAGTGAGCGTGCAATCGATGACGACCACTCCGACAACGAACATCAACGCGACGCTGCAGCAGATCGCCGAGCTCACGGCGACCGGCTGCGACATCGTGCGTGTTGCCGTGCCGACTCGCGATGACGCCGAGGCGCTGCCGATCATCGCGAAGAAGAGCCAGATTCCGGTGATCGCGGACATCCACTTTCAGCCGAACTACGTCTTCGCGGCGATCGACGCCGGCTGCGCCGCCGTGCGGGTCAACCCCGGCAACATCCGCAAATTCGACGACCAGGTCGGCAAGATCGCTGCGGCCGCCAAGGCCGCCGGTGTCAGCCTGCGCATCGGCGTCAACGCCGGCTCGCTCGAGCCGAGTCTCATGCAGAAATACGGCAAGGCCACCCCGGAGGCGCTCGTGGAGAGCGCCGTTTGGGAGGCGAGCCTGTTCGAGGAGCACGACTTTCACGACTTCAAGATCTCGGTCAAGCACAACGACCCGGTGATCATGGTCAAGGCCTACCGCCTGCTCGCCGAACGCGGCGACTGGCCGTTGCACCTCGGCGTGACTGAGGCCGGTCCCAGCTTTCAGGGCACGATCAAGAGCGCAACGGCGTTCGGCATCCTGCTCGGCGAAGGCATCGGCGACACCATCCGCGTCTCGCTCAGCGCTCCGCCGGTCGAGGAGATCAAGGTGGGCTTGCAGATTCTGCAGTCGCTCAACCTGCGCGAGCGCAAGCTGGAGATCGTCTCCTGTCCGAGCTGTGGCCGGGCACAGGTCGACGTCTACAAGCTCGCCAATGATGTCACCGACGGGCTCGAGGGAATGACCGTGCCGCTCCGCGTCGCCGTCATGGGCTGCGTCGTCAACGGACCGGGTGAGGCTCGCGAAGCCGACCTCGGTGTCGCGAGCGGCAACGGCAGGGGCCAGATCTTCGTGCGCGGCGAGGTTATCAAGACCGTGCCAGAGTCCGAGATCGTGAAGACCCTCATCGAAGAGGCCAACCGGCTCGCCGCCGAGATGCCCGCTGCCGCGCTCGGCAGCCCCACGGTCTCCGTCGGCGCGAAGTAACTCTCCTGATCCGCGAAAGCGGATGGTTGCTTGCTTTTCTTTCGGGTGTCAGAATATAGTTGCACCTGTCAGGAGGTGTTGCAATGAATGTTGAACAGCTCAGTGCCACCCTTGCTGCGGTCGCCAGTCCGCAACGGATGCTCATTCTCGCCGAGTTGCAGGGCGGTCGCGTGCACGTCAGCGAGCTGGCACGACGCGTCGGGATGTCGCGTGCTCTGCTCTACATGCACCTCGCAAAGCTGGAGGCGAGCGGGTTCGTCACGACGTCGCTGGAACTCTCCCCGGAGGGGACCGCTCTCAAGCACGTCGCCTTGGCACCGTTCTCACTCAGCATCACCATCGACACCATCACCGACGCCGTGGCACACGCCGCGGCGTCCAACCAGCAGGGGGAAACACCATGAACTTCGACTTCGCCTACCTCGTTCCCATCGTCGCGATCATCGGCGGAATCACCTACGCGATCTTCAACCTGTACTTCAAGTCGCGTCGGCAGGCAGCCGGTTCCGAGGGTTCAACCGCCCTGACTCACGCGCTGGCGGAGAGCAATGCGACCAACGCCGCCCTGCTCGAAAAACTGACTTCTTTGGATACGCGACTGGTCGCCATCGAGCGCACCCTGAGCGAGGTCGGCTGAACCAGGCAGTGGGGGAGCGGATCGCGGCGCGCGCGTAAGGTAGACGGGTGCCTACACGTCTCTCCAACTACTTCCTCCGTACTCTCCGCGAAGACCCCTCCGACGCCGAGGTGACCAGCCACCGCCTCCTCGTGCGGGCCGGCTACATCCGTCGCCAGGCCCCGGGTATTTTCGCCTGGCTGCCGCTCGGCCTGCGGGTGAAGGCAAAAGTGGAGCGCATCATCCGTGAGGAGATGACCGCGGCCGGCGCGCACGAGGTGCACTTTCCGGCCCTGCTGCCGCGTGAGCCCTACGAGTTGACCGGCCGCTGGGACGAGTACGGCGAGGGCCTGTTCCGCCTGAAGGACCGCAAGGGCTCCGACATGCTGCTCGCGCCGACCCACGAAGAGGTCTTCGCGCTGCTCGTGAAAGACCTGTACAGCAGCTACAAGGACCTGCCGCTGTCGATCTACCAGATTCAGGACAAGTACCGCGACGAGGCACGCTCACGCGGCGGACTGCTGCGCGGCCGCGAATTCACCATGAAAGACGCGTACTCCTTCGACTACACCGACGCCGGCCTCGACCTGAGCTATCAGCTGCAGCGCGACGCCTACGAGCGCATCTTCAACAGGTTCGGCCTCGACTACGAGATCGTCCAAGCGGATGCCGGCGCCATGGGTGGCTCCAAGAGCGAAGAATTTCTGCACCCGACTCCCGTCGGCGAGGACACCTTCGTGCGCAGCCCCGGCGGCTACGCGGCCAACATCGAGGCCTTTCGCACGCTCGTTCCGGAAAGCAAAGACTTCAGCGCGCTGCCCGCCGCGCAGATCTTCGACACCCCGAACACCCCGACCATCCAGACCCTGGTCGACAAGGCCAACGCCGAGCACCCGCGCCTCGACGGTCGCGAGTGGACCGCAGCCGACACCCTCAAGAACGTCGTGCTCGCGCTCACGCACCTTGACGGCACCCGGAAACTCATCGCGATCGGCGTTCCCGGCGACCGCGAGGTCGACCTCAAGCGCGTCGAGGTCGCCTTCGCCCCCGCCGAGGTCGAGGCGGCCAACGAGGGCGACTTCGCCAAGAACCCCGGCCTGGTCAAGGGGTACATCGGCCCGTGGGGCGCCCAGGGCGCCGTTCTTGGTACCAAATCGACCACCGGCATCCGTTTTCTGGTCGACCCGCGCGTGGTTGCGGGCACCGAGTGGATCACCGGTGCCAACGAAGACAATCGGCACGTGTTCGGCCTCGTCGCCGGCCGTGACTTCGCCATCGACGACGTGGTCGAGGCCTCTGACGTGCGCGCCGGCGACCCCGCCCCCGACGGAAGCGGCCCGGTCGAGCTCATTCGCGGTATGGAAATCGGTCACGTGTTCCAGCTCGGCCGCAAGTATGCCGAAGTGCTCGGCCTCAAGGTTCTCGATGAGAACGGCAAGCTGGTCACGGTCACGATGGGTTCATACGGCATCGGCGTCACCCGCATCCTCGCGGTCATCGCCGAACTCAACAACGACGCGAAGGGCTTGATCTGGCCCGAATCGGTCACGCCATTCGACGTGCACGTGATCGCCACCGGCCGGGACGAGATCGTCTTCGACACCTCGGAGGCCGTCGTCGCCGCCATCGAAGCCACCGGCCGCGAGGTGCTCTACGACGACCGCCGCAAGGTGTCGCCGGGTGTCAAGTTCGGTGACGCCGAGCTCATCGGCGTGCCGTGGATCGTCATCGTCGGCCGCGGCGCCGCCGACGGCATCGTCGAACTGTGGAACCGCCGCACCGGCGATCGCGAGCAGGTCGACGTCGCTGACGTCGCCAAGCACTTCGTCTAACGAGTCAGTATCGAGAACGGATGCTGCCTGGCCCAGCCGGCAGCATCCGTTCTGCAGCGAACCCAGCAGGACCGGACCAGCCCGGGCGAGTGGGTGACGGGGCGCCGCAGATTCGGGTACCGTAGTATTCAGCCCGCTGCGCGGTTTCGCGGCGGCAAGATCATGCGACTAGATCGTACGTAGAGGAGGCCGGCCATGGACATCGACCTCAGTGTTTTGCGGCTACTGGAGCGCGAAAAAGAGATTCCCTTCGAGGAACTCGTGCAAATCATCGAACAGGCGATTCTGACCGCCTATGTCAAGCACATCCAGCAGGACGTGTCGAAGCTTGAGGCTTCGAAGATTGCTGAAGCCAAGCACGATATCCAGGAAGTGCCCGAAGCGCGCGTCGTTCTCGACCGCAAGTCCGGGCACGTGGATATCTACATTCCCGAGCATGACGACGAGGGCAACGTCATCGGCGAAGCCGTCGACAACCCGACCGACTTCGGTCGTATTGCGGCCTTCGCCGCCAAGCAGGTCATCAACCAGCGTCTGCGCGACTTGGCAGACGATGCAGTGCTCGGCGAGTTCAAAGGCCGCGAGGGCGACATCGTCGCCGGTATCATCCAGCAGGGTCCGAACCCGCGCATGATCCACGTCGACCTCGGTACCATCGAAGCGATCATGCCCCCCGAGGAGCAGGTCCCCACCGAGAGCTACGTGCACGGAGCGCGCATCCGCGTGTTCGTCACGGCCGTCGGTCGCGGGCTCAAGGGCCCGCAGATCACCGTGTCGCGTACCCACCCGTCGCTCGTGCGCAAGCTGTTCGCACTCGAGGTGCCCGAGATTGCCAGCGGAGTCGTCGAGATCGTGTCACTCGCCCGCGAAGCCGGCCACCGCACCAAGATCGCGGTGCGCGCGACCGAGCCGGGCGTCAACGCCAAGGGCGCCTGCATCGGCGAACTCGGCCAGCGTGTGCGCGCCGTGACCGTCGAACTCAACAACGAGAAGATCGACATCGTCGATTTCTCGCCCGACCTCGCGACCTTCGTCGCGAGCGCACTGTCTCCGGCCAAGGTGACCAGCGCCTATGTGATCGACGAGTCGATCAAGGCAGTGCGAGCCCTCGTGCCCGACTACCAGCTCTCGCTCGCCATCGGCAAGGAGGGCCAGAATGCCCGCCTCGCGGCAAAGCTCACCGGCGCGAAAATCGACATTCAGCCGGACAGCATTCTGGAGGATGCCGAATAGGGGGTACGATGAACTCCGTAAGAACGTGTATTGGCTGCCGTTCGCGCGCCCCTCGATCCTCACTTTTGCGGATCGTTGCTGGGAAATCAGAAGTTGTGGTGGATGAAACCGCCACAATCCCCGGTAGAGGTGCGTGGCTGCACGCCCGTGAATCGTGCTTTCAGGATGCCGTAAGGCGACACGCTTTCGGGCGTGCCTTTCGCGTGACCAGGTCACTGGACGCGAAACAACTAGAGAACAGGCTGAATTGGCTTATGGATAACTAATGAGCGGCTCGAAATGAGACCCGTCCGTTACTAACGGTCTGCCCCTTTCCGGGTGCAGGCCCGGAACAGGAGAATTGTGGCTGCGAAACCACGCGTGCACGAGATCGCTACCGAACTCGGACTCGAAAGCAAGGATGTCCTTGCTAAATTGAAAGAAATGGGCGAGTTCGTCAAAGGACCGTCTTCCAGTGTTGAACCGCCCGTAGCGCGTCGCCTCCGCGTCGCTCTTGAAGCCGTCAGCGCCGCCGCCAAGGCTGCAACGCCCGCGCCCGCTGCCAGTACCCCAACTCCGGCTCGTCCGAGCCACGGCGCCAAGCCGGGAGCTCGTCCGGGCCCGAAGCCCGCTGCCGAACCGGTCGCCCCGGTTGCGTCCGAGGCCGCTCCCGCAGTGGATGCCGCGCCCCTTCCGGTCGCGCCGCTCACCGTCGCCGAGCGCCAGACCCAGGCCGCCGAGAAGGCTGCCGCTGCCCAGAAGGCCGCTGCCGCCGACAAGGCCGCCGCCGCTGAGGCCGCCGACAAGCCCAGCACCGATACCCCGGAAGCGAAGACCGCGGAAGGATCGGCTACGCCGGTCAAGCCGGGTATGCCTCGCCCCGGAGCTGCACGACCGGGCAATAACCCGTTCGCCAGCAACCAGGGCATGGGTCAGCGTCCGGCCCAGCCGCCGCGTCCGGGTAACAACCCGTTCGCGAGTGCGCAGGGCATGGGCCAGCGCCCCGCAACACCCACCCCGAGCAACATTCCGCGCCCTCCGGCGCCTCGCCCAGGCGCCCCGCGCCCTGGCGGACCCGGCCAGGCTGCACGCCCGACCGGTTTCGGACAGCGTCCGGGCGCTTTCCAGCGTCCAGGCGGCGCTCCGGGTGGAGCAGGCGCCGCACGCCCCGGATTCACTCGTCCCGGCGCTCCCGCCGGAGCTCCCGGCTTCGGCCCGCCTCGCCCCGCCGGTGGAGGAGGCGGAGCCGGTCGCGGTCGCGGCCCGGGCGGTGGCACCGCTGGTGCCTTCGGTCGCGGTGGCGGCAAGAACAAGGCGCGCAAGTCGAAGCGTACGAAGAGAGCAGAGTTCGAGCTGCGCGAGGCCCCGTCGCTGGGTGGAGTATCCGTACCCCGCGGCGACGGCGGAACCGTTGTGCGTCTGCGTCGCGGAGCATCCATTACGGACTTCGCCGACAAGATTGACGCCAGCCCCGGAAACCTAGTTACCGTACTGTTCCACCTCGGTGAAATGGCCACGGCAACGGAGTCCCTCGATGAGGCCACGTTCGACGTGCTCGGCAGCGAGCTCGGCTACAAGATCCAGATGGTCTCGCCCGATGACGAAGACCGTGAGCTGCTGCTCGCGTTCGACATCGACATCGACCAGGAACTCGAAGACGAAACCGATGAAGACCTCGAGATTCGTCCTCCCGTCGTCACCGTCATGGGCCACGTCGACCACGGTAAGACCGCGCTCCTTGACGCGATCCGTAACGCCAAGGTCGCCGAGGGTGAAGCCGGTGGAATCACGCAGCACATCGGTGCGTACCAGATCATCACCGAGCACGAGGGTATCGACCGCGCGCTGACCTTCATTGACACACCGGGTCACGAGGCGTTCACCGCCATGCGTGCTCGTGGTGCGCAGGTCACCGACATCGCTATCCTCGTGGTCGCTGCCGATGACGGCATCATGCCGCAGACGATTGAGGCACTCAACCACGCCCAGGCCGCCAACGTGCCGATCGTCGTCGCAGTGAACAAGATCGACAAGCCCGGCGCCAACCCGCAGAAGGTGCGTCAGCAGCTCACCGAATTCGGCCTCGTCGCCGAAGAATACGGCGGAGACGTCATGTTCGTCGACGTGTCGGCCAAGAACAAGACCGGCATCAAGGAAATCCTCGACGCCGTGCTCCTGGTCGCTGACGCCGGACTCGACATGCGCTCCAACCCGAACAAGGATGCCCGCGGTGTCGCCATCGAGGCTCGCCTCGACAAGGGCCGCGGCGCGGTGGCAACCGTGCTCATCCAGTCCGGAACGCTGCACGTTGGAGACTCCATCGTCGCCGGAACGGCCTATGGCCGCGTTCGTGCGATGGCCGACGAAAACGGTGTTGCCGTTCTCGCCGCCACGCCGTCCCGCGCGGTTCAGGTGCAGGGTTTGTCGAGCGTTCCCCGCGCCGGCGACACCTTCCTCGTCATCGAGGAAGACCGTACAGCCCGTCAGATCGCTGAGAAGCGTGAAGCCGCCGAGCGCAACGCACTGCTGGCCAAGGCCCGCAAGCGCATCAGCCTCGAAGACTTCACCCGTGCTCTCGAAGAGGGCAAGGTCGAATCGCTCAACCTCATCATCAAGGGTGACGTTTCCGGTGCCGTTGAGGCCCTGGAAGAGTCGCTGCTCAAGATCGAGGTCGACGATTCGGTTCAGCTGCGCATCATCCACCGTGGTGTCGGTGCGGTCACGGAGAGCGACGTCAACCTCGCTACCGTCGACAACGCCATCATCATCGGTTTCAACGTTCGCCCCGACACGAAGGCCCGCGAGCGTGCTGCCCGCGAAGGGGTCGACGTGCGCTTCTACTCCGTCATCTACTCCGCCCTCGAGGACATCGAGAATTCCCTCAAGGGAATGCTCAAGCCCGAGTACGAGGAGATCCAGAGCGGTATCGCCGAAATTCGCGAGGTTTTCAGCTCGTCGAAGTTCGGAAACGTCGCCGGTGTCATCGTGCGCTCCGGTACCATCACCCGAAATGCCAAGGCTCGCGTTATTCGCGAGGGCATCGTGGTGGGGGACAACCTGGGCATCGAGTCGCTGCGTCGCTTCAAGGACGACGTCACCGAGGTTCGTACGGACTTCGAGTGTGGTATCGGACTGGGCAAGTTCAACGACATCCGAATTGGCGATGAGATTGAGACCATCGAAATGAAGGAAAAGCCGCGCGTCTAGCGATTGGCTTGGGGGTCGGGTTCCGTTGGGAATCCGACCCCGTTGGGGTCGGGTCTCCGCGGAATTTTCCATTAAAAGGGAAGAGAGCGCAGGACCCCTACCCCGATTCCCTTTTAATGCAAAATTCCGCTCCGACCCTCAGTGGGTAGGCAGCATCCGTCTAATACGGCATGAAATCATAGAAGTACCTGGCGCTTCGGTGCCGGCTAACAAGGAGTAAGTCATGGCAGATCCGGAACGCGCCAGAAAGATGGCGGACCGCATTAAGGTCATCATTGCCAAGCGGCTGGAGCGGGGACTTCGCGACCCGCGGCTCGGGTTCGTGACCATCACGGACGTGAAGGTCACGGGCGATCTGCAGCACGCATCGGTGTTCTACACCGTGTACGGCTCGATCGAGGAGCGTACCGACAGCGCAGCGGCGTTGAAGGCTGCGACCGGGCTGATGCGCAGCGAAGTGGGAAAGAACATCACCGCGCGGCTGACACCGTCGATCGAGTTCATCGCGGATGGTATCCCGGAGAACGCGGCGCTCATCGACGATCTGTTGCGCGAAGCGCACGACCGCGACAGTGCGACCGAGGACAGCAAGGGCACGGCCACGTACGCCGGCGACGCCGACCCGTACAAGAAGCCGCGCGAGTACGACCTCGACGACGACTCTGATGACGATGAGTCCGACGAATCCGACGCCGCGAGCACCGCGAAGCACTAGCACCACCAGCACACTGAACGGGGCCTGGGCCCCGTCCGCGTTGAGGGGTGCACTCCCGGCGGCTGCGGCGGGCTAGGACGTCGGGGCCGGGGCGGGTGCGGGGGTGCGCTCGTAACGCGCGAAACGGTACGGGAGTGCCGTGGTCGAGCTTAGCCATCCGCTTGGCGGGTTTGCGGTCACGCGGGTCCAGGCGGCCGTGATGGCGGGGGCGTAGGTGTCGCCGGCAATGGAGGCATCGATCTCGGTCACCTCGAGCACGTCGGCGTAGGGCAGAGCGAGCCCATAGATTTCAGCGCCGCCGATCACCCACAGGTCACCCTCGGTGAGGGCGAGAGCGTCTTCCAGGGTGTGGGCAACGGATGCCCCCGCCGCGGCCCAGCCGAGCTGCCTGGTGATCACCACGTTCTTTCGGCCCGGCAGGGGGCGGAATCGTTCGGGGAGGGAATCCCAGGTGCGCCGGCCCATGATGACGGCGCTGCCACTCGTGACGGCACGAAAATGGGCGAGGTCCTCCGGCAGGTGCCAGGGCATGACCCCATCCGCCCCAATGACGCCGCCGAGCGTCTGCGCCCAGATCAGGCCGAGTGTCATACCGCCACCGCGCCGCGGATGGCGGGATGGTGCTGGTAGTTCTCCAGCACGAGGTCGTCGTACTCGTAGTCGAACAGGCTCGCGCGGCCCGGCTTGATGCGCAGCGTGGGGGAGGGGAACGCAGCGCGCGAGAGCTGCTCCGTGACCTGCTCGACGTGGTTGTCGTAGATGTGGCAGTCCCCGCCGGTCCAGACGAATTCACCGAGTTCGAGGCCGGCCTGCTCGGCGACGAGCTGGGTGAGCAGGGCGTAACTGGCAATGTTGAACGGCACGCCGAGAAACAGATCGGCGCTGCGCTGATACAGCTGGCAGGACAGCTTGCCGTCGGCCACGTAGAACTGGAACAGGGCATGGCAGGGGGCGAGGGCCATTTTCGGCAGGTCGGCCACGTTCCAGGCCGAGACGATCATGCGCCGTGAATCCGGATCGGTGTGCAGGGTGTCGAGCACCTGGCTGATCTGGTCGATGGTCTCACCGCCCGGGGTGGGCCAGGACCGCCACTGCACCCCGTAGACCGGACCGAGCTCGCCGTTCTCGTCGGCCCACTCGTTCCAGATGCGCACACCCTTCTCCTGCAGCCAGGTGACGTTGGAGTCGCCGCGCAGAAACCAGAGCAGCTCGTAGGCGATCGACGCGAAGTGCACCCGTTTCGTGGTCACAAGCGGAAAGCCTGCGGCCAGGTCGAAGCGCAGCTGACGGCCGAACACGCTGCGGGTGCCGGTTCCGGTGCGGTCGGCCTTGCGGGCACCGTTCTCGAGGGTGTCGCGCAGGAGCGCTGAGTACTGGGCATCGGCGGTTGAAGAAGTAGTAACGGTCACCGGTCAATCGTAAGCGATGCGTTCACACCGGCAGGGTGTAGCCGCCCTGCGCCCGCATGGCCAGGCCGTCGGCCAGGAGGCTGGCCAGCGCGCGCCGCAACTGGACTGAATCCGGCCAGAGCATATCGAGCTCGGCATCCGTCACCGAACGGTGGGTGGACCGCAGTTCCGCCATGATCAGGCCGCGCACCTGCCGGTCGCTGCCCTCGAACTTCTTCTGCACGGCCTTGCGGGTGCCGGTGTATTCCGGGTAGTCAGCGGCCCGCCATGCGCACACATTCCGAATCGGGCATACATCGCAGTGTGGGCTGCGGCTGGTGCACACCACCGCACCGAGTTCCATGATCGCGGCGTTGAACAGGGCCGCCTCCTGGGCACTCTGCGGCAGCAACGTGCCCATCGCCTCGAGGTCGCGGCCTCGGCTGGGCGGGGAGGGTTCGCCGGCGCCGGCAATCGCCCGGGCGATCACCCGCCGCGTGTTGGTATCCACGATCGGATGCCGATAGCCATACGCAAACGTCGCCACCGCCCGCGCGGTGTAATCCCCAATGCCGGTCAGGGCCAGCAGATCGTCAAGGTCGAACGGCACGACGCCCCCGTGCAGCTCGGTGATCTGCACCGCCGCGGCGTGCAGCCACAGCGCGCGCCTCGGGTAGCCGAGGCTGGACCAGGCCCGTACCGCCTCGCTCGGCGGAACCGCGGCCAGCGAGGCCGGTGTGGGCCAGCGTGCCAGCCACTCTTCCAGCCGGGGAATGACCCGGTTCACCGGCGTCTGCTGCAGCATGAACTCGCTCACCAGAATGCCCCAGGCCCCGAAGCCGTCGCGGCGCCACGGCAGGTCGCGGGCGTTCTCGGTGAACCAGGCGTTGAGCGTGGCGCTGACAGAGGCCGCATTGGTCTGCGGAGAGGGTGTGACGTTCATCCGTTCTAACCTAGGCTCGATTCATGAAGCTGGTTTCCACACCGCGCATCGACTTTCTGCGCACCCTCGCCGCCGAGATTCTGCACAACTACGGTCGAGGCCGCACGATCATCGCCATCGACGGAACGGATGCCGCCGCTCGCGCCACCTTCGCCGACGACCTCGCCGCGGTCTTTCGGGAACAGGAGCGGCACGTGTTTCGGGCCAGCCTGCGCTACTTTCAGCACTCCCGCGCCGAACAAGAGCGCCTGGCACCCGACACACCAGACCGGCTCTACCGAGTCGGCTACGATTACTCCGCACTCCGCCGGGCGCTGGTTGAACCGTTTCGGATGGGCGGCAGTACCGGCTTCGTCACCGAGGAATTCGACCCCGACCGCGATGCCTGGATTCAGCCGACCTGGCAGACCGCGCCCGCCGATGCCACGCTGATCATCGACGGCGACTACATCAACCGCCCCGAACTGCACGGGCTCTGGCTGTTCAGTGTGCTGCTGGAGGGCGAACGGGGCAGCGAGCCCCAAACGCGCTACCTCGCTGAGGTGCACCCACGCGATATCGTGTCGGCCGTGGTCGACGAGACCAACCCGCAGGCCCCGCGCCGCGTGCTGACCGACCGCTGCTAGCGAAACCGGCCCCGTACTTCGGCCGGCGTCAGAAAGACACCGCTCTGCTCGACCTCGTGCACCAGTTCGGTGAGTCGCGCGTTCACCGGCGCCGTGGTGCGGGCCGCCGCCGCGGCCCGCATCACGGCGCCGTTCAGAAAATCGATCTCGGTGCGCTGACCGCGCGCGAGACTCTGCAGGGTCGAACCCTGGTTTGGCACAGTGCCCATGCGGGTGCGCATCGAGAGTGGCAGCACCTGCCCGGCCCAGACCGGCGCGAGGGCAAAGAGACGCAGGCGCCACTGCGAAAGCCCCTGCAACGAGCCAAACCGCACTCCGCTGGCTCGGCCGACACGCACGGTTTCGCGCATGCTCCGGGTCATGAGCTGGCGAAGGCCGGCCTGACCGATCACGTCCTGCACGCTCATCCCGGTGATGGCCGGCAGGGCGTTGAGCATGTTGACAACGAGCTTGGTCCACTGTGCACCAACGAAATTATCCAGGGCCAGGGTGGGCACGGCGGCGTCCAGCAGCGCCTGCCAGCGCAAGGTGGCGGCATCCGCTCTGCCATCGCCGCGGCCGAGATAGCTCTGGGCGGCCGTGGTGACCCGCACCCGGCCCGGTCCCTCATAGTGCGCGGCAATGATCGTGATCAGCCCGAAACAGTCCGACCGCGGCAGCAGCCGCCGGGCGGTCTCCACCCCGTCGAGCCCGTTCTGCACTACGATCACCGGGGTGCCGTCGAGCACGGCGGAGTTCTCGGCAATTGCCGCCGCGGCATCCTGCGCCTTGGTACAGATCAGCGCCAGATCGCACGGTTCCGTCAGCCGTTCAACCGCGAGCGGCCGCGCGAGCCGATCGCCGAAGCCCCCGGTCAAGCGGATGCCCTCGGACAGCAGAGCCGGCAGCGCCGCCCCGCGGGCAGTCACCACCAGATCATGCCCCTCGGCCGCGAGCAGGCAGGCGAACGTACTCCCCAGGGCGCCAGCACCGATCACCGAGATTCTCACGGCTCATATACTACGGCTCATTAGCCGATTCGCACCGCGGCCCCCGTCGCACGCTGGTACCCTCAGGAAGTGACCAGCGGCCTTCTACTCATTGACAAGGCGCAGGGCTGGACCAGCCATGACGCTGTCGCCCGAACCCGGCGTCTGGCCGGAACCCGCAAGGTCGGCCACGCCGGCACCCTCGACCCCATGGCCACCGGGCTGCTCGTACTCGGCATCAACAGCTCGACCCGGCTTCTCAGCTACGTCGTCGGCCTCGACAAGGAATACCTTGCCACCATCCGCCTCGGCCAGTCCACCACAACGGACGACGCGGAGGGCGACTGCCTCACCCGCGCCACCGCCGAGCAGGTCGCCGGTATCACCCCCGCGGCCGTCGCTGCCGGCATAAAGGACCTCACGGGCGACATCAGCCAGCAGCCGAGCGCGGTCAGCGCCATCAAGGTCGACGGTAAGCGTGCCTACGCCCGGGTGCGTGCCGGTGAAGACGTGCAGCTGCCGTCCCGGCCGGTGACGGTGAGCGAATTCGAACTGCTCTCCAGCACCCGCCGCGACGGATTTCTTGACCTCGAGGTGCGCGTAGAGTGCGCCTCCGGCACCTACATTCGAGCCCTCGCCCGCGACCTCGGGCGCTCGCTCGGCGTCGGTGGGCACCTCACCGCGCTGCGCCGCACCCGGATCGGCCCGTTCCGCATCGAGAAAGCGGCGACCCTCGAACAAGTCGACGTCGCCGCCCAACTCATTTCGCCAGCGGATGCCGCCACCCGGCTGCTCCCGCGCCTCACGCTGACCCGCGAGCAGGCCGTCGACCTCGGCCATGGCAAACGCATCACGGTCGAGCCGGATGCCACCCGCACCGGACCGGTCGCTGCCATCGCTCCCGACGGCCGCCTGGTCGGACTGGTCGAATACCGCGGCGACCAGGCCAAGTCTCTGCTGAACTTTCCACCCGATGAACCGAGCGAATCGACACCCACCCCATGATCGAATGGTTCACCTGGCTGCAACTGGCCATCGCCGTGCCCGGCGGCGTGCTCTGTGTCGTCCTGGGCCTGTTCGGGCGCAAACCCACCGACCTCACCATGGGCGCGACAGCACTCGTCGAACTCTTGCTGATCGTGCAGCTCGCGGCCGCGATCGCGGCGCCGCTGGCCGGCAACACGGCCACCGGCAGCCTGCTCGAGTTCTACACCTACCTAATCAGCGCCATCCTGCTGCCGGTCGCGGCCGGATTCTGGGCACTGGTCGAACGCAGCCGCTGGAGCACGGTGATCCTCGGCGTCACCTGCCTGTCGGTCGCCGTCATGCTGTACCGCATGAACCAGATCTGGAACGTGCAGGGCAGCTAAGCGGTTCCAGGTTCGCTCCGATGCTGCAATAATTACAGAACCAGATGAATGCCGAGCAATGACACAATCAGACACCGGAACGCCAGCCCCCTCCAGCCGAGTGAGCGGCATCGGTCGACTCTTGATTGCCGTCTACGGCGTGCTGGCCCTCGCGGCCACCGGGCGTTCGTTCGTTCAGATCGTGCGGGCTTACGATGAAGCGCCGCTCGCCTACACACTGTCGGCTCTCGCTGCCGTCGTCTACATTGTGGCCACGATCGCCCTGATCAAACGCAGCGCCCGCTGGTATCGCATCGCCTGGATCACGATCAGCTTCGAACTGCTCGGAGTGCTCGTCGTGGGAACGCTGAGCCTGGTCGACCCGGCGCTGTTCCAGCATGCCACCGTGTGGTCGGTCTACGGCAGCGGCTATGTCTTCATTCCGCTGGTACTCCCGCTGCTGGGCATGTGGTGGCTTCGACGTCACCCGGTCGCGTTGGCCGAGGGACGCTCATGAAAATCCTCTATGGTGTCGACTCGGTGCCGATCGACTGGCCCAAGTCGGCCGTGAGCATCGGCAAGTTCGATGGTGTGCACGCCGGGCATCGCGCGGTCATCGCCGAACTCAAGGCCATCGCGGCCCGGGAACAACTCGCGACCGTCGTCGTCACGTTCGACCGGCATCCGCTCGCCCTGCTTTCGCCGGCCACCTGCCCGAGCACGCTGGTCAGCGCCGAGCAGAAACTCAACCTGATCGCCGAGACCGGCGTTGATGCCACGCTGCTGCTCGAATTCAACCAGGCTCTCTCCAGCCTGCCTCCGCGTGACTTCATCGAGCGCATCCTGGTCACCGCGCTGCATGCCCGGTTTGTGCTGGTCGGTCGCGACTTTCGGTTCGGGGCGAAGGGCGCGGGCGACCTCGCCCTGCTCCGTGAGCTCGGCACCGAGTTCGGCTACGAAGTGCGCCTGATCGACGACCTGAAGCCCGACGGCGCCCGAAGGGTGTCGTCGACCTGGATCCGCGAGCTGCTCGGCAGCGGCGAGGTCACCGAAGCCGGCGAACTGCTCGGCCACCTGCCCACCGTTCGCGGCGTCGTCGTGCACGGTGCCGCCAGGGGCCGTGAGCTCGGTTTTCCCACCGCCAACCTGTCAGCCGATTCCGACGGCCTGATTCCCGCCGACGGCGTGTACGCCGGCTGGCTGAGCGATGCGGGATCCCGCTACCCGGCAGCCATTTCGGTGGGCAACAACCCCACCTTCGACGGCGTGGCCCCGAAGCAGGTCGAAGCGTACGTGCTCGACGAAGTGGATCTTGACCTCTATGACCACGTCGTCGACGTATCGTTCGTGGAGCGGATTCGCGGCATGGTTGCCTATTCGGGCATCGACCCGTTAATCGAGCAAATCCGCGATGACGTCGCGCGGGTTCGGGCAATTCTGAGCCGCACGAACGCGCGTTAGTCCAGCCGCAGCCGGTTGCCGACGGCGAACCAGGCCGTCGCGCCGAACAACGGGGCGAGCAGGACCGCCAGTACCCAGTTGGTACGAACGCTGGGGCGCAGGTGCGCGGCCCGCCCGATCTGAATCATGGCCACGAGCGACAGCGTGAGCACGATCACGCCGGCACACACCGCCACAATGATGCCCACCCAGCCGTTATCGCCCACATCCCCCATATCAGAAACCATACCAAATAGTATTTTTATTGTACAGTCACAAACAGAGAATGGTGGAGGCCTCCGGGGTCATCGCGTGGGGGGCTACTTCGCCCCGGTACGCTGGGAACACGAGTAATTTCCTGGGGGTTTTATGTCACAACAAGCACGAGCAATAGAAACGCGCGCAGCGATAATTCGCGGTGCCGCGGAAGCTTTCGAGCAACGCGGATACGGGAGCACGTCCCTCGCGCAGGTGAGTGCTGCCGCCGGGGTAACCAAGGGAGCCCTGTACTTTCACTTCGATTCCAAGGAAGCCCTCGCGGTGGCCATTATCGATGCCCAGCACGAGAAATCGGTCGGTGCCGGCCGAGCGCTGCTCGACAGAAACGTGCCGGGCCTGCGCGCCCTCGTCTCCATGTCCTACGAGCTGGCTCGCCAGTTGCGCGATGACCTCATCGTCAGCGCCGGGGTGCGCCTGACCATTGAGGCCGTCAATTTTTCCACGCCGGTGTCGGCTCCCTATCTCGACTGGATGGTCGCCTGTGAGGAATTTTTGCGCCGGGGGATCGCCGACGGAGATGTGGCGCCAACGGTCGATGTGCCGGCTGCAGCACGCTTTTTCACCGCCGGTTTCACCGGCGTGCAGGTCGTCTCGGACGTTCTGACCAGGCGCGGCGACATCGACCAGCGACTGACCGAGATGTGGTCGCTGATGCTGCCCGGTCTCGTAGCCCCCGAACGCTGGGACGACTTGAAGAATCTGGCCGTCGAGGTGCAGCGGGAACGCAGCCGACCGCAGCCCTAGACTGACCGAGTGAATACCGCCTCCTCCCGCCGACTGTGGCCGGGGCGCGGCCTCGCCCTGCTAGGCATCATTTTCGTGGCGGCCAACCTGCGCAACGCTGTCGCAGCGCTCTCGCCGATCGTGACCGAGATCAACGTCGATATCCCCCTGAGCACGGTGTCAATCGGGGTGCTCGGCATGCTCCCACCGGTCTGCTTCGCGCTGTTCGGCATCTTCACCCCCATGATCACTCGCCGCCACGGACTCGAAGCGCCACTCGTGCTCGCCCTCATCGCGATTCTTCTCGGTCACCTCACTCGAGGCTTGTCCGGCTCGATCACCATGCTCATCATCGGCAGTGTCATCGCCTTCGCCGGACTCGGCATCGGCAACGTGCTGCTGCCGCCACTGGTCAAGAAGTACTTTCCGGACCGCGTCGGGCTCATGACGAGCGTCTACGTCACCGTGGTGTCCTTGAGCGCCCTCGTGCCGCCCCTGATCGCCGTTCCGGTAGCGGATGCCGCCGGCTGGCGGGTCTCGCTCGGCATATGGATGCTGCTGGCTCTGCTGGCTCTGGTGCCGTGGATCACCATGCTCCTGCGGCATCGCACCACGCAAACCCCCGGCCCGGTCGTCGACGAGGCCGACGCTGCCATTCTCGGTCGCCTCTGGAAATCATCGATCGCCTGGGCGATCGCCGGGGTGTTTGCGGCCTCGGCGCTCAATGCTTACGCCATGTTCGCCTGGCTGCCGCAACTGCTCGTCGATACTGCGGGGGTCAGTCCGGCCCAGGCTGGAACCCTCCTCGCGGTCTATGCCGGCATGGGAATACCGTGCGCGCTGATCATTCCCGTGCTCACCGCCCGCATGGCCAACGTCGGGCCGCTTGTCTATATCGGAGTGTTCCTGTTCGTGGCCGGTGATCTCGGTCTACTGTTCGCGCCGGAGACCCTGACCTGGCTCTGGGTCAGCTTTGCGGGCCTGGGGCCGTTGTTCTTTCCGCTCGCGCTCGTGCTGATCAACCTCCGCACCCGCACCCATGCTGGCGCTGTGGCTCTCAGCGGCTTTGTGCAGAGCGTCGGCTACACACTGGGAGCCCTGGGGCCGCTGGTTTTCGGTCTATTGCACGAGCTCAGCGGCGGCTGGACCTGGCCGCTCGGCTTTCTGCTCGCCACCGCTTCGGCGATCATCATCGCGGGGACCGTGATCGGTCGTCCGCACATGCTCGAGGACGATCTGGAACGCTCACGCTGACGGACTTCAGGGCACCAGTTCGGCTCGGTGGATCAGTGCCGCAGCACCGATCAGCGGGCCGTCGCCCGACAGCGCTGACGGAACCACTCGCACCCGGGTGGCATAGGCGAACTGCACCCGCCGTTTGATCGCCTCGCGGGCGAACTCGAGCAGGTCGGGGGTGACGTTGGAGAAGCCGCCGCCGATGGCCACGAGGTCAAGGTCGAGCAGAGTTGCTGCGGACGCGATGGCCTGACCGAGCGCCTCGCCGCTGCGTGCAACGGCGGCGACCGCGATCGGATCGGCGGCCGCGTAGGCTGCCGCGAGGTCTTCGCCCGACTCGCCGGTGAAGCCCTGGCTGCGTGCCCAGGCGACGGTCTTCGGCCCCGAGGCGATGGCCTCGATGCAGCCCACTCCACCGCAGGCGCAGGGGTCGCCAAAACCGCCGACCTCGATGTGGCCGATATGCCCGGCGTTTCCGGTCGGCCCCGACGCGGTCACCCCGCCGAGGATCAGGCCGCCGCCGATGCCGGTCGACACGATCATGCCCATCAGGTTGTCGACGCCCTGGCCGGCGCCGACCCAGTGCTCGGCGAGGGTGATGCAGAGCCCGTCCATGCGCAGGCGCACCGGCAGGCCGGGAACTAGGCCGACCACCAGCTCCTTGAGCGGATACTCGCGCCAGACCGGCAGGTTCAACGGTGACACCGCCCCCTGCGCCAGCTGGATCGGCCCGGCACAGCCGATACCGACCCCGACCAACGGATATTCCGGCGGCAGGCTCGCCAGGGTTTGCAGCACCACACCACTGACAGCGGATGCCAGTTCGTCGCTCGTCGCGCGCGCCCCGGTCGGTGCGCGGTGTCGGCTGGTACCGAGCACGACTCCGAGGTCATTTACGAGGGCAGCTTCGACCTTGGTGCCTCCCACATCGACGGCGAGAACGTACGTGGAGGCTTCAATAGCGGGCATGCACTCATCGTAGAAGATCGCGCATCTGCTCAGATGAGCAACAATCCCTACGGCTGTTGATTCGTGCCGCGGACCGTCGTAGGCTGGGTTCAAACGATTGGACCGCGATCTTTCCATGAGCGACACCGACGAACTCCTGTCCATCCGCGCCGCCGAGCTTTACTACGAAGAGAATCAGACCCAGGACGAGATCGGCGTGATTCTGCGCCTGACCCGGTGGAAGGTCGGCCGGTTGCTGGCCAGTGCCAAGGCCAACGGTTTCATCCGCATCGAGATCGTGCATCCGCGCGCCCGCCGGCTGCCGATCGAACGCCGCCTCCGCGAATCGACCGGCCTCACCGACGCCATCGTGGTCTCCTCCGCGGGCGTATCGAGTGACGCCGAACTGCAGTCCCGCACCGCGCAGGCCGCCGCCGACTACCTCACCAGCCTCCGCCCGATTCCGCGCACCCTCGGCATCAGTTGGGGTCGCACCCTGCACGATGTCTCCCTGCACCTCAAACAGGGGTGGGCTCCGGGGGTGAACGTGGTGCAGATCAACGGCGGCGTCAGCCTGAACCAGCGCACCGGCACCGCGGCATCCACTGCCGTCACCATCGCCCACAAGGCCGACGGTTCGGCCACTCTGCTGCCGAGCCCCGCCATCTTCGAACGCCTCGAAACCAAGCAGGCGATGGAAGCCGACCGCACCGTCGCAGGGGTGCTCGCCCTGGCCCGCAACGCGCAGGCCTACGTTTTCAGCGCCGGGCAGGCGGATGCGAATTCCGCCCTCGTCGACAGCGGCTACCTCACCGTGGAGCAGATCGACGACCTCGTCTCCCGCGGCGCGGTCGGCGATGTCGTCGGCCGGTACATCGATGCCAACGGCCGCATCGTCGACCCCGAACTCAACGAACGCACGGTCGGCATCCAGATCGACCAGTTGCGCCGCGCCCCGCTCACCATCGCCGTCATCTCCGGAAACAACAAGCACGCCATCGCTCGCGCCGTCGTGCGTAACGGCCTGTGCACCGTGCTGGTGACCGACGAAGACACCGCGAACGCTCTGCTCCAGGAAAAGGACACCCCATGACTCACAGCCCCCTGGCTACCTACCAGCCGGAACAGCGTGCCCTCGCGCTGATCGGCGGGGAGGCCACCGACGCCAACCTGCGCCGGTACCTGCACGGAATCCCCGGAATCGACGCCGTCGGCCTCGAAGCCCGCGCCGCCGACCTCGGCACCCGCTCGATCAAAACCAGCTCCAAACGCTGGGCGATCGACACCATCATCGGCCTGATCGACCTCACCACCCTCGAGGGCGCTGACACCCCCGGCAAGGTGCGCTCGCTCGTCGCCAAGGCGCTGGTGCCAGACCCGAGCGACCCCGGTACCCCCCGTGTCGCCGCGGTCTGCGTCTACGGCGACATGGTCGGTACCGCCGTCAACGCGCTCGGCTCCGCCCATGCCGCCGGCGGCACGGAGGGAGTCAACGTGGCCGCCGTCGCCACCGCTTTTCCGAGCGGCCGCGCCTCCCTGGCGATCAAGCTCGCCGACGTGCGCGACTCGGTCGCGGCCGGCGCCGACGAAATCGACATGGTCATCGACCGTGGTGCTTTTCTGGCCGGCCGGTTCGGCCAGGTCTACGACGAGATCGTCGCCGTGAAAGACGCCTGCCGTCGGGTCGACGGTTCGATGGCTCACCTCAAGGTGATTCTCGAGACCGGCGAACTGAACACCTACGACAACGTGCGCCGCGCCTCTTGGCTGGCCGTTCTGGCCGGCGGTGACTTCATCAAGACCTCCACCGGCAAGGTGGCCCCGGCCGCGACGCTGCCCGTGACGCTGTCGATGCTCGAGGTCGTGCGCGACTGGCACCGCCTCACCGGGGTGCAGATCGGCGTGAAACCGGCCGGCGGCATCCGTACGTCGAAGGACGCCATCAAATACCTCGTGACGGTCGCCGAAACCGTGGGGGAGGACTGGCTCACGCCGCACCTGTTTCGCTTCGGGGCTTCCAGCCTGCTCAACGACGTGCTGCTGCAGCGCCAAAAGATGACGACCGGGCACTACTCCGGCCCCGACTACGTGACGATCGATTAGGGAACAACCATGAAATTTCTTGACTACGCCCCGGCCCCAGAGTCGCAGGCCCTGCTGAACCTCAAAAGCGACTACGGCCTCTTCATCAACGGCGATTTCACGGCCGGTCGCGGAACCCCGTTCCAAACCATCAACCCGGCTACCGAGCAGCAGATCGCCATGATCGCCACCGCCAACGAAGCGGATGTCGACGCCGCAGTCGCGGCCGCCCGTCACGCCTACGATGGCGTCTGGTCCCGCCTCTCCGGCAGCGACCGGGGCAAGTACCTGTTTCGCATCGCCCGCCTGGTGCAGGAACGCGCCCGCGAACTCGCCGTCGCTGAGACCCTCGACAACGGCAAACCGATCAAGGAAACCCGCGACGTCGACATTCCCCTGGTCGCCGCCTGGTTCTTCTACTACGCCGGCTGGGCCGACAAGCTCGACCACGCCGGAGTCGGTCCGAACCCGGCCTCGCTCGGCGTCGCCGCGCAGGTCATCCCGTGGAACTTTCCGCTCATGATGCTCGCCTGGAAGATCGCCCCTGCCCTTGCCGCCGGGAACACGGTCGTGCTCAAGCCCGCCGAAACCACCTCGCTCACCGCGCTGCTGTTCGCGGAGATTCTGCAGCAGGCCGACCTGCCCGCCGGCGTCGTGAACATCATCACGGGTGACGGAAGCACCGGGCAGATCCTGGTCAACCACCCAGGCGTCAACAAGGTCGCCTTCACCGGTTCGACCTCGGTCGGTCGGGCCATCGCCCGCTCCGTCGCCGGAACCGACAAAAAGCTCAGCCTCGAGCTCGGCGGCAAGGGCGCCAACATCGTCTTCGACGACGCCCCGATCGACCAGGCTGTCGAGGGCATCGTGCGCGGCATCTTCTTCAACCAGGGTCACGTCTGCTGCGCCGGCAGCCGCCTGCTCGTGCAGGAAAGCATCCACGACGACGTCATCGAGCGGCTCAAGCGCCGCATGCAGACATTGCGCCTGGGCGACCCGCTCGACAAGAACACCGACATCGGTGCCATCAACAGTGCAGAACAGCTCGCCCGTATTCGCGAACTGTCCGATCTCGGCCAGCAGGAAGGCGCCGAACGCTGGAGTACCGACTGCGTCATTCCCGAGAACGGTTTCTGGTTCGCGCCGACCATCTTCACCAATGTGTCCACCAGCCACCGCATCGCGCGCGACGAGATCTTCGGCCCGGTGCTCTCCGTGCTGACCTTCCGCACCCCGGCCGAAGCAATTGCCAAGGCGAACAATACCCCGTACGGTCTCTCCGCCGGAATCTGGAGCGACAAGGGCAGCCGCATCCTCGCCGTCGCCGACAAGCTGCGCGCCGGCGTGATCTGGGCGAACACCTTCAACCAATTCGACCCGTCCAGCCCGTTCGGTGGCTACAAGGAGAGCGGCTACGGCCGCGAAGGCGGCCGCCACGGCCTCGCTGCGTACCTCAAGCCCGCCGTACGCACCGGCTCGCGGTCGATCCCGGCCGCGGAGCACGCTCCGGTCAGCAAGAAGTCCGCATCCGCCAGCAAGAAGTCCGCATCCGCAGAGAAGGCCACCAAGTGAACCGCCTCGCCATTCCCAAGACATACAAGCTCTACATCGGCGGCAAGTTTCCGCGCAGCGAATCCGGCCGCGTCTACGAGGTGCTCTCGCACAAAGGCGACTTTCTCGCCAACGCCGCGAAGGGGAGCCGCAAGGATGCCCGCGACGCCGTGGTTGCCGCCCGCAGCGCCCTCGGTGGCTGGGCCGGTGCCACGGCCTACAACCGTGGCCAGGTGCTGTATCGCATCGCCGAACTGCTCGAGGGCCGCCGGGCGCAGTTCATCGACGAGATCGAGAGCTGCGAGGGCGTCAACGCCGCCGCAGCGAGTGCCCAAATCGACGAGGCCATCGATCGCTGGGTCTGGTACGCCGGCTGGGCTGACAAGTACGTGCAGGTCGCTGGCAACGCCAACCCGGTCTCCGGTCCGTTCTTCAACCTGTCGGTGCCCGAACCGACCGGCGTCGTCGCGATCATCGCCCCGCAGGGCGGCGAATCGCTGCTCGGACTGGTCAGCGCCATCGCACCGGCCCTCGTGGCCGGTAACACCGTCGTCGTCGTCGCCAACGAACTCGCACCGCTGTCGGGGATCAGTCTCGGCGAGGTGCTCGCCACGAGCGATGTGCCCGGCGGAGTCGTCAACATCATCACCGGTTCGCCGGCCGAAATTGCGCCGTGGCTGGCCAGCCACGCCGACGTCAACGCGCTCGACCTCGTCGGTGCCGGCGACCTCGACTGGGTGGAGCTGCAGATCAGCGCCGCCGACACGCTCAAGCGGGTACTCCCACCCGAGTCGGGAGCGGATGCCGCAGCCCCCGCCCTGTCCCGCATCCTCGCCTTCACCGAAGTCAAAACGGTCTGGCACACCAAGGCTATCCTCTAGCCTGTCGCCCGGGTATCCGCTGGCCGCCGCCCGGGCATCCGCTGTGACCGTGCAACGGGTGTCCCAGGCCGCGATAGGCTGCGGCGCATGACCTTACGCAGAGCACTCGTCACCGGCGCGACGGGCTACATCGGTGGACGTCTCGTTCCCAAACTTCTCGACGCCGGTTTCACCGTGCGGGTGCTCGTGCGCACGCCGTCGAAACTGCGCGATGTGCCCTGGGCCGATCAGGTCGAGGTAGTCGAGGGAGACCTCGGCGACCTGGCGTCGGTTGAGCGCGCGTGCGTCGATATCGACGTGCTGTTCTATCTCGTGCATTCGATGGGTGCGGCCGGCGACTTCGAGAAAACCGAGCACACGGCGGCGGAGAACGTCGCCCGGGCGGCCTTCGCCGCCCACGTCGGGCGGATCGTTTACCTCGGCGGGCTGCACCCCGACACGCAGACGTTGTCGGCCCACCTGCGCTCCCGGATGGAAGTCGGCCGCATCCTGATCGACAGTGGCGTGCCCACCATCGCGTTCCAGGCCGGCGTCGTGATCGGCTCAGGTTCCACCTCGTTCGAGATGATCCGCCACCTGACCGACGTGCTGCCCTACATGCCCGCGCCCAAATGGGTGCGCAACAAGATCCAGCCGATCGCCGTGCGTGACGTGCTCTATTACCTGCAGGCCGCGGCCGACCTGCCGCCCGAGGTGAACCGCACCTTCGACATCGGCGGTCCGGACGTCTTGCGGTACGGCCAGATGATGAACGGTTACGCCCTCGAAGCCGGCCTCAAGCAGCGGGCCATCGCGGCTCTGCCGGTACTCACCCCGTGGCTCGCCTCGCAGTGGGTGAACCTGGTCACGCCGATTCCACGCAACCTCGCCATCCCCATCATCGCCTCGCTGCAATACGACTGCGTCGTGCACGAGAGTGATATCGACGAGTTCATTCCGCAGCCGGAGGGCGGCCTCACCGGCTATCGTCGCGCCGTGCGTCTGGCCCTCGGCCGCATGCGAGACGGCGACGTGGAGACCAGCTGGCGCAACTCCTCGATCGAGGGTGCGTCGAGCAACCCGCTTCCGAGCGACCCGGACTGGGCCGGCCACTCCGTTTACACCGACCTGCGCGAGAAGACCACCCCGGCCGACCCCGCAGCACTGTGGCGGGTCATCGAGAGCATCGGCGGCGAAAACGGCTGGTACTCCTTTCCGCTGGCCTGGGCCGTTCGCGGTCTCATGGACAAGGCCGTCGGCGGGGTCGGTCTTCGCCGCGGCCGCCGCAACCCCGACCACCTGCACAACGGTGAGGTGCTCGATTTCTGGCGGGTCGAGCAGATCGACCACGGAAGCTTTCTGCGCCTGCGCGCCGAAATGCGCGTCCCAGGCCGGGCCTGGCTCGAAATGAGCGTGACACCAACGGATGCCGGCGGCTCCCTTTACCGCCAGCGCGCGGTGTTCTTTCCCCGCGGCCTCGGCGGGAGGCTGTACTGGGCGGCGATTCTGCCGTTCCACGGCATCATTTTCGAGGGCATGGCCACCCGCATCACGGCCACGGCGGCGGTGGAGCCGAAAACCGAGGTGCCGCATCCGCTCGGCGCAGTATCTCGCTCTGAGGATAACTGAGGTTCCAGTAGAACGTGAGTATACTCTGAGAATTCTGGCGGCTCGGCCTGGTTCGGGGCATGATGGTTACGAGTAGGAGGCCACTATGTCAGTTTCTCTCGCCTTTCTGGGCGACGGCCTTGTCGCGAGCGGTCTGTGGGACGAGTGGTTTCCCGAGCACGATGTGCACAATTTGGCCGCCAGTGGAAACACCACTGATGAGGTGATCGCGCAGATTGATCGGGTGATTGAGTTGCGGCCGGACGCCATCGTGATCGGGGTCGGTACCAACGATCTCGGCTGGCGCAAGTCCGACGAATACGTCGTGCGCAACGTCGAGACCATCCTGCACACCCTCCGTCGAGCCCTGCCAGAGACCCGCATAATGGTGCAGTCCGTTTTACCGCGTGACCGGGACTTTGCCGAGACCATCCGCTCAATAAACCGGCACGTGTGGCAGTATGCACCCACCCAGCACGTGCAATACCTTGACCTCTGGCCAGCTCTCGCCCTGCCGGACGGCGAGCTCGACCCGGCACTCGGTATCGACCGCCTGCACCTGAATCCGGCCGGGTACGCGGCCTGGCTCGCCGAACTGAAGCCGGGGCTGGAGATGCTGTTCGAACGCCCGCCGTCGACGACATCGATTCCCATCCAGCACGCCTGAACCGCCAGGGACGAGCGCACGGCTGCCTGCTTGGCACGCTCGGTAGAGTGGACTCATGCTCAGATCGGTTCGCCCCGCACTCGTCCTCACTCTCGGTGCGCTGATTAGCGGGGGTCTGGTCATCGGGGGAGCCGTGCTCGCCCCGACGCCGCCAGCGCAGGCCGCCACCGCTCCGCTCAGCCTGGTGGGCGCAGGCGTCAACGACTTCAGCTTTGACTCCTTCGACGCCCAATACGACCTTGGCCTGGACGCTGACGGCCGGTCAACGCTGACAACCGTCGAGACCATCGTGGCCCGCTTCCCAGAGATCGACCAAAACCACGGCATTCAGCGCGCCATCCCCACGCACTACCGGGGGCGTCCCACCGACATCGTGATCGAGAGCGTCACCGACGAGAACGGCACGCCCCGACCGTTTGGCACCGAGACCACCAGCGAAGACCGCGATGAAGAGTTTCTCGTGGTGACGAGTGCCGCCGACGAATTCGTGCACGGTGCAGAGACCTACGTGATCACGTACGCGCAATCCAACGTCACGCTGTATCCCGACAACGCCGAAACCGAAGAGTTCTACTGGGACGTAAACGGCACCGGATGGGACCAGCCGTTCGGCCTGGTCACCGCAACGGTGCGGTTCGATCCGGAGCTCGTCGACCGGTTGAGCGGCAAGCTGCGGTGTTTTCAGGGGCGGGATGATTCTCAGTTGCCCTGTGACAGCATCCGTTTCACCGGGTCCGACACTGAACCCACCGTCTCCGCGGTTACCCGCGAGCTCGGGCCGCAGGAGAACCTGACCATCGATGTCGAGTTTCAGCCGGGTACCTTTGTGCCGCGCGATGATTCCTTCACCGCCAACGCCTTCCCCAGCATTGGGCTGGCCGCCGCCATCGTGGCGTTGCTGACGGCCCTGTTGGCCGCACTGTTACGCGCCACCCGATTGCGTGACGCGCGCGGTCGATTCACCATCATCGCCGAGTATCTTCCGCCGCGAGGGGTGAACCTGCTCACCTCCGGAGACATCGTCGGTGCCTCGAGCAAGGCGATGGCGGCCCAGTTCATCAGCTTCGCGGTGCGTGGCAACGTGCGTATTCTCGAGACCGGCGACAAGAAGAGTCACTTTCTGCTCGAATTCGTGCACGCCGACGGCGTCGACGAGACCGAGAGCCGCATTCTCGGCAAGCTCTTTCCCGGACTGCAGCCCGGCGACCAACGTGACCTGAAGAAGAAGAGCATTTCGTTGAGCAAGGCGCTGGCGAAGGAACGCACGGCGAGCCACGCGGAATCTCTGCGTTTGGGTTTGCGGGAACAGAAAAACGTCGCCCTGCGCAGTGTGCTCATGGGGATTGCCGTGGTCAGCGGTGGTGTCGCCGTCGTGGCCGGCCTGGGCGCCGTCATCACGGTGGTGGGCGGGTTCTGGCCCCTGCTGATCATCGCGCTGGGCGTCGTGGCTGCCGTTGCCACGATCGCGTTGGTCGCCAATTTTAGAACGCTCACTGAAAGTGGTGCGGAACTGCGTGACTATCTGAAGGGCGTCAAGTTGTATATAGGTCTCGCCGAAGCCGATCGGCTGCGAGTGTTGCAGAGTCCGGAGGGAGCCGTGCGTTCCGTCTATCGGCCGGAAAACGGTCGGCCAAATCTCGGCCTTGCCACCGCGACAGCGGATGCCCCCGCCGTACAGATCGTGAAACTCTACGAACGCGTGCTGCCCTTGGCCGTACTGTTCGGGCAGGAGAAGGACTGGTCCGGCGTGCTGAGCCAGTACTACGCCGAGAGCAACACCCAGCCCGACTGGTATTACGGGTCCGGAATCTTCCAGGCGGCGTACTTCGCGGGTGCGATCAGCTCCTTCCAGGCCGCCACGACGGCGTCCTGGTCGGGCAGCGCCACGAGCTCATCGAGCTCCGGTGGAGGCGGCGGCGGTTTCTCGGGCGGCGGAGGCGGCGGCGGGGGCGGGGGAGGAGTCTGATGGGCACTCCAGCCGCACCGACGTTCACTCGCTCGGCTCTCGCGCCTGGCCTGCTGGGCGCCATCGTTCTGCTCGCCGGACTCGCGCTTCTGGACGGCGAGAGTTTCATCATCATTCGCTACGCGGTCAGTATTCTGGCGCTCATCATCTGCGTCTTCGTGATTCAGGCCCGGTCCTGGTACTGGCTGATCGGTCTCGTTCCGATGGCTATCCTGTGGAACCCGGTCGTGATCATCGACCTCAGCGGTCAGGGCTGGGTCTCGGCTCAGTTCATCGCGGCGATCGTTTTCATCGTCGTCGGTCTGCGCACCAAAGTGCCAATTCGCAAGGATTGAACGTCGGGCGTAGACTACTATCGCGTTGAGAGAACTCGATCAGATCTCTACTGGCTCTCGCATTCGGTGGCAGTACCTGTCATATCTGCACCACCGTTGCGACAGCATCCGCTTGACCTTGGGTCCGGCGTCATGATCAGGGCCCGTGCTGTGTTTCGTGTACCACCTGTTTCTGCACGCCGGAGAAACGGTGTGCGCGCACTGCGCGTTTCGGTAACACCAGAATGCCGTGACCGGCACGCTCGGATAGGTACAGCCGGTACCCGTACCGTGCTGCTTCGAAGTGGAGAACAATGGCTTATACCCGCACCGATGCCTCGAGCAGCCGGAACAACCTCGGTCGTAGTGGGTCCACCCGCAATCGGGCTCACCCGCGTTCCCGCGACGATGATGCGCCGATCATTCCGATTCTCGCCCGCAAGGTGCGCGAGGTCGAAGCGAAGGCGCAGTCCGGTACCAAGCTCGGGCCGACCAACCGCACGAAATACCAGGTCATCGCCCTGCTGATGCGAGAGGAACGCGCCCGGGTCAAAGGCGACAAAGAGCTCTCCGACGCGAACCGAGCAGAGCTGCTCAAACGCCTCGATGGGATCGCCCAGATTCTGGCCAAGACGGCCGCCCGTGACACGAGCCTGATAACCCTGCTCGAACCCGATGCGGGCGTCTCCACCGTCGCCCAGCGGTTTCGGCGCGATTGGCTGCTCGAATCCGGTGCCGAGCTCAGCCCCGACGAACTCATCATCACCCGTGAGCCCGAGGCCGCACCGGTCGTGCTGCAGAACCAGGTCATCCCGCAGTCGGTGAAAGCCCGGCAGCTGGCTAACCCGTTCCTGGCCCCCGACTTCAGCGCAGCGGCCCAGCCGATCGTGCACCCGCGTCGACTCGCCAACTGGGAACTGCTCGGCCCCCTGTTCAAATCTTTCGAGTACGGTTCAGGCGGCCAGGCGGCCAGCATGGACATGCCGGAAGCCCCCCGCCTCGACCGGCTCTCCCCGGGCGGCATGGAGCTCATGCGGCACCAGGCACGTTTCATCGAGAGCGCCCGCCTCGGCCACCGCAGCTACCTGCTCGCCGACGAGCCTGGCCTCGGCAAAACCGCGCAAAGCCTGCTGGCGGCATCCGTTGCCAACGCCTACCCGTTGCTGGCCATCGTGCCGAACGTGGTCAAGATGAACTGGGCCCGCGAAGTTGAGCTGTGGACGCCGAACCGGCGGGCCACCGTCATCCACGGCGACGGAGACACCCTCGACGCGTTCGCCGACGTGGTCGTGGTGAATTACGACGTGCTCGACCGCCACCTGGCCTGGCTCGGCACGCTCGGGTTCAAGGGCATGGTCGTCGATGAGGCGCACTTCATCAAGAATTTGTCCTCGCAGCGGTCCAAACACGTGCTGTCGCTCGCCGACCAGATCCGCCGCCGCACTCCGGGCGGCAACCCGCTGCTGATGGCGCTCACCGGCACCCCTCTCATCAACGACGTCGATGATTTTCGTGCCATCTGGCAGTTCCTCGGCTGGATCGACGGCGACAAGCCGGCCCCCGCCCTTCTGAAACGCCTCGAAGAGACCGGGCTGACTCCCGCCGACATGGGGTTCTACAAGGAAGCCCGCGCCGCTGTCATTGATATGGGCATCGTGCGTCGCCGCAAGGTCGACGTCGCCGCCGACCTGCCGGCCAAGCGCATCGCCGACCTGCCGGTGGAACTCGACGATGACCTCGGCCGATCCATTCGTCAAGCCGAACGTGAGCTGGGTGCCCGTCTGGTCACCCGCTACCAGGCGCTCGTGGCTGCCCGCCATGCCGGTTCCGGCGGTCCAGCTGTTCCCGACGAAGACCAGCGGGATGCCTATATTCGCTCCGTCGCCCACGCCGAGCTCGAAGATTCCAAGGGCCAGACCACTGGCGAAAACGTCTTCACGATGGTGCGCAAGATCGGTCAGGCCAAGGCCGGGCTCGCAGCCGATTACGCTGCGCAACTCGCCCGCTCGGTCGGCAAGGTGGTGTTCTTCGCCAAGCACATCGACGTCATGGACACCGCGGAGGAGATCTTCGCCAAGCGCGACCTGAAAACGGTTTCGCTGCGCGGCGACCAGAGTGCCCTGGCCCGCCAGGCCGCGATCGACTCGTTCAACAACGATCCCGACGTCGCGATCGCGGTGTGTTCGCTCACCGCGGCCGGTGTCGGCGTGAACCTGCAGGCCGCGTCCAACGTGGTGCTCGCCGAACTCAGCTGGACCGCTGCCGAGCAGACCCAGGCCATCGACCGGGTGCACCGCATCGGCCAGGACGAGCCGGTCACCGCGTGGCGCATCATCGCCGCGCACACCATCGATGCGCGTATCGCCGACCTGATCGGCAGCAAAGAGGGTCTGGCCGCCCGCGCCCTCGATGGGTCTCAGGCAGAGTTTTCGGCCACCGAATCGGTGCAGGCAAGTGCGCTTATCTTCCTGCTCACCCAGGCCCTCGACGGAAAGCTGTAACCCGCATGAAGATCGGTATTCTCACCAGCGGCGGCGACTGCCCCGGACTGAACGCGGTCATTCGCGGCGCCGTGCTCAAGGGGGTGCGCACGCATGATTTCGAGTTCGTCGGAATCCGCAATGGCTGGCGCGGACTCGTGCAGAGCGAGTTCATGGAACTCGATCGTCACAGCGTGCGCGGCCTGTCTCGCCAGGGCGGCACCATTTTGGGCAGTTCCCGCACCAACCCGTTCGAGGGCGAGCACGGCGGCCCGGAGAATATCCAGCGCACCCTCGACGCCAACGGCATCGACGCCGTGATCGCGATCGGCGGGGAGGGCACGCTGACCGCAGCGCACCGCCTCACCGAGGCCGGACTCAACATTGTCGGCGTGCCGAAAACCATCGACAATGATCTCGAGGCGACCGACTACTCGTTCGGCTTCAACACCGCCGTCGAAATCGCCACCGAAGCCATCGACCGGCTGCGTACGACCGCCGAATCGCACGGGCGCTGCATGGTCGTCGAGGTCATGGGACGCCACGTCGGCTGGATTGCGCTGCACTCCGGCATGGCCGGCGGCGCCCACGCCATCCTCATTCCTGAGCAGCCCAAGTCGATCGAGCAGATCTGCGACTGGGTCGAGCACGTTCGCGACCGCGGTCGGGCCCCGGTCATCGTCGTCTCGGAGGGTTTTCTGCTCTCCGGCATGGAGAAGGCGCACTCCACCAAGGGCCTCGACGCCTTTCATCGGCCTCGTCTGGGCGGAATCAGCGAGATCATCGCCCCGTTGATCGAAGAACGCACCGGCATCGAAAGCCGGGCCACGGTGCTCGGCCACACCCAGCGCGGCGGCGCACCGTCGGCCTACGACCGGGTGCTCGCCACCCGCCTGGGTATGGCGGCGGTCGACGCGATCCACAACTCCCAGTGGGGCTCCATGGTGTCGCTGCGCGGCACCGAGATCGACGTCGTGAGCATCGCATCGGCCACGATCGGCCTCAAGCGGGTCTCACCGGCCCGCTACGACGAGGCTGCCGTACTCTTCGGCTAGAAGAGTGCGCTCGTGGCACGCGTTTGAGCTCGTGGCACGCGTTCAAACCAGTGCCAGCTTCTCAAACGAGTGCCGCGAGGTGCCGAGCTGGGCCCGGCGGGCTGCTCAGGCGAGTTTGGCCTGCACCTGGGCCAGCGAGGGATTGGTCGCGGCCGATCCGTCGGGGTACAGAATGGTCGGCACGGTCTGGTTGCCGTTGTTCAGGCTCATCACGAGTTCGGGTGTGCCGTCAACCTGCTCGATATTCACCTCGGTGTAGCCGATACCGGCGGTGTCGAGCTGTTTCTTCAATCGTTTGCAGTAGCCGCACCAATCGGTGGTGAACATGGTGATGGTTCCGGTAGCGGGTACAAAGTTCATTCTGCAAGCTTATCCGAGCCGCATCCGAATGCACCGCGTGCGCGTTAAGATGAAGCAATGACTTTGCCCCAGGTATGCGTGTGCTACCTCACTCGACTATCTCCCGAAGGCAACCGGCAGGTACTGCTGGGCCGCAAGAAGAAAGGCCTCGGCGTAGGCAACATCGTCGGCCTCGGCGGCAAGCTCGAAATCGGCGAAAGTGCAGTGGATGCTGCCGTGCGCGAAATCGAAGAGGAATCCGGGCTGGTGGTGGCGGCATCCGCTTTGACGGAACTGGGGTATCTCACCTACCTGTTTCCGCACCGCCAGGAGTGGAGCCAGGAATCGACCGTGTTCGTCTGCGACGACTGGTCCGGAACGCCGCGGGAATCGAACGAGCTGAACCCCGTCTGGTTCGAGGTGGCGAGCCTGCCGGTCGATGAGATGTGGGACGACGCCCGGCATTGGCTGCCCGGGGTGCTCGACGGAGTGCCGGTGCGCGCCACGTTCACCTTCGGAGCCGACTTGGAAAGCGTGGTGTCTCGTGCCTGAATTCAGCCTCATCATCGTGCTGGTCATTGCGCTGGCACTCATCTTCGACTTCACCAACGGTTTTCACGACACGGCCAATGCCATGGCCACCCCGATCGCGACCGGCGCGATGAAGCCCAAGGTCGCCGTTGGCGTCGCCGCCATTCTCAACCTGGTCGGTGCTTTTCTCTCGACCGAGGTTGCCCGCACAGTGTCTGGCGGCATTATCAAGGAGGGGGACGGCGGGGTACTGATCACCCCCGAACTCATCTTCGCGGGCCTGATCGGCGCGATCGTGTGGAACCTGGTCACCTGGCTGATGGGCCTGCCGTCCAGCTCGAGCCACGCCCTGTTCGGTGGGCTGATCGGCGCCACGATCATCGGCGTCGGTACCCAGGCCGTTGACTACAACGTCGTGGCCGCCAAGGTGATCCTGCCCGCGCTGATCGCGCCGCTGATCGCGGGAGGCGTGGCGCTCGTCGCCACCCGCCTGGCCTACACGATCACCCGGCGCGACGTCGGCAAGCCAGACGGCCGCGGCGGGTTCCGTTACGCGCAGATCTTCTCCTCCTCGCTCGTCGCGCTGGCCCACGGCACCAACGATGCCCAGAAGACCATGGGAGTGATCACCCTCACCCTCATCGCCGGCGGGTTTCAGGCAGTCGGCAGCGGGCCCACCTTCTGGGTCATCGCCGCCTGCGCCCTCGCCATTGCCGTCGGCACCTACACCGGCGGCTGGCGCATCATCCGCACCATGGGCACCGGCCTGACCGAGATCAAGCCGGCCCAGGGTTTCGCCGCCGAAACCAGCACCGCGGCCACGATCCTCGCCTCCAGCCATCTCGGATTCGCCCTCTCCACCACCCAGGTTGCCTCCGGCTCGGTGATCGGCTCCGGCCTGGGCCGCCGCGGGTCGACCATCCGCTGGGGGATGGCCGGCCGCATCGCTCTCGGCTGGGTCATGACCCTGCCGGCTTCGGCCATCATGGGCGCATTCGCCGCCGGACTCGCCCTGCTCGGGCCGATCGGCATCGTGCTCGACATGGTGATCGGAACGATCGTCATCATGGCCCTGTTCCGCTGGTCGCGTCGCAACCGGGTCTCGCACCACACCCTGCTCAACGACATCGATGATGCGGGACGGGTGGTCAACATCAAGAAGACGCCGCGCCGGCCCACGCGGCGTGGCCGCGGCGACCGCAAGAAGGTATCGCTGTGATCGACTGGAGCGCCTTTCTCATCGTCTCGGCCGCGTCACTGTTCTCGGCCGCTCTGCTCGTGAGCCTCTACTCGCTGGGCCTGCGCCTGCTTACCACGGCCGGTCGCATCCCGCTGGTGGAGCCGCACGAATTCACCGGCGCGATCACCGTGCTGAGCCCGAAGAAGGCCGCGAAACAGGTCAAACGAGCGCGCAAGGCCGCCGCGGCCAACCCGCTCGCGCCCGGGCTGAAACGCTTGGCGCTTTACGCCGGCTATGCCTGTTTCGTGCTGTGCGGCATCGCCGTGCTCTACGGCGTCTACCTGATCGTGCCCGCCCTGCACCGATAGCCTGCCTCCACGGACGGGGCCCGGGCCCAGTTTATAAACTGGGCCCACGGACGGGGCCTGGGCCCCGTCCGTGTGAGGGTGGGTCAGGTGGTTTGGCGCAGGCGGCCGAGCCGGGTCATCAGGTGGTAGATCGTGATGGCCGCCACGGTGCCGAGGGCGATGCCGTTGAAGCTCAGGGTGCCCGCGTTCAGGGTGAAGTCGGCGATGCCTATGATCAGCGCGGTCGCGGCCGTGAACTGGTTAACCGGCTTGGAGAAGTCGACCTTGTTGTCAAGCCAGATCTTGACGCCGATGACACCGATCAGCCCGTAGAGCGCAGTGGTGACACCGCCGAGCACCCCGTCGGGGATGGTGAAGATGATCGCCCCGACCTTGGGGGAGAGGCCGAGCAGAATCGCGACGATGCCGGCCACCCAGTAGGCCGCCGTGGAGTAGATGCGGGTGGCCGCCATGACGCCGATGTTCTCGCCGTAGGTCGTAGTTCCGCTGCCGCCGCCGAAACCGGCCAGCATGGTGGCGAGGCCGTCGGCGAGCAGGGCCCGTCCGGTGAGCCGGTTCACCTTCGCATCCGTCATCTGGGCGACGCCCTTGATGTGGCCAACGTTCTCGGCGATCAGCACGAGGACGACGGGGATAAAAGCGGGCAGCACCCCGAAGACTGCGGCCGGGTTCTCAAACGGGTTGGCCGGGGCGGTGAACGGCGGCAGCCCGATCCAGGCGGCGTCGGCGACGCGGCTGAAGTCGACCTCGCCGAAGAAGACGGCCGCGACGTAGCCAACGACCACGCCGAGAAAGATCGACAGTCGACCGAGGATGCCGCGAAACAGCACCGTGCACAGAATCACCGCGACAAGGGTGATCAGAGCGGTGAGCGGTGCCTTGTCGAAGTTGGCCTTAGCCACCGGGGCGAGGTTGAATCCGATTAGCGCGACGATGGCGCCCGACACGATCGGCGGCATGAGCCGGTCGATCCACCCGGTGCCGGTGAGCTGAACGATCACGCCGACCAGGGCTAGGAGTACCCCGACGGCCATGATGCCGAACAGGGCGCTGCCCATGCCGGCCGAGGCGGTTGCCGCGGTGATCGGTGCGATGAACGCGAACGACGAGCCGAGGTAGCTGGGCAGTTTGTTGCCGGTGATCAGCAAAAACAGGAGGGTTCCTATACCGGAGAACAGCAGTGTGGTGCTCGGCGGAAAGTCGGTGAGCAGCGGCACCAGAAAGGTCGCACCGAACATGGCCACGACGTGCTGCGAGCCGATGCCGATGGTCAGCGGCCAGCTCAGGCGTTCGCCCGGACCTACGACCTCCTGTGCCCCGACTGTTTTTCCGTCGCCGTGCAGGGTCCAGGGCAGTGCCATTGCGGTTCTCGTTTCTTTATGCTGCGTGATCAGTCCTGTTGCCTGATCACAGTCGAGCGTAGTCGCAGCCGACAACCGGTCCTCACGGCACGGTCCTCACAGCACGGCGGAATAGACTCGGGCGCATGAGCCAACTCGCTGATCCCACCACCGAGACGGGGCTGGAGGTGCGAGTGGCCAACGGACTGCTCCGTGGGGTGCGCGAGCGCGGTGTGCTGGCCTGGCGCGGTATCCCCTATGCGGCGGCTCCGGTGGGTGAGCGACGATTTCGTGCGCCGCAGCCGGCTCCGGCCTGGCACGGCGTGCGCGACGCGAGCGAGTGGGGCCCGATCGCCCCGCAGAGTCACAAGGGCCAGTTTCGCGGCGCTCACCCGCGCATTCCGCAGGGCGAAGACTGCCTCAACCTCAACGTGATCGCGCCAGACGAGCGGATGCGCCCCAGCGCGCAGCTCCAGGACGCACTGCGGCCGGTGATGGTGTTCATCCACGGCGGCGCTTACAGCGTCGGCTCCAGCCGTGAGGTTCCGCGGCAGGGGGAGGGCCTGGTGCGACGGGGCGGCATCGTTTACGTCAGCATCAACTACCGGCTCGGGGCCCTCGGGTACCTGGACTTCTCCCGGTATGCCACGACGGAGCATCCGTTTGAGAGCAACCTGGGATTACGAGACCAGGTCGCCGCCCTGCAATGGGTGCACGAGAACATTCACGCCTTCGGCGGCGACCCGGATGCCGTCACCCTGTTCGGCGAGTCGGCCGGCGGCAACGCGGTCACCACGCTGATGACCGTGCCGGGCGCGGCCGGACTGTTCCACCGGGCGATCGCGCAGAGTGCGCCGCCGAACGCGGTCTACCCGAGCGATCTCACCGCGCGCTGGGCCGGCGAATTCGTCGACAGCCTGACCGACGGCCCGTACAGCGACGCGGATGCCGCCCGACTGCTCCTCGCGGCCGACCCCGCGCAACTGGCCGCAGCGACGACAGCGCTGACCGTGCGCACTCCCGACCAAGACCCGGGCACGATCCCGCTCTGCCCCGTCATTGACGGCCATTTTCTGCCCGAGCGACCGCTCGATGCCTTTCGGGACGGCCGGGCCGCGCGCATCCCGCTGATCATCGGCACCAACGCGCGGGAGGGATCACTGTTCAGCGGCCGGATCGACATTCTGGCGACGACCCCGGCGCGGATCCGCGCGATATTCAAGAAAACCAAGAAGAAGGCGAAAAAGGCCCTCAAGGCGCAGTACCCGGGTATTCCCGCGTTGCGGGCGGCGCTCGATTTCGGCGGCGACTATTCGTTCTGGTATCCGAGCGTGAAGGTCGCAGAACGACACTCGCGCTATGCGCCGGTGTACTTCTACCGGTTCGACGCCGCGCCGCGGCTGCTGCGTCTGATGGGCCTCGACGCGACCCACGGCCTCGAACTGTTTCCGTTGTTCGACCGGCTCGACGGCTGGTTCGGCCGCGGCATGACGGCGCTCGGCGGGCGCCGCACTTTTCTGGACATTGCCACGAGGATGCAGGGCTGGTGGCTGGGTTTCGTCGCCGGCGGGGTGCCATCGGCGGCCTGGCCGCGCTACGACGAAAGCACCCGGGAAACGCTCATCATCGACCAAACAGACCACGTCGAATCCGATCCGCACAAGGAACGACGACTGGCCTGGGGACGGTTCGTGCCGCACGTTTGAGCTGACCCGGCTGGCCCGGTCGTAGACTGGAACCTTGCGTTAAAGGCCACGGCACTGGGAGCACACCATTTCGAGCACTGAAACACCCACCACTGCGGCCTCGCCGCAACCGGCAGCACGTGGCCTGAAGGCCCGGGTCGACTCCTACTTCGAGATCACCAGCCGCGGCTCCACCTGGTCGCGGGAATTTCGCGGCGGCGTCGTGACCTTCGTCACGATGGCCTACATCGTCATTTTGAACCCGCTGATTCTCGGCGGTTTCAGCGCCGACCAGGCCGCCGTCGACGTGGAAGGCGGCTGGTTGCCCAACGAGCAGGTTGCCGCCGTCACCGCCCTGACCGCCGGCGTCATGACCATTCTGTTCGGCCTCATCGCCCGACTGCCCTACGGTTTCGCTGCCGGGCTCGGCATCAACTCGTTCCTCGCTGTGAGCGTCGTTGGCCAGGTCACCTGGGCCGAAGCGATGGGCTTGGTCGTCATCAACGGCCTCATCATCGTGCTGCTGGCCTCGACCGGCCTGCGTGAACTCATCTTCAATGCCATCCCTCGTCCGCTGAAGATCGCCATCACGGTCGGCATCGGCCTGTTCATCGCGTTCATCGGACTGGTCGACTCCGGCTTCGTGCGGGCCAGCGGCGCGAACTCACCGCCCGTTCAGCTCGGCGACGCCGGCTCGATCGCTACCCTGCCGACCGCGGTCTTCGTGATTGGGCTCATCATCATCGGCGTGCTCCTGGCCCGCAAGGTCAAGGCAGCGCTGTTGATCGGCATCGTCGCCACCACCGCCATTGCCGTGATCCTCGAGGCCATCTTCAAGGTCGGCCCCTCGCTCGGTACGAACCCGGCCGGCTGGAACCTGAACGCCCCCGTGCTGCCGACGAGCGTCGTGGCGCTGCCCGACCTCGGCCTGATCGGCCAGGTGTCCTTCGGCGCGTTCGAACGCATCGGCATGCTCGCCGCAGTGATGCTCGTCTTCACCCTCGTGTTCACGAACTTCTTCGACGCCATGGGCACGATGACCGGCCTGGCCAGTGAGGCCGGCCTCGCCGACCAGGACGGCAAGTTTCCCCGGCTGAAGTCCGCCCTGATCGTGGAGGGCATCGGCGCCGTCGCCGGCGGCGCCACGAGCGCCTCCTCGAACACCGTCTTCATCGAATCCGGTGCCGGAATCGGCGAGGGTGCTCGCACCGGCGCGGCCAACGTGATCACCGGCATCCTCTTTTTGGCCGCCATGTTCTTCACGCCGTTGACCCAGATCGTGCCGCTCGAAGTGGCTGCCGCCGCTCTCGTCATCGTCGGGGCGCTCATGGTCTCGCAGATTCGTCACCTGGACTTCACCGAGTTCTCCAGCACGCTGCCGATCTTTCTGACCATCATCGTGATGCCGCTGACCTACTCGATCGCCAACGGCATCGGGGCCGGGTTCATCAGCTGGGTGCTCGTGCGCAGCCTTTCCGGCAAGGGCCGCGAGATCAGCCCGCTGCTCTGGGTCGTCGCGGTCGGTTTCGTGCTGTTCTTCGTGCGCGGCCCGGTGGAAGCGCTGATCGGCTGAACCGAGGCACCTGCTAGCACCCGGTAACCGATCCGATTCGTAAGCCGGGAATCATGCACGCAGCAAACGACGACGTTTACCGCCCGAGCGATCGCGACCTGCTCAAGGGCGCGATCAGGCAGCTTGCTGCCCAAACCGGCATTGCGGTGATCTTCGCCGGGCTGGTCAACCATGGCGAACTCGTCATCACCGAGTTCGTCGGCACCACGACGCAGGGGCTGAAGAATCTCAACGTGCAGCCGGGTGAGGGCGTCGGCGGGCGGGCCCTGCACCAGTCCCGGCCGTTCGGCGTCGCTGACTATTTCGACTCGCACCGCATCACCCACCACCATGACCAGGCCGTGCGAATCGCCCGCGCCTTCCGGCTTCTGCCCCCACCACCTCCCCCCGGGAGGAGGTGGTGGCCGCCGGCACCCGCTGCCACGCTGACATTCGCCACGACAACAGCGTTGTGACTCACGATGTCAAGGGAGATATCGCATGCTCGAAAGCACCGCAATCCGGCAGGCTCGGCCGACGCCGCGCCGCACCTCGATGGCCAGGGTGGCCGTCGCCAGTTCCATGGGCAGCATCATCGAGTTCTACGACTTTCTCATCTACGGCACGGCCGCCGCACTGGTGTTTCCGCAGGTGTTCTTCCCGGAGCTCGGCACCGGGGCCGGCACGCTCGCCTCGTTCGGAACGTTCGCCGTTGCGTTCGTATCGCGCCCGCTCGGCGCCATTCTGTTCGGGCATTTCGGAGACCGGCTCGGGCGCAAGAAGACCCTGGTCAGTACCCTTCTCATTATGGGTTTCGCGACCGTCACGATCGGTTTGCTGCCGAGCGCCAGCGTGATCGGGCTCGCCGCCCCGATCATTCTCGTGCTGCTGCGGTTTCTGCAGGGCTTCGCAGTCGGCGGCGAGTGGCCCGGAGCGGCATTATTAGCCGCCGAGTACGCACCGCCGAAGCGTCGCGGGCTGTACGCCGCATTTCCGCAACTCGGCCCGTCCATCGGATTCGCCCTGGCCAGCATGACCTTTCTGATCATCAACCTCACCCTCGGTGACGTCTCCGACGCGTTCCTCAGCTACGGCTGGCGTATCCCGTTCATTCTGAGCGCGGTACTCGTGATCATCGGCCTCTACATCGGCCTCTACATCCGGCTCAAGATCGAAGAGACGCCCGTGTTCAAGGCCGCAACGGATGCCAGGCGTGCCGCGCCCGTTGCCCGCAAACTTCCGGTTTGGGAAGTCGTGCGCAAGCAGCCCCGCCAGATTCTGCTCGGGGGAGCGTCGACCATGATGCTGTTCGCCTTCTTCTACACCGGCACCGCATTCCTCTCCAGCTACGGCACCAACCCCGAGGGCCTCGCCCACAGCCGGCCGACCATCCTGACTCTCGGCATCATCGGAGCCCTCGTCTTCGCCGTCGGCACCATCGCGAGCGCTATCCTCTCTGACCGGGTCGGTCGCCGGGCGGTCATCGTCGCGTCCTGCATCGTGGCGGTGCCGTGGTCGCTCGTGCTGTTTTCCATCCTTGATATCGGAACGGCCTGGTCCTTCGGCCTCGGACTCTCCGGCACGCTGCTCATCGTCGCCGGGATCTACGGCCCGGTCGGCGCGTTCCTGCCCGAACTGTTCGCCACCCGTTACCGCTACACCGGCGCCGGGATGGCCTACAACCTCGGTGCCCTGGTCGGCGGAGGCATCACCCCGCTGGTTGCAGCGTCGATCATCGCCACGTCGGGTAGATATCGGCGCTGTTAGATTTCGCGGCAGTGCGTCGTGAGCATGCCGATCTTGTCGATCGAGATGGTCACCGTGGACCCGTCGCGCAGAAAGATCGGGGGTTTGCGGCTGTATCCGGCGCCGCCCGGGCTGCCGGTGGAGATCAGGGTTCCCGGCATGAGGGTTGACGTTTTGGACAGGTAGGAGATGATCTCCGCGACGGTGCGCACCATGTCGCCGCTCGAGGCGTCCTGAAGGATGCGGCCGTCGACGTGCGTGGTCAACCAGAGGTTCTGCGGGTCACCGATCTCATCGGCGGTGACGACGAGCGGTCCGGTCGGGGTGAAGCCGTCGAAGGATTTGCACCGTGACCACTGCGCTTCGGAGAATTGCAGGTCGCGCGCGGTGATGTCGTTGACGACGGTGTAGCCGAAGACGTAGTCGAGGGCGTTGGCGACCGTCACGTTGCGGGCCGGGCGACCGATGATCACACCGAGTTCAGCCTCGTAGTCGACCTGTGTGGTGAGGTCGCGCGGCCAGGTGATGGTTGAGCCGTGCCCGGTGAGCGAGTTGGGCCAGAGCGAGAACACGGTAGCGGCGGTTTCGAGGCGCAGGCTCAGCTCGGAGGAGTGTGCGGCGTAGTTGGCGCCGATGGCGATGATCTGCGGCGGGCGCAGCACCGCGGAGGAATGCCGCAGTTCGTCGACCTGAGTCAGCACGGCACCGTTGGAGACGGCGTCGAGGCTGATCGCGCGCACCCGCTCGTAGCCGGCGTCGCCGCGTTCGAGCAGGTCTTGCAGGTCGCGGGGGGCGTCGTCCATGACGTCGTCGAGAAACAGTGCCGCATCGTCGAAGATCACGGCCAATCGGGGAACGGAGGAGCCGTCAACTCTCAAATGCGCAAATTTCACTCCTTTAGGCTAACCGGCTCAGCCTGCGGGTTGCCCTGTGAGGTGCTCCAACCCTCGGTCGGTCTGCTTGGAGGTAACGGCCCCCTGCGGTAAAGCGGGTGCACCGGCAGCGCGCCACAGGTGCATTCCGGCGTAACTCCGCCAGGGCGCCCAGTCAGCCCCGCGCGCGGCCAGAGCCCGGGGCTGAACCGGCAGACCGAGTCGGCCGGCACCCTGCCGCAGTGCCAAGTCGCTGGTCAGCAGGATGTCCGGACTGCCGAGCACGCGCATGGCCACGTACCCGGCCGTCCACGGTCCGATTCCCCGCAGCGCGACCAGACGTGCTTCGAGTTCGGTGCGGGTCTGCCCGGCTGACAGTTGCAATTCGCCCGAAGCCAGCGCCTCCGCGACCCGCAGGATCGTCTCGATGCGAGCGCCCGGCCCGCGCAGCACGCCGCGGCCGCCGGCGGCGATCTGCGCCGCGGTGGGAAAGAGCAGCCGAGACTCGGCCCCGGGCAGGCGTTCGCCAAGCGTGTCAGCCAGCCTGGTCAACGCGGTGCGGGCCGCGGCGACCGAAATCTGCTGCCCGATCAGCGCCCGGAACAGTGTCTCCTCGGCGTCCATACTGCCCGGTACACGGATGCCAGGGGCCCGGGCGACCGACCCGGCCAGCGCCGGGTCCGCGGCCAGATGGTGATCGATGGCCTGTGCGTCGGCATCGAGGTCGAACAGTCGACGCACCCGGCTCACCAGCGGTGCCAGGTCGGCGAGCTGGGTCAGACGGATGCTGCAGGCCAGCGCGGAGGCGGCATCCGTTCCCGACAGGGTCACGTCGATGGTGGCCGTGCCGTTCGGTAGCCGCACGGCGCGGGCGTAGCTCGTTGCGGTGGCCGTTTCGACGCCCGGGAGGGCGCGGGTTGCGAGAAAGCGCAGCAGCCCGGTGCCGTCGAACGGCGTTCGGGCCGGCAGCTGCAGGGTGATCCTGGTTTCGGCGGGATCGACGTCGGGGACCGAGTGCGTCAGTAGTGGGCGCCGGGTCGCTCGCACCTCGGTGGGGGTGCGTTCGTAGATGGCCGTGACGGTGTCGTTGAACTGGCGCACACTGCCAAAGCCGGCGGCGAACGCCACATCCGTAATCTTCAGGTCGGTGCCCAGCAACAACAGGCGTGCGGTCTGCGCACGATGCGCGCGGGCGAGGGCGAGCGGACCGGCACCGAGCTCGGCGACCAACACCCGAGTCAGATGCCGGGGAGTGTAGCCGAGGCTGGCGGCGAGCCCCGGCACGCCGTCGCGTTCGAGCACGCCGTCAGAAATCAGTCGCATCGCGCGGGCGGCGAGGTCGTCCCGCAGATTCCAGGCCGGTGAGCCGGGCACGGCGTCGGGCAGGCACCGTTTGCAGGCTCGCAGCCCGGCCTCATGGGCGGCCGCCGCGGTGAGGTAGAAGGACACATTGCCCGGTTTGGGCGTTGCGGCCGGGCAGCTCGGCCGGCAGTAGATGCCGGTCGTGTGCACGCCGGTGATGAACTGGCCGTCGAAACGAGTGTCGCGCGAGCACATTATGCGGTACCGCTCGGCGAAGACCTGATCGGCTGAAGCGGAGGACGTCATACCTCGAGCCTGTCACGATCGGGCGCGGGGTGGTAGCGGAAATCAGACATGGGTGCTCGTCGATAGGCTGGGGGAATGAACGCACTGCTGCGCCTCCAGTCCGAGCTTGGCGACATCGTCAGCACTGCACCACTCGACCTCGCGGCCAGCCGCACCGACAAATCCGGCTGGATCGCCGACGGTACCCCCCTCGCCCTGGTGCGTGCCACCACGGTCGCCCACGTGCAGGCCGTGCTGCGCATCGCCACCGAATGCCGGGTGCCGGTGGTCACCCGCGGCGCTGGAACGGGACTGTCCGGCGGAGCCTGCGGCACCGACGGTGCCATCGTGCTGAGCGTGGCCGGGCTCACCCGCATCCTCGAAATCAACGCCGACGACGAACTCGCCGTCGTGGAGGCCGGAGTGATCAACCAGCACCTCAACGACGAGCTCGCGAAGCAGGACCTGTGGTTTGCCCCCGATCCGGCCAGCAAAGCCATCTCCACCGTCGGCGGCAACATCGCCACGAACGCCGGCGGCTTGCTCTGCGCCAAGTACGGCGTCACGCGGGAGGCGGTGCTCGGTCTGACCGTCGTACTCGCCGACGGCAGCCTGCTGCACACCGGGCACCGCACGGTCAAGGGCGTCACCGGTTACGATCTCACCGCGCTGCTCACCGGCTCCGAGGGCACCCTCGGCGTCATCGTCGAGGCGACCGTGCGGGTGCGCGCGCTCACGGCGGGCGCCGTTGCCACGATCGGTGCGGTTTTCGACACGGTCACGGCGGCGGCCGCAGCCAGCGCGGCGATCACGGCCGCACGCATCCGCCCCGCCGTGATGGAACTGATCGATCCGGTCGCGCTCGGTCTAGTCGCCGCCTACCTGGGGCCTGAGGGCTCGGCCGGTCTGCCGCTCGGTCGCGGCGCATTCCTGCTGGTGCAGACCGACGGTCCGGCGGCGCTCGCCGAAGCCGAACAGGCCGTTGCCGTGCTGCGGGCGGCAGGAGGCGAAGCCAGCCTGTCAACGGATGCTGCCTCCGGCGACCGCCTGCTGGCCATCCGCCGCGCCATGCACCCAGCCCTGGAGCAGTTCGGCCGGGTGCTGATCGAGGACGTGTCCGTACCGCGCTCGCGCATGGCCGAGATGTTCGCCGCGATCGCCGAGATCAGCGCCCGCACCGGCATCCCCATCCCCACCGTCGCCCACGCCGGTGACGGCAACCTGCACCCGAACTTCGTCATTCCCCGTGGCGGGGAAGCGGATGCGGCGGTGCCCGACGAGATCTGGGCCGCCGCCGACGAGATGTTCCAGGCCGCACTCGCCCTCGGCGGCACGCTCACCGGCGAACACGGCGTCGGCGTGCTGAAACGTCGCTGGCTGCGCGATGAGATCGGCGACACGAGCCTCGAGCTGCAACGCCAGCTCAAAGCGGTCTTTGACCCGCTCGGTCTTCTGAACCCCGGCACCATGTTTGCCGCCTGAGCTGGGCCGCCCGGGCAGGTATTCTCGAACAATGAGCCTCGACCAGCCACCGGGCCAGCAGCCAGCCCCGCAGCAGCCATCCCAGCAGCAGCCCGTGCAGGAGAGTCCGGCCCCGGTGCAGCCGGTTTGGAGCCAGCCGGTACGCCCGTCTCGCGCCGGCCCGATCGTACTGGCCGTGATCGGCATTGTGCTCGCCGGGCTGGCCCTGCTCGCCGTGTTCTTGTACCTCACCACGTTCCTCGGTGCCGGCGCCCTGCTGGTCGGGCTGATCCTGGCGCTTCTGCCGCTCACTGTCGTGCTGCTCGCGGTGCGCTGGATCGACCGCTGGGATCCGGAGCCGCGGCCGGCCCTCATCTTCGCACTGCTGTGGGGTGCCGGCATCTCCATCGTCACCGCACTGCTCTTCGACCTTGGCGTTCAGATCACGATCGCGGCCAGCTCGGGGGCACTGACCGGGAGTGATTTCGCATCCGCTGTCATTCAGGCCCCGATCGTGGAGGAAGTCGCCAAGGGATTCGGCATTCTCGTGCTGTTCTGGGCGGTTCGGAGGCACTTCGACGGCCCGGTCGACGGCGTCGTCTACGCCGCGACGATTGCGGCCGGCTTTGCGTTCTCCGAGAACATTCAATACTTCGGCCTGGCCATGACCGAGGGCAACGCGCAGGGCCTCGGCATCACGTTCTTGCTGCGCGGGGTCTTCTCGCCGTTCGCGCACGTCACGTTCACGATCTGTACCGGGCTCGCCCTCGGGCTGGCCGCACGGCGCAGCGCGAGCAAGGGCGGCGCGGTCGGCTATATTCTGCTCGGCCTCATCCCCGCGATCCTGCTGCACGCACTGTGGAACGGTTCCACTTTTGTGCTGAGCGGTGATGCCTCCGTGCTCATCTACTACGCGGTCATACAGGTGCCGCTGTTCATCGTCGCCATTCTCGTCGTGGTGTTTCTCCGCCGGCAGGAAGCCCGCATCACCCTGCGGCGGCTGCACGAATATTCGCAGGCCGGCTGGTTCACCGCCGCGGAGGTTTCGATGCTCGGCACGGGCGCCGGCCGACGTCAAGCGCTCGCCTGGGGCCGACGGCAGCAACGACCCAAGAAGATCGCCATGCGCCTGTTCATAGCGGATGCGACCCGCCTCGCCTTCGTGCGTGACCGCCTGGTGCGTGGCCAGAGCACGCCGGCGCTGCACGCCCACGAGGCTCGCCTGCTCGGACGGTTGATGAATCATCGGGCCGATGTGCTGGGGCAGGTGCGGCCGGGTACGGCACCAGCGGTATCGTAGGCGCGGAACCAACAGAAACTCGCCGCTTCGGTGGTGTGGCGGTGCCGACGACTCTCCCGATGCGACGAGTTGGTGTACACCAAGAGTGCACCCGCGAGCGGTCCGGCGCAAGCATTATTTTTTTCGACCTGCCAGGTGGGTCGCCGGTGTGCATTTCTCCGCCCGATCCGGTTGGATGGGGGTATGACTGATTTGAATTCCAAGCCCGAAATTGACTTCCCGGAGGGCGCTGCGCCCGAACAACTCGAGATCACCGATGTCGTCGTCGGTGACGGTGCCGAGGCTACCGCTGGCGCTACCGTCGATGTGCACTACCTCGGCGTCGAGTTTGCGTCCGGCGACGAGTTCGACTCGTCCTGGAACCGCGGCCAGTCGATCAACTTTCCGCTGCGCTCACTCATCGCCGGCTGGCAGGAAGGTATTCCCGGCATGAAGGTCGGCGGCCGTCGCAAGCTCGTTGTACCCCCGCACCTCGCCTACGGACCGGCCGGTTCCGGACACCGACTGTCCGGCCAGACCCTGATCTTCGTGATCGACCTGCTCGGCGTGAGCTGAGTCGTTCGACCCTGATTACGAGCGGTCGATGCGCAGGTGTTTGATCTTCGAGGTGTGACCGCGGATGATGCTCACGTCGCGTTTAGCCACCTTGAAATGCTTGGCCAGCAGAGCCACGAGGGCGTCGTTCGCGGCGCCCTCCACGGCTCGCTGCTGCAGAAAGACCGTAACGGATGCGTGTTCCGGCGTATTCTCCGGGTCGTCCACCACGAGCGGACCCTTGCGGCTGCCGGGCTTCACGTGCACCGTGAGATTGAGCATGGCGGGCACGGCACTCCTGTTTGCCCCGGTTCGTGGTGAGGGGCGCTCGTTAACGCTAACGTGCTGAGGCTAGAGCAAAGCCGCCGTTGGTTCCGGGCCGAGTAGAAAACGCCGTCCGGTGATCGACTCCGGCACGATCTCGACGAACACCGGCTTGACCGTGGGGATCAGCGGCCGTAGCGGCAGGGCGGCGGCGGCGTCGATCTCCCGCTGGGTGTCGAGCGCTCTGGCTGTTCCGTGCACGACGACGCTCCACGCGTCGTCGCGACCCACGCCGTCCGTTTCGAACGCGACTCGGTTGTTGACCGTGAGCTCGATCAGTTTGGTGCCCGACGCGGTGCGAAACAGCAGGTGCCGGTCGGCGGCCACAAAATTGACCGGAAAAATATCCGGGATGCCACCGACGGCCACGGCGAGGCGGCCCAGACTGGCCGACAGTAAGGCATTCCAGCATTCCTCTTCGCTGAGATTCTGCACGGCCGATGCAGCCGCGTTCACGTCGTTGAAAGTCATGGTCCATCGTCACACGCCCCGAGCCTCAGGGCGAGCGGGAGAAGCGCGTTTTGCACGCTGGCAGGCAAACACTGGCACCGAAAACATATTGCCCCAGTGCAGGGTGGTTTGCCTGTAAGCTGGAAATTTGCCCAGCGGGGCAGGTACCTGGCGGTGCCAGAGCGGTTCCCCACCGCGCCGCAATCTATTCTTTGAGAAAGTTCCACAGTGAGTGCATTACCCGAAGTACCGGCGAAAACGCCGCACAGCAGTTCACCCAAAGCCCGTCGTTTCGTCGTTCCGGCCCCCCGAGTGTTTTATCCGGCACTCGGCATCATTCTGGCCGTCGTCATCGTGGCCATCGCTTTTCCGGTGCGCACGGGCAGCGTTCTTGCCCTGCTGCAGGGCTGGGTGGTGGCCGGCCTCGGCCCGTACTATGTCGTCATCGTGGCGGCGTTTGTGGTCTTCGCCATCTGGATGGGCCTCAGCCGCTTCGGCGACATCAAGCTCGGCAAAGACGATGACGAACCCGAATTCGGTCTGACGAGCTGGTTTTCGATGCTCTTCGCTGCCGGGATGGGTATCGGCCTGGTCTTCTGGGGCGCCTCAGAACCGCTCACCTTCTTCACGACACCCAAGCCCGGGGTGACCGGCGATTCCGCAGATCTCGCCTCCGCCGCGATGTCGCAGACCTTCCTGCACTGGGGGTTCCATGCTTGGGCCATCTACGCCGTGGTCGGCCTGGCCTTGGCTTACTCGATCCACCGCAAAGGACGTCCGGTCTCGATTCGCTGGGCCCTCGAGCCGCTTCTCGGTACCAAACGGGTCAAGGGTCGTCTCGGTGACGCGATCGACGTGATCGCCATCGTCGGTACCCTGTTCGGTGTCGCGACCTCTCTCGGCCTCGGCGTCAAGCAGATCGCCGCAGGCCTCAGCTACCTCGGCGTGGTCGGCGACGTCACCAACACCCTGCTCGTGGTTTTGATCGTCGTGATCACCATCATCGCGACGGCCTCTGTGGTCAGCGGCGTCGGCAAGGGCATCAAGTGGCTCTCCAACATCAACCTCGGCATGGCCGGCCTGCTGCTCGTGGCCGTGCTGCTGCTCGGCCCCACAATGTACCTGCTGCGTCTGCTGGTGCAATCGGTCGGCGGCTACTTTCAGAACGTGGTCGGACTCACCTTCGATACCGGAGCTTTCACCGGCCAGGCCGGCCTTGACTTTCAGGGCGCCTGGACCGTCTTCTACTGGGGCTGGTGGATCTCCTGGGCACCGTTCGTGGGCGTGTTCATCGCGCGCATCTCCCGTGGACGCACGGTACGCCAGTTCATCGCCGGCGTGCTGCTCGTTCCGACCTTGGTCACGTTCGTCTGGTTTGCGGTCATGGGCGGCAGCGCCATCCGTCAGGCCTGGGAGGGCGACGGCGGTGGTCTGTTCGACCCCAAGGTCGGCATCATCCCCGAGAACGTACTGTTCAATTTTCTGGGCACCCTGCCGTTTGGCGTGATCCTCTCGGTGATCGCGGTCATCGTCATCGCGATCTTCTTCATCACCTCGGCCGACTCGGGTTCACTCGTCATCGACATGCTGGCCTCTGGCGGAGACACCAATCCGCCCAAGTGGAGCCGCATCATGTGGGCCAGCCTCAGCGGGCTCGTGGCTATCGCCCTGCTGTTGGCTGGCGGACTGGCCGCCCTGCAGACCGGCGCGATTCTGACCGCTATTCCGGTGAGCATCGTCATGATCGGTATGTGTATTGCCATCTACAAGGCGTTCCGCATCGAGCACGAGGTTCTGGTGGCTGCCGAACGCCGTCAACGCCGGGAGGAAATGGCCCGCCGCATCGGCAAGACCGTCACCGCGCACCTCGAGGAGAACTTCGACGACCACTTCGGTGAGCAGGTCGACGGCCACATCGAGGCAGCGCTGACCGACGATCCGGCCCGCCGACCGCGTTGGGGTCGTCGCCCGAAGGCCTGAGACCTGAACCGGGACAGGGTGTGAGACGGGCAGCCGCTACATGCCGTTGGCTGCCCTGACCCGGTTGACCAGATCGCGCCACGGACCGTTCACCTGGGGTTCGGCGAGCACTACCTCGTGCGGGGCGCACCGAATGCGGTAGGCGAACCGGTCCGGGGTGGCCTCGCTGTCGGTGACGTCGTCCCAGGGCAGGGAGTTCAGGAACTCAGCCCAGGTATTCGGGTCGGGCTGTTCTTCAACTCGCACTTCCCAGGTCAGGCGGATTCCCGCCGTCCCGCCGCTGCGGGAGACGATGACTTTCATACCGCGATGCTACTCCGGTGGCCGGGGTACGCCTGGCCGGCTCGGGGGTGGTGGCGGGGCTGGTTGCTGGGGAAGCGGCGACGGAATCGCTGCCACCACGCCCACCGTCGCCCACGCGCGCATTACTGCGTCGTGGGCGGCACCGCCATTGCCGTAGAGACGCGCCGCGGTATCGGCCGTGGCCGCGGCAAACGCCGCGAAATCGCTCGTGCTGGCCAGCGCACCGCCGGTGAGAGTCTCGTACCAAATGTGGCCCGGTGTCTCCCAGGCGTTGCCGTCGAGGGCATCGGCGACCAGATAGAACGCCCGGTTGGGAATGCCTGAATTGAGGTGCACTCCACCGTTGTCGTCCTCGGTTTCGACGTACCCGGCCATGGTGTCTGGCTGCGGATCTTTGCCGAGCACATCGTCGTTGTATGCGGTACCTGGCGCTTTCATTGAACGCAGGGCCACGCCCTCCACCTGGTCGGTGAACAGCCCTTCCCCGATCAACCAGCTGGCCTCGGCCGTCGATTGGTTCTTGACGTGCTGCTCGACCAGGGCACCGAACACGTCGGAGATGGATTCGTTGAGCGCCCCCGACTGGCCCTGGTAGGTGAGATTGGCGGTGAACTGGGTGACTCCGTGGGTGAGCTCGTGCCCGATCACGCTGGGCGAAATCGTGAAGCGAGTGAAAACCTGCCCATCACCATCGCCGAACACCATACGTTCGCCATCCCAGAAGGCGTTGTCGTACTGCTTGCCGTAGTGCACGGTCGCATCCATGGGCAGTCCGTTGCCGTCGATGCTGTCGCGCCCGAACTGCGTCCAGAACAGGTTCTGGGTGGCCCCGAGCCCGTCGTACGCCTCGTTCGTGGCCGGGTCGGTGCCGGCAGGCTGGCCCTCGGCGCGCACCCGGCGACCCGGCAGGCGTTCCTGGCCACCGGCATCCGAAATGGTACGGTCAGACTCACCGGGGGTTCGAGCCGGCAGCGTGCGCGCCCCCGAGTAGGGAAACGGATGCGCCCCGCCCCGCAACTGGCGAATCTGCGAGTCCCGCAGCAGCGAGGCCCGGGCGGCCGCCGCGGCCTGCGCAAATCGGGGATCATCAAGTTTCGCCAGCCGCACCAGCAGGTAGGGCGGAACGATCGTGCACGTGGTGTGGAGCTCGCGAGTGTCCATGTGCAGAGTCTGGCACCGGCCGCCGACATTGCAACCGCGTGTTTTGGTCACGCTGAATAGACTCGCCTCATGCGCTTTGGAATCGTCATCCTTCCCCAGGACCCGTGGCCGGTCGCCCGCAGAAAATGGCTCGGCGCCGAGCAGTACGGCTTCGACCACGCCTTCACCTACGACCATCTGTCCTGGCGCTCACTCGCTGACGAGCCGTGGAACGCGACCATCCCCACCCTCACCGCCGCTGCGGCCGTGACCGAACGGATAGCACTGGGCACCTTTGTCTCGTCGCCGAACTTTCGGCATCCGGTGCCATTCGCTAAAGATGTCGCAACGGTCGACGACGTCTCGGGCGGGCGGTTTCTGCTCGGCATCGGGTCGGGCGGCACCGGTTTTGACGCGCGCGTGCTCGGCCAGCCGGAGTACACCCCCCGTGAACGTCACGCACGGTTCGCCGAATTCATCACGGACCTCGACCTGCTGTTACGCGGCGAAGAACCGGGCTCCACTGACGGAATCAGTTTCACCGGCGAGTGGTATACCGCCAAGAATGCTCGCATGGTGACACCGGGCGGCTCTGACCGGGCGCGCGTGCCGTTCCTGATCGCGGCCAACGGGCCGAGGGGTCTCGGGCTGGTCAGCCGGTTCGGGCAGGGCTGGGTGACCACCGGACAGGACGGTGTCGAGGGAGAAGAATGGTGGACCAGTGTGCGCGGCCTGACCATGCGCCTCGACGACGTCGTCAGCGGAGCCGGCCGCGACCCCGCCACGATTGACCGTTACCTCTCACTCGACAGCGGCGGAACATACTCCCTGCAGAGCATGAACGCGTTTGAGGATGCCGTCGGCCGGGCCGCCGAGCTCGGTTTCACCGACGTGATCAGCCATTGGCCACGCGAGCACGGCATCTACGCCGGCGACGAATCCATCCTCGATACGGTCGCGGCAACCCTGAACTGAATCGGCCAAAGAGGCCGGTCGATCGGGGTTTCCGGCCAGCGGATGTCTAGGCTGGTTTCATGCGCGCACACGACGACCCCAGGCCCATCGTTCCCCGCACCCCGCTGACTGATCGGCTCGGGTGGCTCGGCCTGCGCAGCGGCCAGATTCTGCTCGTCATCCTGCTGGCCTCCGTGGTCATCTTCGGCCTGGTGCAGCTGAAGCTCGTCGTCATCCCGGTTTTGATCGCGATCATCCTCGCCTCAGCGCTCAGCCCGGTGATCAACGGGCTACGCAAGCGCGGAGTCGCCGCCATCCTCGCCACCTGGATCACCCTGCTCGGCGGCATCGTTGTCTTCGGCGGAATCATCACCCTCATCGTTTTGGCGGTGCGTGACCAGTGGAACGAGCTGTTCTCCTCGGCCTCGGCGGGCATCGACCATCTTCAGCAGTTCCTGATCGACGGACCGATCCAGGTCGATGAGAAGCAGATCGACACGGCGCGCACCGCCGTCGTGGACTTTCTCACCAGCAGCCAGTTCGGTACCGGGGCGCTCGCCGGGGCATCCGCTGTGTTCGAACTGATCACCGGCGCGGTGCTGCTCGTGGTCATTCTGTTCTTCTTCCTCAAGGATGGCGGCCAGATCTGGAACTTCTTCCTCACGCCGTTCAAGGGCGAGCGGCTCGCCCGCGGACGCCGCATTGGCCACACCTCGCTGCGCGTGCTCGGCGGCTACGTGCGCGGCACCGCCATCGTCGCCGCTGTCGATGCCACGGCGATCGGTATCGGCTTGGCCATTTTGCAGGTTCCGCTGGCTCTGCCACTGGCGGTCATCGTGTTCCTCGGCGCGTTCATCCCGCTGATCGGCGCGACCGCGGCCGGCGTGCTCGCCGCCCTGGTGGCCCTCGTCGCGAGCGGTCCGGGCGTCGCGCTCATCGTCATCATCATCGTGATCGCGGTCAACCAGCTCGAGGGAAACTTTCTGCAGCCGGTCGTCATGGCGCAGTCCCTCAAGCTGCATCCGCTGGTGATTTTGGTCGGGTTGACCGCCGGAACCATTCTCGGCGGCATCGTCGGCGCCGTGCTCTCGGTGCCGATCGCGGCCGTCACCTGGGCCATCGCCAAGGCCTGGAACACCCCGGATGCCCCGCGCGCCATGCCGCCGAAGCGTCGCGTGCAAAAGCGCTGACCGGCATCCGTTCAACCCTGCTCGTGCCACCGCTGCCCCCTGCATGACTGGAGAACCATGACCGAGCAGAGCCCCTATCACCTGCCGCGCCCGCACCTGACGCCCGAGCAGGCAACCGAGCTGGTCCGGGACCGGTTCGGAGTCTCGGGCGTTGTCACCGAGCTCGGCAGTAATCAGGACCGCAATTTTCGGATCGAAACGGATGCCGGTTCCCTCGTTCTCAAAGTCGCCAACCCGGCCATCGTGACGGTGGAGCTCGAGGCTCAGAACGCTGCCCTGGGGCACCTCGCCAACCTGGGTCTCGACCTGCCCGCCGTGATAGCCGGGATCGATGGAGGCGAGGTTCAGCGTGTCACGATCGACGGGCAGAACCTCGACCTGCGCCTGTTGACATACGTCGACGGGCATCCGCTGACCGATGCCGTGCGTCTGTCGGTCGGGCAGATTCGCGCGCTCGGTGACGTGGCCGGGCGCCTGGTTCAGGGCCTCGCCGACTTCGAACACCCGGGAACGGACCGCTTGTCACAGTGGGATCTGCGGCGCGGCGGGGAGGTCATCGATGCCCTCCTCGGCTACGTTGACGACGACGTGCGCCGCGAACGGCTCCGCACCGTAACCGAGGTCGCACGGCAGCAGGTCGACCGCGTCGCGACCGACCTGCGCGTTCAGACCATCCACGGTGACTTGACCGACGACAACGTGGTCAGCCGCACCGACGCCGAGACGATCACCGGAGTGATCGACTTCGGGGACGTGGCCCAGGGCTGGCTCGTCGCCGAACTCGCCGCGACCTGCGCCTGCGTGCTGTATCGCAGTCCGCGGCATCCGCTCGCCGTCCTCGACGCAATCGAGGCGTTCACCCAGAGGGTACCGCTCACCGACACCGAACTCGCCGCCCTCTGGCCGCTGATCGTGCTGCGCACCGCGGTGCTCGTGGTGAGCGGCGAGCAGCAGGTGCACCTCGATCACGATAACGACTACGCCGACGCCAACCGCTCTCGCGAGTGGCTCGCGTTCGCCACCGCGGCGGAGCAAGACGGCGCAGAGCTCGAGGCCCTCATCCGTTTCGTGGTGACCGGCGAGCCGGCGCCGATCGTGGACACTGATCACCCCCTGGCGGGCACCGTCGACCCCGGTGCGATCATCGATCTGTCGGTCACCAGCGCAGCGTTCGACGCTGGAATCTGGCTCGAACCCGGCATTGACGGGCGCGTGGCAGCGGATGCCGCCGCCCGCTCAGGGCACGCAGTCACCCGCTACGGCGAGTATCGCCTGTCGCAGACCCGCATCGACACGGCCGAGGAGTCGGTCACCCTGGCCCTCGGGGTCGAGGTGTATCTGCCGGCCGGCAGCCCGGTGACAGCGCCGATCGACGGGACCATCGTGGTGGTGGATGCCGACACCGTGCGGCTCGAGGGCGCAGATTACGACCTGTGGCTGACCGGGGTTCACGGGGGAGGGCTCGACGGCCAGCGGATTCAGGCCGGATCCGGCCTCGGAACGACCGGCGCCCGGGTGACAGTGCAGGCCAGCCGGCTGCGCGGCATCCGCCCGCCGTTTTTCGTCGCACCCTCGGGTGCCGCGCAATGGCAGCGGGTCTGCCCCGACCCCTCAGCCCTGATCGGGCTGGAGACGGCCCGACCACTCGCCGACCCGGCCGCGCTGCTTGAGCGCCGTGATGCGTCGTTCGCGCGCGTGCAGGAGCACTACTACGCGGCCCCGCCGCAGATCGAGCGCGGCTGGAAGCACCACCTGATCGACATGCACGGGCAGAGCTACGTCGACATGGTCAACAATGTCACGACCGTCGGCCACGGACACCCGCGCATTGCCGAAGCAGCCCGAAGCCAGTGGTCGCTGCTGAACACCAACTCGCGTTTTCACTACGACGAGCTCGTGCGCTTCACCGAACGACTTGCCGAGCTCGCGCCGGACCCGCTCGACACCGTCTTCCTGGTCAACAGCGGCACCGAGGCCGTGGACCTCGCGCTGCGCCTGGCGCTCACGTACACTGGCCATGACACGGTACTCTCGGTGCGGGAGGCGTACCACGGCTGGTCGATGGCAGCGGATGCCGTCTCCTCCTCGGTCGCCGACAACCCCAAGGCCCTTCAGACCCGGCCAAACTGGGTGCATCTGGTCGAGGCGCCGAACGCCGTGCGCGGCAAGTATCGGGGCATGCAATCGGCGCCGCAGTACCTGAATGACCTCGATGGCGACCTGGCCGCCCTCGACGACGAGGGCCACAGCGTCGCCGCATTCATTGCCGAACCGGTGTTCGGTAACGCCGGCGGAGTGCTGCTGCCCGACGGCTACCTGACCGGCGTCTACGAGAAGGTTCGCGCCCGCGGCGGGCTCTGCATCGCCGACGAGGTGCAGGTGAGCTACGCGCGCCTCGGTCACCACTTCTGGGGTACTGAACAGCAGAACGTGGTTCCCGACATCATCACCATCGCGAAGGCGATGGGCAACGGGCATCCGCTCGGCGCGGTCATCACCCGCCGCGACATAGCCGATCGCTTCGCCCAGGAGGGATCGTTCTTCTCTTCGGCCGGCGGCAGCCCGCTCAGTTGCCGCATCGGCCTGACCGTGCTCGACATCATGCGCGATGAGGGCCTGCAAGGCAATGCCGAGGTCGTCGGCGGGCACCTCAAGCGGGGGCTGGAACAGCTCGGCGAACGGTTCGACCTGGTCGGCGCGGTCTACGGCATGGGGCTCTACCTCGGCGTCGAACTGGTGCTCGACCGGGTCGATTTCATGCCAGCCACCGCCGTGGCCGCCCGGCTCTGTGACGAATTGCTGTTGCGGGGCGTCATCGTGCAGCCCACCGGCGACTTCAAGAACGTGCTTAAGATCAAGCCGCCGCTCTGCCTCACCGTCGCCAGCGCCGACCATTTTCTGCACGCTCTCGAAGACGTGCTCGGCGAGCTCGCGGGCTGAGCTAGCGGCGTGTTTTCTCCGGGAGGGTTACCGTCGGGTCGGGCTCGGCGATGAAGACCAGTCCGCCGGCGCTGTTGGCCGAGAGCATGAGCGCTTCGATCCAGTCCCGATTGATCGACGGGATTCGGCTGCCGAAATACCGGTAGTAGAGCGTGCTCGTGGGGTCGAGCCAGATCGCGCTCCGGCCGCTGCCGACGTCGGCGGAATCGGTCCAGGTGAACACAAAACTTTCGCGCCGGCGCAGCTTGGTACTGATCACGATCTGCAAGTGCATGAGGGCGCGATCGTCGAAGGTGATCACGATGCCCGGATTGCCGTAAAGCAATGTACCCATACGTGCACCTCCTCGATTATTCCACCACTGTAGCGGTAGCCGGGGGAGGGGACAGACCGGCTCGTCGCCGACAATTCCCGCAGCGTGACCGCGTCGGCCGCCCACTCTGCTAAAGTATGAAGGTTGCCGTTCAACGGCCGCGGATAAAGAGAGCTCAGGCATTTGGCCAAGGGCACCGCGCAGTGAGAGAAAGGGGATCCCACTTTATGGCACTCGAACCAGATGCTAAGAAGGCGATCATCGAAAAGTACGCTACCCACCCAGGCGACACCGGGTCCCCGGAAGTTCAGATTGCAATGCTTACGCAGCGCATTCTCGACCTCACCGAGCACTTGAAAGAGCACAAGCACGACCACCACTCACGTCGTGGCCTGCTTCTCATGGTTGGTCAGCGTCGCCGTCTGCTCGGTTACCTGTCGGACATCGACATCACTCGGTACCGCACACTGATCGGCAGCCTCGGCCTGCGTCGCTAATTTCATGCAAGTAATTTGCACGGTGCGAACGCAGCGTTGATAACGCGAACTTCTTCACAACGGGTCGTCACCTTCGGGTGGCGACCCGTTGTGCGTTTGGCTGCCGAATGGGGGTAGAACGGAGTTGCTAACATAGGGGTTGGCAATAACGAACGGATACCACAACGCATGAGTCTCTGGCACACCAAGAGTATTGAAGATTCGATAGCAGACTCGCTGGAGAAGGGCCACAGCCTTAAACGCACCCTCGGTACCTGGGACCTCATGATCATGGGTGTCGCCGTGGCCGTCGGAGCGGGAATTTTCTCGGTCGGCGCCAAGGCCGCCGGCAGCTACGCCGGGCCCTCGGTCACCCTGGCCTTTCTGCTGGCCGCGTTCACCTGCGCGCTGGCGATCATGTGTTACGCCGAATTCGCCTCGGCCGTGCCCGTCGCCGGCTCCGCCTATACCTTCACCTACGCCACCCTCGGAGAGTTGCTGGCCTGGATTATCGGCTGGGACCTCATCCTCGAGATGCTCACCGCGGCCGCAGTAATCGCCAAATACTGGGGTATCTACCTGAGCACAGTGTTCGACCTGGCCGGCTGGAACGTCCCGTCCACGATCCAGGTGCTCGGTCTGGACGTCAGCTGGGGCGCCTTCGTCATCGTCGCGATCTTCACCACGCTGCTCGTGCTCGGCACCCAGCTGTCGGCCCGGGTCGCGAGCGTGTTCACGATCATCAAGGTCGCCATCGTCGTCTTCGTCATTATCGTCGGCGCCTTCTTCATCAACACGGCAAACTACAGCCCGTTCATTCCAGCCGAGGTGCCCACGACGGGCGGCGATGGTGATGTCTGGATGCAGTCCTTGTTCTCCTTCATGACCGGTGCAGCTCCCGCCCAGTACGGCCTGTTCGGGCTGCTCGCCGGTGCGTCCCTGGTGTTCTTCGCGTTCATCGGTTTCGACGTCGTGGCCACGAGCGCCGAAGAGGTCAAGAACCCGCAGAAGACCCTGCCGCGTGGCATCTTCGCGGGGCTCGCCATCGTCACGGTGCTCTACCTCGGCGTGAGTCTCGTGCTCACCGGGATGGTGCCGTACACGGTGCTGGCCGACGACCCGAACGCATCCCTCGCCACGGCCTTCGTCGCTGTCGGTGCCGGCTGGGCTGCCCAGGTCATCTCGATTGGAATCCTGGTCGGTCTCACGACGGTGATCATGGTGCTGCTGCTCGGCCTCTCCCGCGTGCTGTTCGCGATGAGCCGCGACGGCCTGCTGCCGCGTTGGCTGAGCGTGACGAGCGAGAAACGCCGCACTCCGGCGCGCATTCAGATTATCTCCGGCGCCGCCGTCGCTGTGATCGCCGGCCTCACCGACGTGGGTGTGCTCGAAGAAATGATCAATATCGGCACACTGTCGGCATTCGTGCTGGTCAGCATCGCCGTGGTCGTGCTGCGCAAGAAGCGCCCCGACCTGCCGCGCGCCTTCAAGGTACCGTTCTCACCGGTGCTCCCGATTCTCTCTGCCGTGCTGTGCATCTGGTTGATGCTGAATCTCACGACCCTCACCTGGGTGCGTTTCGCGGTCTGGTTGGTCGTGGGCTTCATCGTGTACTTCGCTTACGGACGCAGCCACTCCGTGCTCGGCATCAAGCAGCGTGCGGCCGCCAGCAACACTCTGGTCGACTCCTCCAAGCCGCTATAGGATACAAACTGCCCCTATAGTTGGAGTGCATCGGCAATATGTTCTCGCTGGGCCAGAAATTCCACCAACGACGGCAGGATGTCTATCATGAGCAACCCGATTGACACGAAACCGAGCGTCGTACTGTTCAGCGGCTTGGCGACTCAGAAGGCCCTCGAGGCCGAAATCTTCGCCGCGTTCACGACTGAAACAGGCATAGCGATCGATGCCCACTTCGACCCCACCACCGAACTGCAACGCCGCTTCGCGGCCGGCGAGCGGCCGGACATTGTCATCGTCGCGACCCCGGCCCTCGCGAGTCTGGCGGCCGACGGTGTCATCGACCCCTCAACCGTCGTCCCCCTGGTGACGACCGGCATCGGAATCGGCGTGGCCGACGGTGCCGACAAACCCGATATCTCGACCGTGCCGGCGCTCACCAGCGCACTGCGCAACGCCCGTTCGGTCGCCTACTCTCAGGCCGGTCAGAGCGGCATCTACTTTCGCACCCTGATCGAGCGACTCGGCATCGCCGCTGAAGTGGATGCCAGAGCCACGCCACTCGCGAAGGGGTTTACCGGCGTGGCCGTACGTGACGGCCGTGCTGATCTCGCGGTGCAGCAGCTCAGCGAGCTCGCCTTCGTGCCCGGAATTGCCATTGTCGGACCATTCCCCGACGAGGTCCAGCACCTCACCGAATTCGCAGCAGCCCTGAGCAACGCGGCGGCGGCGAAGCCGGAGGCGCTGGCGTTGCTGGAATTCTTGAACGGTGACGTCGCCCGCGCCGCCTACGAACGTAGCGGTCTTCGCGCCGTTTAGTGGCAAGTTGCATCCGCAGATGACTGTCGACGGAGAACAAACCATGCGCGAACTCATTCCGCTCCGCCTGGATGCGAACCTCAAATGGCTCTTCACGGAACGACCGTTTCTGGAACGCTTCGATGCCGCGGCCGCGGCCGGTTTCGCCGGCGTCGAATACGCGAACCCCTACGACTTTCCACTCGCGCAGTTGCGCCGGTGCCTGGCGGACGCCGGGTTGCACCAGGTGCTGATCAATACGCCAGGACCGTCTACGTTCGGCTACGCCTGCGTTCCTGACTCGGTCGGCGAATTCCGCGATGGCATCTCCCGATCCTTGGAATACGCCACTGGTCTCGGTGCGACGCGCATCCACGTCATGGGCGGCCTCGTGCCCGAAGGTGTGCGGTGGGATCGCGCATTCGCGACCTATGTCACCAACCTGGCCTGGGCGGCCGAGCAGGCGGCGTCGACCGACGTCATCCTCGTGCTCGAAGCATTGAATCAGGGAGATGCTCCCGGATTCGTGCTCGAGTCCGTAGAGCAGGCCGCTTCGGTCGTTGAAGCCATCGGCAGCGAGTCCCTCGGAATCCTCTATGACGTCTACCACGCCCAGGTGCAGCAGGGCGATGTGATCAGCCGCCTGCGCAATCTCTTTCAGCACGTTGCCCACGTGCAGATCGCCGACCCGCCCAGCCGGACTGAGCCGGGCACCGGCGAGATCGGCTGGGATTCGTTCTTTGCCGAACTGCGCACTCTTCGTTATGACGGATGGATCGGTCTGGAGTATCGGCCAGCCAAGGAGACCGTCGCTGGCCTGGCCTGGCGTGATGCCTTTACGATCTGATCGCCTGCAGTTCGTGCTGAATCATGAGGGCCAGTTGCCGCAGGAGCACGATGTCAGTATCCGCACGACTGCGTGGTTTTGGGTCGAACACGCACAGAATTCCGATTCGTTCACCCGACGGTGATTCGATCGGAAAACCCGCGAAAAATCGCATGAATGGGGGACCCGTTACGTAGGGCTTGCCGCGAAAACGCTCGTCTGTCTCGGTATCGCCCACGACGAGTGCTCCCGGCTGGATAACGACCGTCGCCGACATCGAATCGGATCTCGCCGGATTGACACCCGTGGGCCCAGCACTTGCCACCACTCGCAACCCGGAATGGTCGCGAAGCACGAAGGCCGCGGACTCGGTACCGAAGGACTGTTGCGCCAACGCGAGGACAGGATCAAAGTGTGATTCCACACCGGCTTCGACTTCGGGCGGCGCTGTGATCTGCACGGGACTGACCATGTTCGACCCGTGGCGGTCGTGGGCCAGATCGAGTCGAGCGGCCATTTCGCAGGCCAGGAATTCCCCCCACAGGCGGTAGTCCGACGAATTTCGATACCGGCCGGAGACCAAAATTGTGTTCTCCGTCAATGGTAGATAGACCGCTCGTAGGATGGATCGGCAGACGCGCTCCGTGCGCGCGGTCAAACGACGTGCGTGCGCGTTGGCGATGGACCCGAGCAAGCTGTCAAAAACCGGGATTGATCGAATCGGTTGGATGTCCATCACATACACGGACGTTTCGTTGGACGTTTCCCGTTCAAGGGCCCGGAGCAGGAGGCCCATGTTTCGCTCCCAGGCTTTTTCAGCGGTGAGATTCACGGCATCATTCACGCCGACAAACACGACGACCGCATTGATCCGGCTCAGATCTTGCCCAATGAGCAGATTCGGGAGTTCATCGAGAAGTCCAAACGGGTCGGCCACCAGGCTCACATCGGTGCCGCGGCCCGTTCGAGTCGATAGTGCACGGGCCAACGATCCGGGCAGGGCAAGATCGTGGCTTGTGACTCCCCAGCCGGAGGCGGGTCCACCGCCGAGAATGAGCACACGATCGCTGTTTGTCCCCGGCGAGTGCGCCTGTGGCGGTCCGGTTGGTCGCGGAACACTCGCGCTGTCCTGCAGAGCCAGTTTCACCCACGCGCGCATGATTCCGACAACCAGCAGTCGTCTGAGTCCCTGCACCGTCGCACCCTCATTTCAGTCCCTATCACTCTGCCCGAGACTCCGACCGTGCCCGCCGACTTGGTGGCACCAGTTCGGGGCTGATTCTGTGTCTGATAAGCTTGATGACGGTCCTTCTTTGGAAGCGGCCGAGCAACCGGAGCGCAACTGGCAGGAAGCTGGTCCTCGGTGGTGGTTTCCCAGACTCGCGTATTTCAGGCGCGCAGCTTCTGGTGAATTTCTACTGGTGGCCAGCAAAACGACAGTGTTTACACAGAGATTGTTGAAACGCGGCTTAGTCCTGCCTGGTCGAGCTCCTCGTCCCACTCGCCTGTCATACGGGCACGCGAGCCTTCGTCGCCAGCATGGCGAGAAGCAAACTTAAAGGAGAAAACCCCCACATGGAGGGTCCAGAAATCACGTTCGCCGAAACCGTTATCGATAACGGCAAGTACGGCAAGCGCACCATCCGCTTTGAAACCGGGCGCCTCGCCCAGCAGGCGCAGGGTTCTGCCGCCGCCTACATTGACGAAGAGACGATGCTGCTCTCCGCCACGAGCGTCAGCAAGCAGCCGAAGGACAACTTCGACTTCTTCCCGCTCACCATCGACGTTGAAGAGCGTATGTACGCCGCCGGTCGCATCCCGGGCAGCTTCTTCCGTCGTGAAGGTCGTCCCTCAACCGACGCGATCCTCACCTGCCGCCTGATCGACCGCCCGCTGCGCCCGTCGTTCGTCGACGGTCTCCGCAACGAGATCCAGGTCGTCATCACCGTTCTGGCCATCGAGCCCGACGAACTGTACGACGTGCTCGCTATCAACGCGGCCTCCATGTCGACCCAGCTCGCCGGCCTGCCGTTCTCCGGACCGATCGGTGGCGTTCGCGTTGCCCTCATTCCCGACGAGAACGGTGGCGGCCAGTGGGTTGCCTTCCCGAAGCACTCGCAGCTGGATGATGCCGTGTTCAGCATGGTCGTCGCCGGCCGCGTTGTAACGGACGCCGCCGGAGTGCAGGACGTCGCGATCATGATGATCGAGGCCGAAGCCACCGACGCCGCCTGGAACCTGATCAAGGGTGGCGCCATCGCGCCGAACGAAGCGGTCGTTGCCCAGGGCATCGAGGCTTCCAAGCCCTTCATCAAGCAGCTCGTCTTCGCGCAGCAGCAGGTAGCGGATGCCGCCGCCAAGCCCACCGCGGACTTCGCCCTGTTCCCGCCCTACCAGCCGGCCACCTACGACGCCGTCGCGGCGCTGTCGTACGACCAGCTGGCGACGGTCTACACGATCGCCGACAAGGTCGAACGTCAGAACGCCGACGACGCGCTCAAGGCATCCGTCAAGGCCGCCATCGCGGCCAAGGTCGACGCCGGCGAGCTCGACGCGAGCGCCAACAACCAGGTCAACGCGGCCTACAAGTCGGTCACCAAGCTCGTTGTGCGCTCGCGCGTGCTCAACGAGGGCATCCGCATCGACGGTCGTGGGCTGGCAGACATCCGTCCGCTCGACGCCGAGGTTGCGGTCATCCCGCGCGTGCACGGCTCGGCCATCTTCCAGCGCGGCGAAACCCAGATCCTGGGCGTCACCACCTTGAACATGCTCAAGCTCGAGCAGTCGATCGACTCGCTGAGCCCGGTCACCAAGAAGCGCTACATGCACAACTACAACTTCCCGCCCTACTCGACCGGTGAAACCGGTCGCGTCGGAACGCCGAAGCGTCGCGAGATCGGCCACGGAGCGCTCGCTGAGCGTGCCCTGGTTCCCGTGCTGCCGACGCGTGAGGAATTCCCCTACGCCATCCGTCAGGTTTCCGAGGCGCTCAGCTCCAACGGATCCACCTCGATGGGTTCCGTCTGCGCCTCCACCCTGTCCCTGCTGAACGCCGGAGTGCCGCTGCGCGCCCCGGTCGCCGGTATCGCCATGGGCCTGATCAGCGACACCGTCGACGGTCAGACCCGCTATGCGGCACTAACCGACATCCTCGGCGCCGAAGACGCCCTCGGCGACATGGACTTCAAGGTCGCTGGCACGAGCGAATTCATCACCGCGATCCAGCTCGACACCAAGCTCGACGGCATCCCCGCCTCGGTTTTGGCCGGCGCGCTGACGCAGGCGAAGGATGCCCGCACCACGATCCTCTCCGTGCTGAACGCGGCGATCGACGCTCCCGACGAGATGGCGCCCACCGCGCCGCGCGTCATCAGCGTGCAGATCCCCGTCGACAAGATCGGCGAGCTGATCGGCCCGAAGGGCAAGACGATCAACTCGATCCAGGACACCACCGGTGCCGACATCTCGATCGAGGAAGACGGCACCGTGTACATCGGTGCCGTTGATGGACCGTCGGCTGAGGCCGCACGCGCCCAGGTCAACGCCATCGCGAACCCGACCAACCCCGAGGTTGGCGAGCAGTTCCTCGGAACCGTCGTCAAGATCGCCGCGTTCGGTGCCTTCGTTTCTCTGCTCCCGGGCAAGGACGGTCTGCTGCACATCTCTGAGGTGCGTAAACTTGCTGGTGGCAAGCGCGTGGAGAACGTCGAAGACGTGCTCGGCGTCGGCCAGAAGGTTCTCGTGGAAATCACGAAGATCGATGACCGTGGAAAGCTCTCGCTCGCCCCGGTACTGGAAGAGGCTGCTGACACCGAGGGTCGCGCTGCGGCCTCCGACAGCGCAGACGCTTCGATCGAGGTCTAGTACTTACGAAGACCGGTCCCAATAGATCTCCCGATCACCTCTCGCCAGGTCGGTCGGGTAGACGGAAGGCCCGCACTGCTTGCAGTGCGGGCCTTTTCGCGCGCGGCCCGAATTTGAGTCGTTGACAACGCCTTGCGGGTCTGATGACCGGGTCTACGTTCGCGGCATGACAAATCAACGATTAGTTTCAGGATTCCTGCAACGCCTCGGTGCCGTCGCCGTACTCGCGGCCGCCCTGCTCGCTGGCGCGGTGAGCGCCCCGGCACTGGCTGAGACCAATTCCGATCCCGCAGCCTCGGTTGGCGCATCCGCTCCCGGCTATGTCGCCCTGGGCGACTCATTCACCTCTGGTCAGGGCGCGCCGCCGTACGCGTTCGACGGCACCGCTTGCCTGCGTTCCAAGCGGGCGAGCTACCCGATCTTCTCGGCCGTGGTCAGCCCCTATCGACTTGTGTCGAATAATGCCTGTTCCGGGGCCAGCACAGCGGATATCCCGGGTCAACTTCTCGGAGTGAGCCCCAGTACCGCCCTCGTCACCCTCACTGTTGGCGGCATCGATGCCGGCTCCAACGTCGTGTTGACGGCCTGTGCGCCCGACCCGGCCAGTCCGGTTTGCCTCGGTGCAATCAACAACAGCGTGGCTCAGCTGAGCGTTCTCCCTCCCAAGCTCGTGGGCACGTATGGCCTGGTAGCGGATACGCTGCCGCAGGCGAAGATCGCGGTCTTGAGCTACCCGCGCCAGTTCAAGCCCGGATTCTCCCAGCTGGGCGATGTACTCAATGGGGCCATAGACGCGCTGAACACGGTGCTTGCCGGATCCGTCGCTGCGATGACGACCCCGCGCATCCGCTTCGTTGATGCCTCGCAGGAATTCGCCGCGCACGGTGTAGGTTCGCGAATACCATACTTCGCGTTTGATCCGCTGAACCCATTCGCGTCGGCCAACTTTCACCCGAACGCCCTCGGCAACAGCCTCGGCTACGCGCGGGCCCTCGTGAATGACGGGCTGCTGCGCCGCAGGTGAGAGCGGCCCTATCTAGTTGAAAGAATCATAAGGTAACGATATACTAAACTTGTGTTGTCTTCAGGTTTGCCCGCTGCCCAATTGAAGTCCGACTTGTTCAAGTCGCTCGGGCATCCGTTGCGCGTGCAGGTTTTGGAACAGCTCGTCGCCGGCGAACGCTCGGTGGGGTCACTCGCCGAAGCACTCGGCTGCGAACTGTCCAACCTGTCCCAGCAGCTGGGCGTACTGCGGCGTGCCGGCGTCGTCGTCACCCGCCGGGAGGGTAACTCCATTTTCTATGCACTGCGCGACCCGAGCGCGGTTGAGCTGCTGGCCGCGGCCAAGCGTATGGTGCTGGCCAACCTCACCGACTCGCACGCCCTGCTCCGCCACCTCGAGCAAGAGTAGTTGCTGCTGGGCCTGAGCCGGCCTACAGGTCGTTGCCGGCGTAGGAGAGGTTGAAGCTCTTATTGGCCAGCGGAAAGTCGGGAACAATGGTTTCCGACAGGGCATCCGGTACGGCCGGCCAGTTCAGGAACGACGGGTCGACGACCTTGACGCGGGCGAGCGTGCCGTTGGCGGCGAGTTCTACCCGGTGGGTTGCCGTTCCGCGCCACGCTTCGACCAGGGCGAGCCCGGTGCCGGCGCTCGTCGGGTTCACGCTGAACGCGGTTCCGGTGTGGCCCTGCAGGCGTCGGAGCAGGTCGACGGCGACCGCGGTCGACACCTCGACCTCGCGGGCGCGCACGGTGTACCGGGCGAGCACGTCGCCGCTGTCTTCGGTCACGACGTGAAAGACCTCGCCCAGATTGACGAACGGATGCTCGTTGCGGGCATCCGTGTCGATGCCCGATGCGCGCGCGACGTAGCCGAGCGTTCCGATCTGGGTCGCGTGCGCGTTGGAGAGCCGGGCCGTGCCGGTGAAACGGCCGCGCACGATGGCATGGCCGAGCGTGATGCCGGCCAGTTCGGCCATGGCGGTGGCAATGCGCACCAGATCGGCGGCTTCGGGGAGCGCGTTCACCCGGATGCCGCCGACGCTCAGCGCACCGCGCAGGAGGCGGTGTCCGGTGACCGACTTATTGATGCGCATCAGCTGCTCACGGAGCCCCTGGGCGTGCGCGTCAATGATGCTGAACCCCACGTCGTTGGCCAGGGAACCAAGATCGGTCACGTGGTTGTAGAGACGCTCGAGTTCCAGAAGCAGAGCACGCAGCAGCCGGTCGGGCTCCGACACCTCGATACCGGCGGCCTGCTCGACAGCCATGACGAACGCGAGGGAGTGACCGACGGCGGTGTCGCCGCTGATCTGCTCGGCCAGAAGCACGCCTTCGCCCGCAGTCTTGCCCTCGAACACCTTCTCGACACCACGGTGTAAGTACCACTGGCGGGCTTCCATGCGCACGATGGTCTCGCCGACGACCGAGAAGCGAAAGTGGCCGGGCTCGATGATGCCGGCGTGAATCGGGCCGACGGCGATCTCATAGACGCCAGGGCCCTCAACCGGCACGAAGGGGAATGATTCCACGTCGGGCTCAAACTCGGGCACGGCGGCGTTGGCGCGCAGCATCGGGTACCAGCCGCGCGGCCAGTGGCCGTGGCGAACCAGGCGGTGCGGCTGCGGGTGATTGCGGGGAACGACGCCGTACAGGTCGCGGATGCCGCGCTCGAAGTTGCCGGCCGGCAGGGAGATCTCGGCGAGGCTGGGAATCCAGGCATCGTCCCGCGGCACAGTGACCACCAGGTCGGCCCGCAACGATGCATCCCCGACGAAGGAATAGACGATGCGAAAGTGGTCGTCGTCTTCGTGGCAGGCGACCAGGGCCAGCCGGCTGCCGGCATCGAGCAGCGCCCCGGCGGCGGCCGGCAATTCCGCACGGTCGAGGTGGCGGAGTTCGCCGGGCATTAGTTCGTCAGCCATTAGTTGGTACCTCCGAGAACGGCTGTGGCCTGCAACAGTAGAGTGCCGACCGGTTCGGCCACGAAAGCGATCGTGGCTGTCGTGGCCAGGGCCAGGATGATCGGCAGGCGCGGGCCGTGGGTCGAATAGTCGGGTGTGAACGCGGCGCCGTCCGGGGGAGCGCCGATGGTCATCTGCACGGTGAGGCGGGTGAACGCGGCGAAGATCACCAGCAGCAGCACGAGGGCCGCTCCGACGACGCCGCCGAGGCCCACCGACCAGCCGGCCATGATGATGCCGACCTCGGAGAAGAAGATGCTGAACGGGGGAAAGCCGACGATGGCGGCCATGGCGATGAGCCAGGGTACGGCGAGGCCAGGCCGTCGCACCAACAATGCGCGCACGTCCGAGATCACCGGGGTGCCCTCGACCTTGAGGATACGACCGGAGATCACGAATAGGGTCGCCTTGATCAGGCCGTGGCCGAGAATGTACAGCAGCACCGAGGGGAGCGCGGCCGGGCCGATCGCCACACCGATCGCCATCAGGCCCATGTGTTCGATGCTGGAGTAGGCGAGCATCCGCTTGTAGTCGCGTTGGCGAATGAGCAGTGACGCGGCCACGAGCAGGGAGAGCAGGCCACCGATGCTGAGCATGGTGCGCAGAAACTCCGGGCCGATCACGAGGTTGGTGATCGACTGGATGCGCAGGATCGCGTAGAGCGCGACCGAGAGCAGCACGCCCGACATGAGGCCGGAGACCGGAGCTGGGGCCTGGCTGTGGGCATCCGGCAGCCAGCTGTGCATCGGGGCGAGACCCGACTTGGTGGCGAAACCGAGCACGGCCAGGGCGCCGCCGGCGGTGATCAGCGCCGGGTCGAGGCCTCGGTCGGCCTGGCTCAGGAGCACCCAGGACAGGGTCGGGGTGTCGGTACCGACCGAGGCAGCGTAGATCAGCACGATACCCAGCAGCGCGATGGCCACACCGACCGAGCCGAGGATGACGTATTTCCAGGCTGCTTCGAGGGACCGGCGGGTGCGGTGGTGGCCGACCAGGAATGCGGTGGCGATGGTCGTTGCCTCAACGGCGGCCCACATCAGGCCGATGCTGTCGGCCAGCACGGCGAGTGACATCGCGGCCAGGAACAAGGCGATGAGCGCCTCGTAGCCGGCGGCATCCCTGGTGCGGCTCGACGCCGCGCTGCTGAGGCCACCCCAGGTGGAGATGAGTCCGACCGCTCCGACGACGCTGAGCATGTAGGCCGAGAGGGCGTCGGCACGCAGCATGCCGCCGCCGCTTTCGAACACGGCACCGTCGAGCACTGCGCTGACCAGCAGCAGGCCGGAGACGAGCACCGCGCTCGACGCGGCGACTCCGACGAAACGGCGGTGCGCCGAGCCGCGCAGAAGCAGGCTGAGGCCGGCGAAGGCGAGTGGGCCGACCAGGGGAATCCACAGAACAAATGACATCAGTCGTGCAACTCTCTGAGCTGATCAACGGCAGTGCCGCCGAACTTGGTGCGCATGCGGCCGGCGAACACGTGCAAAATGAGCACGACCAGCAGAACGTCGAGGGAGACTGCGAATTCGAGCAGAATAGGCACGCCGCCGCTGGTCAAAAAAGCGATGGTGGCGATGCCGTTGTCGAGCAGCAGAAAGCCGATGAGCTGGGAGCGCGCGCGGCGCCGGCTGATCAGCAGCAGAAAGCCGATGAGCACCATGGCCAGGCCGATCGGTGCGGCGTGGCCGGTCTCACTGTCGCCGAGACCGAAGACGCGGCTGACCACGACATAGCTGAGAATGGTCAGCAGGGTGACGGCGAGCAGCGCGGCGGTCGGGTTGAGCCGGGGCGATTCCTGAATCTGCTTGATCGACGCCTTGGACTGGTGAGCGAGCACCCAGGGCAGGCCGACGCCCTTCACCGACAGGATCAGCAGCGACACCAGCACCAGTTCGGACTCGCCCTCGGCGATGCCGATCACCGCGACGAGTGCGGCAAGGGCAACGCCCTGCAGGGCGAGCAGCCGGATCGAGGCGAGCAGGGAATGACGCCAGACCATCAGCGCGCTCGTGAGCAGCAGGGCGCCGGTGCAGAAGCCGATCAGTTGGGGATAGAAAGTTTCAAACACGACGGATGCTCCTCAGGCGACCAGGTAGGAGGCGGTGACGGCCAGGAAGGCGAGGGCAAAGGAACCCGCGAGAAGCTCGGGGACCTGGAACAGGCGCACCTTGGCCAAAAAGATCTCGCCGACACTGAGCAGAACACCGAGCACGAGCACTTTCACGGCGATGCTGACCACGCCGATCGCGAGGCCCAGGGCGCTGAAATCGGTGACGACACCCCACGGCACGACCAGGTTGCTGACCAGGCCGAGCAGGGCGGCCAGTTTCAGCCAGGAGCCGACCTCGAGCCAGGCCAGGTCGCGGCCGCTCGCTTCGAGGGTCATTGCCTCGTGCAGCATGGTCAGTTCGAGGTGGGTGCCCGGATTATCGACGGGCAGCCGAGCTGTTTCAGCCATGATCGCAATCGACAATGCCACGAGCGCCAACACACTGACCGGCGAGATGATCACCTCGGGGGAGAACAGCCGGGTCTCGACGATCGCCGAGATCGTGCTGGTTCCGGCCGGAATCGACAGAGCGTAGACCGAGAGCAACAGGGTGGGTTCGACCAGGGCCGCGACGGTCATATGTCGGCTGGATCCCATGCCGCCGAAGGCCGTACCGCCGTCGAGTCCGACGAGAGCGAGCGCGACCACGCCGATGAGCATGACCGAGACGACCACGAACAGGTCGCTCGGAATGGACGGGAACGGTATGGTCCCCACGAGCGGCAGCAGCACGCAGAGCAGCAGGCTGGAGACCATCAGAGCGACCGGGCCTGCCTTGAGCATCCAGCTGCTGCCTTCGGCACGCACCGGATTCTTCGCGAGCAGTTTGCGCACGTCGCGCCAGGGCTGCCAGATTCCGGCACCGGCTCGACCTTCGATGGTGGCCCGCACCTGGCGGATCACGCCCATGAGGAGCGGGGCGAGGAAGACAAACAGCAGGACCTGCACGAAAGCGATGATGATGGCGCTGACGACGGCGTTCATAGCGAGACCACAATCAGCACGATCAGCAGAGCAACGAAAGAATAGGACAGATAGCGGTGGATGCTGCCGTTGGCCACATGCCGTACGACGATGCCGTAACGCTGGAACAGGTTGAGTACCGGCCGATACAGCCGGGTTTCAATCACGTCGGAGACGTGTTGTTCGACCCGTACTTTTTCCACCAGATAGCGCGACTCAGCCACGTGGGTGACCTGCACATCACGGGACGGCTTGAGCACGTCGTCGAAGACCCGCACCAGTGGTTCGGCGTAGGACGTCGCCGTGTACTGCATGCGCGGCCGCGCCCGGGAACCGCCGCCGCCCCAGGGCAGGTCGACGGTGCGATGCGGATGCCGCCGGGCCGACACGACGATCGACACGACCACCGGGATGGCGACGAGGGCGGAGAGCACGACGAGCATGATCGGGTCCAGTACCGCCCCGATACCGGGTAGCGACACCCCGCCCAGACCGACCGACTGCACCGCGGCGGTGGGGTTCGAGCTGACCGTGTTCGCCACGAGCGCGGCGATCGGCCCGGGGAGTAGCCCGAGAGCGAGCACGGAGAGGGCGCCGAGCGCGAGGGAGAGCTGCATGAGCGGCGGCACCTCGCGGGCATCCGCTGCTGGGGCGCTGCGGGGGCGGGCCAGGAAGGCAATGCCGTAGGCCTTGACGAAGGTGAGCAGGGCCAGGCCCGCGGTGAGGGCGATCACGGCGACGGCCAGGGGCATGGCGACGGATGCCGCGACCGAGACGACCGCCCCGCCCTGACGACCACCGTGGATGAGCGACTGCAGCAGCATCCACTCGGCGACGAAGCCGCTGGTGATCGGAATGGCGGCGGCGCCGAGGCTCGCGATGCCGAACGCGGCGGCGGTGACCGGCATGCGGGCGCCGAGTCCGCCGAGGCGGTCCAGGTTGCGCTCGCCGGTGGCGTGGATGACGGCGCCGGCACCGAGGAACAGCGTGGATTTGAACGCGGCGTGGCTGACGGCGAGGAGCAGGGCGGCGACGAGCGCGGCATCTGCTGCTGCGGTGGCGTCGTAGCCGCGCAGCAGCATACTCGCCCCGAGGCCGAGAAAGACCAGGCCCATGTTCTCAGTGGTCGAGTAGGCGAGCAACACCTTGAGGTCACTCGACACGGACGCCTGCAGAATGCCGTAAAGAGCGGATGCGCCTCCAACCAGCATGATCGCGATCCCCCACCAAGCCGGACCGTCGGGCAGCAGCCGTACGCAGACCAGCAAACCGCCGTACACGCCGATCTTGACCATGGCCCCGCTCATCGCGGCCGAGACGTGGCTGGGAGCTTCGGGCAGCACCCGGGGGACCCAGACGTGCAGCGGCACCAGTTCGGCCTTGCCGCCGAAACCGAGTAGGAATAGCACGAAGGCCACGTTCGCCGCCCACGAACCGGGTTCGATCGCCTGCAGGTTGGTGAAGCTGGTTCCGCCCGACGCGGCAGCGAGCACGGCGAATCCGGCCAGAATGAAGAAGAAGCTCAACTGGGACATGGCCGAGTACCAGATGCCGGCCGAGGCGACGGTGGCGCGGCTGGCATGGTCGGCGAGCAGCAGCACGGTGGAGCCGAGGGTCATGATCTCCCAGGCCAGCAGGAACGACACCGAGTCGGTCGCGGCCGGTACCAGCTGCATTCCCACGAGGAATACCGGCATCGCCACCCAGGCGGTGCGGCTGGCGTCGGGGCCGCGGGTGGAACTCATCGAGTAGAGCGACACGAGAATGCCGACGCCGGAAACCACGAGCATGAACAGGCCGCCGAGGCGGTCGGGGGCCAGCAGTAGCGGGTCCATCGGCAGGGCGATCGGAATGAGCAGGCCGCCGGTGGCGCCGAGCAGGGCACCGAGGCCGGTCACAAAGCCGGTGACGGCGATGAGGGTACAGAGGATGCCGCCCGCCCGTGACCGCAGGGAGGGTGCCGCCAGAAGGGCGCTCGTGACGGCCAGCGCGCCGAGGCCCAGTTGCAGGAGGAGCCCAGCTCCGATGCCGGTCATCGGCCGGTCATCCGGCGGAGGGCCTGCACGATTTCGGTCGGTTCCGGCGGACTGCCTGGTACCTCGATATCTACGTGCACGAAGTCGGACACCGGACCCATGATGCCGTAGCCGTCGCGGAAGGCACCGCCGTGCAGGGCACAGTCGCCGACCGCGATCACAAACCGGGGGGTCGGGGTGGCCTCAATCGTCCGACGTAGCGGCTCCGCCATATTGCGGGTGACACTGCCGACGATGAGAAGGACGTCGGCATGCCGCGGTGAGGGCACGAGGCGCACGCCGTAGCGTTCCACGTCGTAGACCGGGCCGAAGGCTGCGGACACTTCGAGCGCACAGTCGTTGCAGCCGCCGGCGTTGATGAACCGCACCTGCACGCTGCCACCGAACACTTCAGCTCCCGCCAACAGTGGCGGGGCGGGCGGGGCCGGTTCGGCGATGCGTGAGCCGTTACGAATAAGGGTGGCCAATCGCAGGAAGCTCATACGAGTCCCCGGTGTGCATGCATGTTCACGAAGCTGGTGCCTTCTGTGGGGAGCGCGAAAGTCGAAGGTGTTGGGCAGGCGACGGATTCTGCGGTGCGTCTGGTTGAGTGCAAGACTACCAGCGCAAATAACTTCATTACTTCTTTATATAACTATATGAAGAAATTAGCAAATAGATCCCGACGACTAGCCACGGTCGAGCAGCGGGGTGAGGCGATACGGGATGACCTCGCCCATGGCCAGCGAGGTCTCCGTGCGTTCGACACCCTCGCAGGCGAGGATCGTGCCGTCGATGCGAAACAGGTCGGCGGCATCCGTGCAGACGACCCGTACCAGCAGGTCGGTCTGCCCGCTCATGCCGTGCGCCTGCACGATTTCGGGGATCAGCGCGAGGTCGATCACGATCTGCGCGAGCCTTTTCTGCTGCACGTGCACCTCGATGAATGCGGTCAGCGGGTAGCCGAGGGCGGCCGGATTAATCCGGCGATCGAAGCCGAGAAACGCGCCAGAGTCTTCCAATCGCTTCATGCGCGCCTGCACGGTGTTGCGGGAGAGGCCCAGGGTGTCGGCGAGCGCGACGAAGGTGCTGCGCGGGTCGGCGGAGAGCGCTTGGAGTAGCTTCGTGTCGGTCTTGTCAAGGCTGTACATAGTGTAAAACATTAACACGGTCTGGCGAGCCTGAATAGGGCACTCTGCTCACTATTTTTCACAGTGGTTGTGCTCCCTGTCGGGTCGACATAGGCTCACGTCAACTTTAGCAATGACGCTCGGAGCGACCCATGATTGATTTCTCCCCCCAGCTGGTGCAGCTTCTCTCGATTGACGGCGAGCGGATGCCCCGGCCCGACTTCGACCCGTGGGTCGACGATCTCGACGGGTTGGCCCTTCTGGCGCTCTACCGCGACATGGTCGTGGTGCGCCGCATCGACACCGAGGCGACCGCCCTGCAACGCCAGGGCGAACTCGGCCTGTGGCCGCCGCTGCTCGGCCAGGAAGCCGCGCAGGTCGGCTCCGCTCGCGCCCTGCGCAGCGACGACTTCATCTTTCCGAGCTACCGCGAGAACGCGGTCGCCTACTGTCGCGGCGTGAACCTCACCGACATCGTCAAGGTCTGGCGCGGCAACGCCCAGTCCGGCTGGGACCCGTACACCGTCCAGATGGCCACCCCGAACATCATCATCGGCGCGCAGACCCTGCACGCCACCGGCTGGGCCCTCGGCGCCCAGCGCGACGAAATCGATGCCGTGGCCATCACCTACTTCGGTGACGGCGCCACGAGCCAGGGGGACGTTAACGAGGCCATGGTCTTCGCGGCGAGTTTCCAGGCCCCGGTCGTCTTCTTCTGCCAGAACAACCAGTGGGCCATCTCCGAACCGATCGGGGTACAGGCTCACCGCAACATCGCCGATCGCGCGCCGGGTTTCGGCATCCCGAGCCTGCGCATCGACGGCAACGACGTGATCGCGGTCATGGCCGCGACCCGAATCGCACTCGACCGGGCCCGCACCGGCGGCGGCCCCACCTTCATCGAAGCGGTCACCTACCGCATGGGACCGCACACCACAGCGGATGACCCCACCCGCTACCGAGACCCGGCCGAACTGGCCGAGTGGAAGACCCGCGACCCGTTGCTGCGTTTGCACCGGTTACTGACGAAGCTCGGTGAAATCACCCCCGAGGTTGAAGCGGCCACCCAGGCGATCGCCGATGCCGCGGCCGCCGAGTTGCGCGCCGGCTGCATCGGCATGCCGGACCCCGAGCCGCTCAGCGTATTCGACCATGTCTACTCCACTCCCAACGCCACCCTGGAGCGCCAGCGCGCCGAGTATGCCGGGTATCTCACGAGCTTTGGAACACAATTCGATATTGCTGAACAAAATGGAACGATGTGATGACCATGACCACCCTGACGACCCCCACCACCTTGCCCGGCCTTGATGCCCCGAAGCCGGTCCCGTTGACCGAGACCAAGACCCTCACCATGGGCAAGGCCATCAACGAGGGCCTGCGCCAGGCCATGCTCGACGACCCCAAGGTGGTGCTCCTCGGCGAGGACATCGGCGCCCTCGGTGGTGTCTTCCGGGTCACGAGCGACCTGCTCGCCCAGTTCGGCGCTCGCCGGGTCATTGACACACCGCTCGCCGAATCGGCAATCATCGGCACCGCAGTCGGCCTGGCCTACCGTGGCTACCGCCCGGTCTGCGAGATTCAGTTCGACGGCTTCATCTTTCCCGGCTTCGACCAGATCGTCAGCCAGGTCGCGAAGTTCCACTACCGCACCCAGGGAGCCGTGCGCATGCCGATCACCATCCGGGTGCCATTCGGCGGCGGAATCGGAGCGGCCGAACACCACTCCGAATCACCCGAGGCCTACTTCACCCACACCTCCGGACTGCGCGTGATCGCCGTCTCCAATGCCCAAGACGCCTACAGCCTCATTCGCCAGGCCATCGCCAGCGACGACCCGGTGCTCTACTTCGAACCCAAGCGTCGCTACCACGTGAAGGGTGAGGTCGTGCCGGAGCTCGGCGCCCCGATGGAGCAAGCCGTCATCGTGACTCCGGGAACGGATGTCACGCTCCTCACCTACGGCGCGCTCGTGTCCACCGCGAAGGACGCGGCGCTGGCCGCGTTCGACGAGGGAATCTCGATCGAGGTCATCGACCTGCGGTCGCTGTCACCGGTGGACTATGCGGTGGTGGAGGCATCTGTTCGAAAGACCGGGCGTGTGGTGGTGACCCATGAGGCGGCCCAGTCGGGTGGACTCGGCGGGGAGATCATCGCGACCATCACCGAACGCTGCTTCAGCTACCTGGAGGCCGCCCCGGTGCGGGTGACCGGCTTCGACGTGCCCTACCCGCCAGCCAAGCTGGAGAGCCACTACCTGCCCGACCTCGACCGCATTCTCGACGGTGTCGACCGGGTCATGGGGCGTCGATGATCAAGGTATTCAAACTGCCCGACCTCGGTGAGGGTCTCACCGAGAGTGAGATTGTGGCCTGGCTCGTAGCTCCGGGCGACGAGGTTACGCTCAACCAGCACATCGCTGACGTGGAAACCGCCAAGGCCGTGGTCGAACTGCCGAGCCCGTTCGCTGGAGTGGTCAGCGTGCTGCACCAGCCGACCGGTGTGGTCGTGCACGTCGGCGAACCCATTGTCAGCTTCGACATCGGCGGCGGGGCCGAACCGACTTCTACGGCACCAACGGATGCCACGGCCGGCGCCGCCGCTCCGGCTGAGCAGCGCGAGGCCAACCTGGTCGGCTATGGCCCCGCCGTCGAGCGCGGCGGCCACCCCCAGCGTCGGGCCCGCGCGGGTGGCGCGCAATCGGTGCCCGCTCCCGCAACTCCGACGACAGCCGCGCCGGTGCCCGCGGTGACGCCGGCCGCAGTATCCACCGACCAGCCCGCCGTGGCACCCGTCCCGGTTTCCCTTGCCGAACGCCCGCGCTCGACACCGCCGGTGCGGGCCCTGGCCCGCGACCTCGGTATCGACCTCACTACGGTGACCGGAACCGGAAAAGACGGCCTGATCACTCGGGACGACGTTCGCGCCCACATCACTGAATCCGTGCCGACTCCCGCCCTGCACGGGGAGCCTGTATCGCCCACAGCGGCACCGGCCACAGCGGCACCGGCCACGAGCCGCGGCGACGACGTGCGCGAGACCCGCTCGCCGATCAAGAGCCTGCGCAAGCTCACCGCGGCAGCGATGGTGCAGAGCGCGTTCACCGCGCCGCACGTGACCGAGTTCCTCACCATCGACGTCACACCGACCGTCGAACTGCTCGATTCCCTGCGCACCGACCGGCAGTTCGAAGGCGCCGGCATCGGGATTCTCACCGTCGTGGCCAAAGCGCTCTGCCTCGCCGTCGGGCGCACCCCCTCGGTGAACACCCGCTGGGACGAGCCGGCCGGTGAGATCGTGCAGTTCCACCACGTGAACCTCGGCATCGCTGCCGCAACCCCGCGTGGGCTGCTCGTGCCGAACATCGTCGATGCTGACCGGCTCGACCTGCGTGGCCTGGCTGCCGCGCTCGCCGAACTCACCACGGCGGCCAGGTCCGGCACCACCACCCCGGCGGCGCTGTCCGGCGGCACGATCACCATCACCAATATCGGAGTGTTCGGCATCGATGCCGGCACGCCCATCCTGAACCCTGGCGAGGCGGCGATTCTGGCGATGGGCGCCATCCGTTCTCGGCCGTGGGAGTACCGCGGCGAGGTCGCACTGCGCAAGGTGCTCACGCTCAGCCTGTCGTTCGACCACCGACTGGTCGACGGCGAGCAGGGTTCCCGCTTTCTCGCCGACATCGGTACGATCCTGGCCGACCCGGCCCGCGTGCTGACCATGGTCTGACCCTGGCCGATCCGCTCCCTCCCCTGCACTAGTCGTCTTTACCCACTCTGGTGCGCATAACTCCTGCAATTTGTCAGCCCGCCCAAAGAGTTCCGCGGAATTCCGGGGTATCCGGGTTTTGGCTCTGCAAATTGCAGGAGTTATGCACCAGACGGGCGGTTGACCGGGGTGCGGCGGCGGAGCAGAGTGGAGGCATGAACGCTCAACGTGCACTCCTCGCCCCCCTCACGACGAAGAAGCAGCTGACGGGCACAGCTTTCGTGCACCTCGACGGATGCCTGCACGCCGCTTTCCGCACCAAGGACTTCGTCTCCGCCCTGGAACTGGTCAACCGGGTCGGCGACGTGGCCGAGCAGATGAACCACCACCCCGACGTACGCCTGGGTTACGGCACCGTCTCACTCACCCTCACCTCGCACGACGCCGGGGGAGTCACCGCGCGTGACCTCGAGCTCGCCGCCCGCGTGCAGCAGATCGCCGACACCCTCGGTGCCACCTCGCGTCCCGCGCAGCCGACGCGCTATGACATCGCGATCGACTGCACCGACGCGGATGCCGTGCGCCCATTCTGGCGCGCTGGCCTCGGCTACACCGAGGTGGCCGGCGACGACGGCATCGAACTCGTGGACCCGCGCGGCCTCGCCCCCAAGGTCTGGTTTCAGCACATGGAGATCGCCCGCACCGACCGCAACCGCATCCATCTCGACGTCTACGTGCCAAGTGACGACGCCGAGGAACGGGTCGCGGCCGTGCTTGAAGTCGGCGGCGTGCTACTCACCGACGAGCACGCACCCGACTGGTGGGTGCTCGCCGACGTCGAGGGCAACGAGCTCTGCGTCTGCACCGCCGCCTTCTGACGCTTAGAACGGCCGAAGGGTCGTCCGGGCTTCGGCTCGCACGGCCGTCGAGACGGCATCCAGCAGGGGCGAAGAGAGGTTCCACCGCTGCCAGAACAGGGGAACATCGACCGCCGACTTGGGGGCCAGATCGACCAGACGACCATCGGCGATCTCGACAGCGCACTGCTGTTCGGGCAGCATACCCCAGCCGAAGCCCAGCAGAATAGCCCGCACGAAGTCGTTCGACGTCGGAATGTAGTGGATCGGCCCGCTGCTGCCACTGCCGGCATGGTCGCGCAGAAACGATTCCTGCAGGTCATCGTTGCGCTCGAAGGCGACGACGGGTGCGCCGGGAAGGGCGATCAGGCCGCCATGTGTCGGCAGCCAGCGCTCGATGAACGTGGGCGTCGCGACGGCGTGATAGCGCATCTGACCGAGCGGCTCGGTGATGCACCCCTGCACGGCCTCCCGCGTGGAGGTCACTGCTGCCATGACCGTCCCGGCGCGCAGCAGTCTCGTCGTGTGTTCCTGGTCTTCCCGGTGCAGGTCGAAGGCCACACCGAGGGTCTCTCCGAGTCCGGCGAGGGCATCGAGAAACCAGGTGGCGAGGCTGTCCGCATTCACCGCGAGCGACACAGGAAACGCCCGACCGTCGGACCTGCCCTCGTGCAGCTGGCGCACCGTGTCGGCCTCGAGCAGCTCCACCTGGCGCGCGTAGCGCAGCAGCACGTCGCCGGCGTCGGTGAGCCGGACCGGGGTCGTGCGCTGCACGAGCACCCGCCCGCTCGTCTGCTCCATCGCCTTGACGCGCTGCGACACCGCGGAGGGGGTCACGTGCAGCCGGGCAGCGGCCGCCTCAAACGACCCCTCGCTCACGAGCGCGAGCAGAGTCGCGAGCTGTTCGAGCGTAAATCGTTGCATTAGACCAGCTTATCCAGCCTAAGAAACAATAGCTGTACTGAATTATCGCGAGCGCCTAGCGTTACACCGGTGACCTCAACTTTTCTGCCAGTCCTGCTCGGCCTCGCCACCGGGCTCTCCCTCATCATCGCGATCGGATCGCAGAATGCATTCGTGTTGCGACTCGGCATCGAGGGGCGCAACCGGGTCATCGTTCCCGTCGTCGCGATCTGCGCGGTGTCGGACGCCGTGCTCATCCTGGCCGGCGTGCTCGGGCTCGGGGTAGTCGTCGCCGCAGCGCCGGTGGCGATCATCGTGATCCGCGTGCTCGGCTCTGCCTTCCTCATCATCTACGGGCTCGTCGCGGCTCGTCGGGCAACTCGCCCTGGTGCACTCGTCGTCTCGGGGGTCGTGGCCACGACCGGCATGCGGGTCGCGGTCGTGAGCGTGCTGGCCCTCACCTGGCTGAATCCGCACGTCTACCTCGACACCGTATTGTTTCTCGGCGCTGTCGCCAACCAGCAGGGCGCAACGGAACGCTGGTGGTGGGCGGGAGGCGCTATTGCGGCCAGCTTCGTCTGGTTCTCCGCGCTTGGCTTCGGGGCGCGCCTGCTGCGGCCGATGTTCGCCAAGCCGGCGTCCTGGCGAGTGCTTGATGCGGTCATTGCCGTGGTGATGATCGCCCTCGGTGTGCGCCTCGCGCTCGGGAACTAGCTCCGCAGGCCCAGAGCCGCCAGCGCCATTTCCTCGAGCAGGGCGCGCACGGCCGCCTTCGAGGAGGCGCGGGCGCTGTGTGGTGTTGAGTTCAGCAGTCCGAAGGTTGCGTGGGCTCGAATTCGGAGCAGGGCTTCGTCGATCGACGGGTGCACGCGCCCCAGCACCTCCACCCACAGTTCCACGTACTCGCGCTGCAGCAGGCGCACCCGGTGCCGGTCAGCCTCGGCGAGGCTGTCGAGGTCGCGATCCTGCACCCGGATCACATCGGGGTTGGAGAGGGCGAAGCGCACGTGAAAGCGCACCAGTTCGGGCAGGGCGGCCGCGGCATCCGTTGTTTCGGTCACGACAGTGTGGCCGCCGGCCACGAGATCCTCACTCACATCGATGAGGAGGGCGGCGAGAACGGCCTGCTTGCCGCTGAAATGACGGTAGACCGCCGGTCCGCTCACCCCGACGGCCGCACCGAGGTCCTCGATCGAGACGCCGTTGAAGCCCGAGCGGGCGAACAGGGTTGCCGCAGCGCCGAGCAGGGCGTCCCTGCGGTCGGCCTTGGCCTGGCTGCGCGGCGTCGTTTCGGTCGGTGTGCTCATGCGAGCCTTTCAACTAGACATTTCAGTTAATCATGACTAACCTGAATTTCAGTTAGTAAACACTAACTGTAGTTGATGCCGGGCGCTCCGGCCCCACAAACGGGAAGATGTCGATGGAGACACTCGCGAGTCAGCTCGACTCCTCCGCTGAGGCCTTTGCCACCAATGACGCCGCCCAGCGGCAGCTCGTGGCCGACCTGAAACAGCACCTCGCCACGGCGGCCATTGGCGGTCCGGAGAAGTCCCGGCAGCGGCACCTCGACCGCGGCAAGTTATTGCCCCGCGAGCGCATCGACCAACTGCTCGACGACGGCAGCCCCTTCCTCGAGATCGCGCCGCTCGCCGCGACCGGCCTCTACAACGACGACAGTCCCGGCGCGGGCGTCATCGCCGGCATCGGCCTCGTGCACGGCCGCTACGTACTCGTGATCTCCAACGACGCCACGGTCAAGGGCGGCACCTACTACCCGATGACGGTGAAAAAGCACCTGCGCGCCCAGGAGATCGCCCTCGAAAACCGGCTGCCCTGCATCTACCTCGTCGACTCCGGCGGAGCCTTCCTGCCCCTGCAAGACGAGGTTTTCCCCGACCGCGACCACTTCGGCCGCATCTTCTACAACCAGGCACGGATGTCCGCGGCCAAGATTCCGCAGATCGCCTCGGTCATGGGATCCTGCACCGCCGGTGGCGCCTACGTTCCGGCGATGAGCGACGAGACCGTGATCGTGCGGGGCCAAGGCACCATCTTTCTCGGCGGACCGCCCCTGGTGAAGGCCGCGATCGGCGAGATCGTCACCGCCGAGGAGCTCGGCGGCGGCGAGTTGCACTCTCGCGTCTCCGGCGTCACCGACCACCTCGCCGAGAACGACGAGCACGCCCTGCAGATCGTGCGTGACATCGTCTCGACCCTGCCGCATTCCCAGGCCCCGGCCTGGGAAGTGATCGCCACCGTCGACCCGGTCGCCGATGAGGGCGAACTCTACGGAGCAGTCCCGGTCGACGTGCAGGGCCAGTACGACGTGCACGAGGTCATTGCGCGCATCGTCGACGGCAGCGAATTCCACGAATTCAAGCGCGAATACGCCACCACCCTCGTGACCGGGTTCGCGCACATCCACGGCCACCCGGTGGGCATCGTTGCCAACAACGGCATCCTGTTCGCCGAGTCCGCGCAGAAGGGCGCGCACTTCATCGAACTCTGCGACCAGCGGGGAATTCCGCTCGTTTTCCTGCAGAACATCTCCGGTTTCATGGTGGGCCGAGAGGTCGAGGCCGGCGGCATCGCCAAGCACGGCGCCAAGATGGTCACCGCCGTCGCCACCGCCCGGGTGCCCAAGCTCACCGTCGTGATCGGCGGCTCCTTCGGTGCCGGCAACTACTCCATGTGCGGCCGCGCCTACTCCCCGCGCTTTCTCTGGATGTGGCCGGGCAGCCGCATCTCCGTGATGGGCGGCCCGCAGGCCTCGTCCGTGCTCGCAACCGTCAAGCGTGAGCAGATCGAGGGCGGCGGCGACACCTGGTCGGCCGAGGCGGAAGCCGCGTTCAAGGATCCGATCCTGACGAAATACGAGACTCAGGGCAGCCCGTACTATTCCACCGCCCGGCTCTGGGACGACGGCGTCATCGACCCAGCCGACACTCGCACGGTACTGGGCCTCGCCCTGTCCGTCTGCGCCACCGCGCCGCTCGGCGAGTCCGCCTTCGGCCTGTTCCGGATGTGAGCCATGACATTTGACATCGTTCTGGTCGCCAACCGCGGCGAAATCGCCTGCCGCATCATCCGCACCCTGCGGGAACGCGGCATCCGCTCTATCGCCGTCTACAGTGACGCCGACCGTGACGCCCTACATGTGTCGCTAGCGGATGCCGCGGTGCGCCTCGGCGCCGCCGCCCCGGCCGACAGCTATCTCAATGTCGAGGCCGTGCTGGCCGCTGCGGCGCGAACCGGAGCCCAGGCGATTCACCCCGGCTACGGATTTCTGAGCGAGAACCAGGCTTTCGCGCAGGCCTGTGCCGACGCCGGGATCGTCTTCATCGGGCCGAGCGTGCACGCGCTGAACGTGATGGGCGACAAGATCCGCTCGAAGAACCATGTGGCCGGTTACGGGGTGCCGGTCATTTCCGGGGTGGCAGAGCCGGGCCTCAGCAATGAGCAGCTCATCGCGGCCGCCGTCGACGTTGGCTACCCGATGCTGATCAAGCCGTCCGCCGGCGGTGGCGGCAAGGGCATGCACGTGGTGGAACGCGCTGAAGACCTGCCCGCCACCCTCGAAACCGCCCGGCGGGTGGCGCTGAGTGCCTTCGGCGACGATACCCTGCTGCTCGAACGCCTCGTGGCGACCCCGCGGCACATCGAGGTGCAGGTGCTCGCCGACAACCACGGCGCCGTGATTCACCTCGGTGAGCGCGAGTGCTCGCTGCAACGCCGGCACCAGAAGGTCATCGAGGAGGCGCCCTCGCCGCTGCTCGACGAGGCGACCCGGGCGCGCATCGGGGAGGCGGCCTGCGCTGCCGCCCGCAGCGTGGGCTACAGCGGCGCCGGCACCGTAGAATTCCTGGTCTCCGCTGCCGCGCCCGACGAGTTCTTCTTCATGGAGATGAACACCCGACTGCAGGTAGAGCACCCGGTCACCGAGCTGGTCACCGGCCTCGACCTCGTGGATTGGCAGCTGCGCATCGCAGCGGGGGAGCCGCTCACGGTCACGCAGTCCGATATATGCCTCAGGGGGCATGCGATCGAGGCGCGGGTTTACTCTGAGAATCCCGAGCGCGGTTTTCTGCCGACCACGGGCAGGGTGTTGCAGCTGAACGAGGCCATTGGTGAGGGCGTGCGGGTGGACAGCTCGTTGAGTCTGGGTCTGACGATCGCCTCGCACTACGACCCGATGCTCGCCAAGGTGATCGCCTGGGCTCCCACCCGGCTGGAAGCGCTGAACCGGCTCGACCGGGCGCTCGCCGACACCGTCGTGCTCGGCGTGCAGACCAACACCGAATACCTGCGGCTGCTGTTAGCGGACGCCGACGTGCGCGCCGGCCGCCTCGACACCGGCTTGATCGAACGCAAGCTTCCCGACCTCCAGTTTCGCGGTGCCGAGGAGCACCTGCTTGCCGCCGGGGCGCTGTTTTTGCACGGGCTCGCGGCGTCCGCTGCCGGCACGAACGGGGTCTGGACGCGGCCGAGCGGATGGCGGGCCGGCTCGCCGCGTCCCGTGAAGTACGCGCTGGGGGTGGGCGCGACCGACGTCGTGGAGGTGCGGGTTGTGGGGGAGCCGGGGGCGGCATCCGTTTCGGTCGGTGATGGCACGGCCGTGCCGGCCGGACTCGTTCGCGTCGGAGACGGCACGTTCAGCGTCGACTACGACGGCCAGACCCGGGTGTTCGCGATCGAGAAGTTCGGAACGCGCGTGTATATCGGCGCTGACGGCTTCTCGCTCGAACTGCGGCACCGATCCCGGGCCGAGCAGCTCGCGGAACACCTCGCCAGCCGCGGCCGGGTACCAGGGGCGCTCAGCCCCGACGTACGCTCGCCGATGCCCGGCACCGTCATCGCGGTGCACGCCGCCACCGGCGACGTGGTCAGCGCGGGCCAAACCCTCCTTGTGGTCGAGGCCATGAAGATGGAACACAAACTCGTGGCCGCCACGGCCGGCCGCGTCACCGTGAACCTCAAGACCGGTGATCTCGTGGCACTCGACCAGATCGTCGCCACCGTTATTCCAGAAACGATCACGACCCCCGAAACCTCTTCAGACAAGGAAGACACAGAATGAGCTACGAACTCACCCCTACCCAGCAGGCCCTCAGCGACATGGTGCGCGACTTCGCCGACACCGTCGTCGCCCCGGCCGCCTACGAGTACGACACCAAGCGCCGCCTGCCCTACGGCATCATCGCCCAGATGGGGGAGATGGGATTGTTCGGCTTGCCGTTCCCAAAGGAATATGGCGGTCAGGGCAGCGACTATTTCTCGCTCTGCCTCGCGGTTGAACAATTAGCCCGTGCCGACCAGAGCATCGCCGTCACCCTCGAGGCCGGGGTGGGCCTCGGCATCATGCCGGTCTACCGCAGCGGCACCGAAGCGCAGAAGCAGGAATGGGTTCCCCGCCTCGCGAGTGGCTCGGCGCTCGCCGCGTTTGGCCTCACCGAAGCGGATGCCGGCTCAGACGCCGCAGGCACCAAGACCACTGCTTTATTGGAGGCCGGCGAATGGGTGATCAACGGCACCAAGCAGTTCATCACCAACTCCGGGTCGGAGATCACCCGCCTCGTCACGGTGACCGCCGTCACGGGGGAGTCCACTCGAGCCGACGGTTCGATCAAGAAGGAACTCACCGCGATTCTGGTGCCGACCCCGACCCCCGGTTTCACGGCGCTGCCACCCTATGACAAGGTCGGCTGGCACACCTCCGACACGCATCCGCTCGTGTTCGACAACGTGCGCGTACCGGAGGCCAACCTGCTCGGCGAACGCGGCCGCGGGTTCGCCAACTTCGTGCAGACCCTCGACGAGGGCCGCGTCGCCTTCGCCGCGCTCTGCACGGGCGCAGCGCAGGGTTGCCTGGAGGAATCGATTCGCTACGCGAACAGCCGCAACGTCTTCGGCCGTTCAATCGGTTCCAACCAGCACATTGCCTTCAAAATCGCCCGGATGCAGGCGCGCGTGCACACCGCACGCCTCGCCTACTACGACGCAGCGCTGAAGCTGATCAACGGCAAGCCGTTCAAGATGGAGGCGTCGATCGCCAAGATGGTAGGCAGCGAAGCGGCCATGGACAATGCCCGCGACGCCACGCAGATCTTCGGCGGATACGGCTTCATGAATGAGAATCCGGTCGCGCGGCACTATCGTGATTCGAAGGTGCTCGAACTCGGCGAGGGTACCACCGAGGTGCAGCTCATGGTCATCTCGCGGGCGCTGGGCTTCGCGGCCTGACCTGACTGAATTGGAGAAGCGGATGACCGACCCCGGTACCCCAGAACGCCACCTGGTTCAGCAGCGCGGCCTCTACTTCGAGGAGTTTGACCTCGATGCTCGGTACCAGCACCGTCCGGGTCGCACCGTGACCGAGGCCGACAATGTGCTGTTCACGACGATGACCATGAACACGCAGGCGCTGCACCTCGATGCGGCGTGGTCGGCCACCCAGCCGTTCGGCGAACGCTTGGTGAATTCCATGTTCACTCTGTCGACCATGGTCGGCAGTTCGGTCGCCCAGCTGACCCAGGGCACGATCGTGGCGAACCTGGGATTTTCGGCCGTGACGTTTCCGCATCCGCTGCACCACGGCGACACCCTCTATTCGGAGACGATCGTCACCGACAAACGGTTGTCGAAGAGTCGCCCCGGTCAGGGAATCATTACGCTCGAACACACCGGACGCAACCAGCACGGAGTGGTCGTCGGCTCGGCCGTGCGCACCGTGCTGGTCTGGTGCCGCGAGGGAGCAGCATGAGCGGCCCGTTCGATGGCGGCCCGTTCGATGCGGGCTCCTTCGATGACTACAGCGACCCGGCCGGCCTCGACCCCTTCGACGACAGCCCCGCCGGTCTCAGCCCGTTCACGCCGGCCCCGTTCACCCTCGGTCCAGCCCTGCTGTTCTGCCCCGCCGACCGGCCGGAGCGTTACGAGAAGGCCGCTGAGCGCGCCGACGCCGTCATCCTCGACCTGGAAGACGCCGTCACGCCCGCTGACCGGGCGGCGGCGCGGCGCGCGCTGATCGAGCATCCGCTTGACCCGGCCACGACAATCGTGCGCATCAATCCGGCCGACACCGACGATTTCGCACTCGATCTGGCCGCGCTGGCCCGCACGGAGTATCGCGACGTGATGCTCGCCAAGACGGTCAGCGCCGGCCAGGTCGAGCGGCTCGAAGCATTTCGGGTGATCGCCCTGTGTGAAACCGCCGCCGGTGTGATCTCGGCGACCGAGATCGCCGCCGAGCGCAACGTTGTCGGGCTCATGTGGGGCGCCGAAGACCTCGTCGCCTCGCTTGGAGGCACGTCGAGCCGTTTCGAGGACGGTCGCTACCGCGACGTCGCTCGCCAGGCCCGCTCCCAGGTGTTGCTGGCCGCCCGTGCGCACGACAAGGCGGCGATCGACACGGTGCACCTTGACATCACCGACACGGCAGGGCTCGAGCTTGAGGCAGCGGATGCCGTCGCCAGCGGTTTCACCGCCACCGCGTGCATCCACCCGAGCCAGGTCGCCGTCATTCGCGCCGCCTACCAGCCGACGGCAGCCGAGGTTGACTATGCCCTCGGGCTGCTCGAGGCCGCCGCAAGCGCGCGCGGCGTCTTCCAGCACGAGGGCCGCATGATCGACGGCCCGGTCTTGCGTCACGCCGAGGCCGTGTTGCGCCGCGCCGCCCGCTGACGGCCGCGCGCTAAATTCACCGGGCCCGCCTTGTAGCCCGGGGCCCAGTTTATAAACTGGGCCCGTGGACGGGGCCTGGGCCCCGTCCGCAACAGAAGGGCGGGTCAGGCGGCCTTGGCGGCCAGAACCGTCTCGATAGCTTCGACGATCTCGGTCGACTCCGGCTCGACCGAGGAGGCGAAACGGTCGACGATCTCACCGGTCGGGGTCACTAGGAACTTCTCGAAGTTCCACTTGATCAGGCCGGGCAGCAGTCCCCGCTTGAACTTGGTGAGCTCCGCATAGAGCGGATGCTGGTGCTTGCCCCGCACATCAACCTTGGCCGTCATGGGAAAGGTCACCCCGTAGGTCATGCCGCAGAATTCCACGATGTCCGCTTCGGTGCCCGGTTCCTGGCCCATGAACTGGTTGCTCGGCAGCCCGAGCACGACGAGTCCCGCGTCGGCGAAGCGCTGGTACAGCGCCTCCAGCCCGGCGTACTGCGGCGTGAAGCCACACTTCGAGGCCACATTGACCACGAGAACGGTCTTGCCCTGGTAGGCGCCGAAGGTTGTTTCTGTTCCGTCGATGAGGGTGAGGGGGAGGTCGTACAGCGCAGAAGAAGTCATTGAAAGATGTTATCGACGAAAGCCTCCATGCTGGCTGCACGGCACCTGTGTAGCTGCAGGCCATCCTGTACCTGCACGGCGCCTGTGTAGATCATGTATTTGCCCCAAATGGGTGGCAGGCTCAGGTATTCTGGTATCAGCTCAGAAATCATGGCGATCCACTAGAGGATCCGGGTTTCTGCAGCCCGCGCGGCGCAGCGCATTCTTCCGCCGACCGGGCCAACACCCCAGTTTCACTCGAATCAGCTCCGCCAATGTGTGCCGCTGTCACTCTCGTACGAGACTGTGTGCTCTGACTAGCCGTCGGCATCCGCTAGTACTAATCGCACCAGGAGCACCATGAATTCCTACGTATCGAAGTCCACCAAGCGCGCCACCACCGCCAACGAGTACGTCACGCACGACGTTCGTCGCGCGATCACTGCCACCGGTTACGTCAGCGGCACCGCGCAGCACCTCGAAGCCGGCGACTACGTTTCGCCGCAGCCGAGCGCTGCCGGGCGCCGCGCCGCGTAGCCACCGGCCAGGCCGCTTGAGCGGTGAGCAACACCAAAAGAGGGATTCCGCCACGTGCGGGGTCCCTTTTTTGTGACCGAAAACGCTGCGTGTTGATGCATCGGTAGACTAGTGAGGTACCTGGCCGGTATTTTACTTGCCCGCCAGGCACGACACGAGGTACGCGTATGCGCGCTGAAGCCCCCTGAGTATTGCTCGCTGGCTTTCGGTATGCCCGATCTCGGTCCCCACACACCTGGACATGCAGTACCGCAGACAACGAAATGAGATTCATGAATAACCACTACCTCGACCTGAGCACTCCGCCGGCACTGCCGGCTCGCGGCATGCGCATCATCCCGCTCGGAGGCCTCGGCGAGATCGGCCGCAACATGACCGTCTTCGAGCACAAGGGAAAGCTGCTCATCATCGACTGCGGCGTCCTCTTCCCCGAAGACAACCAGCCCGGCATCAACGTGATCCTGCCCGACTTCACCGCCATCCGTGACCGCCTGCACGACATCGAGGCCATCGTGCTCACCCACGGCCACGAAGACCACATCGGCGCAGTGCCGTACCTGCTCAAGGAACGCGGCGACATTCCCGTCGTCGGTTCCAAGCTCACCCTGGCCTTCCTCGCTGCAAAGCTGCAGGAGCACCGCCTCAGCCAGAACTTCATCGAGGTGAAAGAGGGCGAGCGCCGCACGATCGGCCAGTTCGACCTCGAGTTCATCGCCGTCAACCACTCCATCCCCGACGGCCTGGCCATCGCCATTCGTACCGAAGCCGGCCTTGTGCTCGCGACCGGTGACTTCAAGATGGACCAGTTCCCGCTCGACAAGCGCCTCACCGACCTCGGTGCCTTCGCACGCCTGGCCGAAGAGGGCGTCGACCTGTTCATGACGGACTCGACCAACGCCGAGGTTCCCGGCTTCACCACCGCCGAGAAGGACATCGGACCGGCGATCGACACCGTGTTCCGCACCTCCCCGCGCCGCATCATCGTGTCGAGCTTCGCCAGCCACGTGCACCGCATCCAGCAGGTCATTGACGCCGCTGTCAAGCACAACCGCAAGGTGGCCTTCGTCGGACGCTCCATGGTGCGCAACATGGGCATCGCGAGCGAGCTCGGCTACCTCAACATTCCCAAGGGCCTGCTCGTTGACATGAAGGCGCTCGAGCGCATGAAGGACGACAAGGTCGTTCTCATCTGCACCGGTTCGCAGGGTGAGCCGATGGCTGCGCTGTCGCGTATGGCCAACCGCGAGCACGTCATCAAGATCGGCGAGGGCGACACCGTGCTGCTCGCGAGCTCGCTGATCCCCGGAAACGAAAACTCCATCTACCGCGTCATCAACGGCCTGATCCGTTGGGGCGCGAACGTCGTGCACAAGGGCAACGCCAAGGTGCACGTCTCCGGTCACGCCAGTGCCGGCGAGCTTGTCTACTGCTACAACATCGTCAAGCCGGTCAATGTCATGCCGATCCACGGCGAATGGCGTCACTTGACGGCCAACGCCGACCTCGCCATCGCGACCGGTGTTGCCGAAGAGAACGTCATCGTCGTCGAAGACGGCGTTGTCGTCGACCTCATCGACGGTCACGCCAAGGTCACCGGCCGTGTCGTCGCCGACTACGTCTTCGTCGACGGGATGACCGTGGGCGGGGCAGCATCCGCTGCGATGGAAGATCGCCGTAAGCTCGCCGAGGACGGCACCATCACCATCCTCGGAATTCTCAACGCCAAGACCGGCACGCTCTCCGAGCCGGTCGAGTTCCTGGCCCGTGGATTCGTGCACGACGACGAGTGGGTCAAGGGAGCCACCAAGGTCATCGACGAGGCCATGAAGGCCGCGAACCGCATCAAGATCGTCGACGGCGCCGAGCTCGAAGACCTGTTCACGCAGTCCGTGAGCCGCTGGATGAACCGCAAGTACCGTCGCAGCCCCGTCATCACCTCCGTGGTGGTCGACGCGTAAGCAGCACCGAACAGAAAGGGCCGCATCCTCCACGAGGATGCGGCCCTTTCTGGTTGAACGAACCAGCTACATGAAGTCTTCGGCGGTCGCGTTCGCGATGTCGATCAAAACAAGCTTCGGGTTCTCCTTGGCAATGGCCTGCAGGCGCCACGGAGTGCTGAACAGGGCGAGCAGGGTGCCGTCGGAGCGGGTGAATACCTCCACCTGGCGGGTTCCGGCGAGCACGAGCGCGCTCTCTTTGTCGGTCTTGCGGGCCACCTGGTAGGGCAGCGCTTCCATGCGGATGTCGGCGTGAAAGTCGTGCACCATGCGGTCTTCGACCACCTCGAACTGCATCGGTCCGACGGCGCCGAGCACGGGAGCCTGCTCGCCGCGCACCTCGGAACGCATCACCTGGATGACACCCTCGTGGTCGAGCTGGTCGATGCCGCGGCGAAACTGCTTGTGCTTGCTCGAGTCCACGGGGCGGATCGCCCGAAAATGTTCGGGGGAGAACAGCGGCAGCGGCGGAAACTCCACCCGCTCGTCTTCAAAGATCGAATCGCCCACCCGCAGCGCCGACGCGTTCACGAGCCCCACGATGTCGCCGGGCCAGGCCTGGTCGGTGACGGTGCGTTCCTTGCCAAACAGCTGCTGGGCATACTTGGTGGCGAAGGGCCGCCCGGTCGCCGCGTGCGTGACGATCATGCCGCGGCGAAATTCGCCCGAGCACACGCGCACGAAGGCCACGTGGTCGCGGTGCGCGGAGTTCATGCCGGACTGCACCTTGAACACGAAACCGGAGAACGGTGAGGTGACCTTTCGCGGGTTGCCGTCGATGTCGATGCGGGCTTCGGCCGGCGGCGCGAACTCCACCAGGGTGTCGAGCAGCTGCTGTACGCCAAAGTTGGCCACGGCCGCGCAGAACAGCACCGGGGTGGTCTGGCCGTCGAGAAACAGCTCGGAGTCGTGATTTTGCGACTCAGCGTCGAGCAGCTCGGATTCTTCGACAGCGGATGCCCAGGCCGGGCCTTCCTCGATCGCCGCGTCGGCGGCATCCAGCCGCACCGATTCGGCCACTGTCGCTCCGCCCGCCGTGCGGGTGAAGCGCAGAAAGTCGCCGGAGCGGCGATCGAGCACGCCGCGCAGGTCGCCGGCTTCGCCGACCGGCCAGTTCAGCGGGGTCGGCAGCAGGCCGGTGCGGGTCTGGATCTCGTCCATCAGGGCCAGGGGAGTGTCGCCGGGGCGGTCCCACTTGTTGATGACGGTGATGACCGGCAGGCCGCGTTGCTTGCAGACGGCGAACAGTTTCATGGTCTGCGGCTCGAGACCCTTGGCCGCGTCGACGAGCATCACCGCGGCATCCACTGCGGAGAGCACCCGAAAGGTGTCCTCGGAGAAGTCGGCGTGCCCGGGGGTATCGACGAGGTTGATCACGGCGTCGTGGTATTCGAACTGAATGGCGGCGCTGGTGACCGAGATACCGCGGGCCTTTTCCATCTCCATCCAGTCCGAGACGGTGCCGCTACGGCCGGCCTTGCCGTGGGTGGCACCGGCGGAGGTGATGGCGCGGGCGTGCAGCAGAAGGGCCTCGGTCAGAGTGGACTTGCCCGCGTCGGGGTGGCTGATCACCGCGAAGGTGCGGCGACGGAGGGCCTCGCGGGGAACCTGGGGGTTGGGCACGGAGGCGTCGGTGGTCATGGCTGCTTTCCTGCGGCTGATTCGGGCAGGATACCTTGCCAGCCGATCGATCACGTGATTCGACAGGCGGCGGCCCAGGGCGGATGTGCACCTGCACAGGCAGCCCAATTTTTGCGCAATCTTCAGTCTAACAAATCGGGGGCGCACCGACTGGCGGTCGGCAGCCACCGCCCCCTGTTCGGCCGCCCGCGACGTACATTTTGGTAACGGTTTAGCGTGCCGCCGGGAAATCTCGGTGGCCTCGCCTAAAGTCGGCCCAAGAGCACTTTACGACGAGAAAACCCGGCAGAACGCACAGGTCGGGCGAACACCCCGGGAGGAGAACGCAATGCCCCGACAGGTGGTGTCATCATCTCTGGATGCGATGTCGGTCGACCGCGTACATGCCGAGACGGGGCCGTCCGAGACGACCGTCGGTTCGCGCCCGGTTCGCCGGCAGATTGTGGGAACCGATCTGTGCGTGCATCCACTCGCCCTGGGCTGCAACGCCTTCGGCTGGACCGCGACAAATGATGCCTCCCTGGCCATTCTCGACGCGCACCGCGATCTCGGCGGCAATTTTCTAGACACCGCCGACAGCTTCGCGGCCGGCCGAAGCGAAGTGATCATTGGGTCCTGGCTGCGTTCTCGGGGCGCGCGGGCCGAAACCGTGCTGGCCACGAAGATCGGCCGCAATCTCGACAACCCCGGACTGACCCAGCGCAGCATCGTCGCCGCTGTCGAGGCGAGCCTGGTGCGGCTCGGTACCGACTACGTCGACCTGCTTTATTTTCACTTCGACGACAAGACCGTCGCCCTCGAAGAGAGCCTGGTTGCCGTGGACGCGCTGATGCGCGCCGGCAAGGTGCGCTACCTGGGTGCCTCGAACTTCTCGGCGGAACGGCTCATGGAAGCCCGGGTGCTCTCAGCCCTCGGCCTGCCCAAGTTTGTCGCCGCCGAAACCCCGTACAACCTCGTACATCGCGCCGAACTCGAAAAAGACGTCGCGGTCGTCGCCCGCGCCCAGCACCTGGCCCTGATGCCCGGCTTCGCCCTCGCCCACGGTTTTCTGGCCGGCGCGTACCGCAACAAAGCGGATGCCGCCGACACCGCCCGCGGTCAGCTCGCCAAGGTCTACCTCAACCGTCGATCGCTGCGCGTTCTCGCCGTGGTCGACCGCATCGCCGCAGCGCAGGGCACGGCCCCGGCGTCGATCGCCCTGGCCTGGCTGCTCGCCCGGCCCGACGTGGTGGCGCCGGTGGCTGGCGCGGGCCGGGCCGACCAGGTGCAGTCTTTGGTCGCGGCGGCGGGCATCCGTCTCGGCCGTAACGACCTGCTCGACCTCGACCGGGTATCGGCCTTCTGACCTCGCAGCGTTAGGCGCCCGACTCGTCGAGTACTCGCTGGATGGCGCGCAGCAGGGCGGTATGGGCACCGATCGGGTCGCCGAGGTTGGCACCGGCGAAGGCGCCGTCGCGGGCGAGAAAGAAGTCGTCGGCGGCGTCCCCGGGCCGGGCGTGGCCCATGCCGCGGAACATGTCCTCGATCGACCGGCCGTACCAGTCCCGGTGTGCAGACACGGCCTGGCGCACCGGGTGGGCCGGGTCGGTGAACTGGGCGGCCGCGTTGATGAACGGGCAGCCGTGGAAGCCTTCGCGGATGACCTGCGCCGAGATCTCGTTGACGACTCCGCGCAATCGCTGCTCCGGGGTGTCGTATCGCGTGTCAAGGCTGGCGAGAAAATCGCGAGCCAGGCGGTCGCGGCCCTGCAGGTACACGACAATGAGGGCGTCCTTCGAGCGGTAGTACTTGTAGAAGGTTGCTTTGGTGACCTTCGACTCGCTGATGATGCGGTCCACACCCACGGTGTGAACACCCTCGGTATAAAAGAGTCGGTCGGCGGTGGCGAGGATGCGCACCTTGGCGTGCGTCGCCGGCCGAACGGCTTCAGCTGTCAGCGTGGTCATGCGGCACTCCTTTATTAGGGGGCAGAAAACAGCCCCGATGAGCGCAAATCCGGGAGTTTTCTCCGGTCGGCTCCCAGACTGTAACACACCCTAGACAGACCAGTCTGTCGCAATCGACCCCACGGAGCATTCTGGCCAAACTGGGGGTAGGCCAGCGAGTTCCCACGGGAGAGGCGGCCGCCCCGATCGGGTCTTGTAAGGTGGTGGATGATATGAACGGTGCAGTCGACTTTCCCCTAGACCAGGCCGAACTCTCGTTTCGGGCCGCCGGCGATGCCCTCGTGCGGCGCACCGTTTTGCCGAGCGGTGTTCGCATTCTCAGCGAGCAAGTACCGGGCGCCCGCAGCCTCACGATCGGTTACTGGGTTGCCGTCGGTTCCCGCGACGAACAACCGGGGCATTTCGGCTCCACCCACTTTCTCGAGCACCTGCTGTTCAAGGGCACGCCGACGCGGTCAGCACTGGACATCGCCATCTCGTTCGACGCGGTCGGCGGCGAACACAACGCCATGACCGCCAAGGAATACACCTGCTACTACGCCAAGGTGCAGGACCGGGACCTCGGCATGGCCATCGATGTACTCACCGACATGTTGACGTCCTCCAAACTGGATGAAGGTGAATTCGAAACCGAGCGCGGCGTCATTCTCGAGGAACTCGCCATGGCCGACGATGACCCGGCCGATGTCGCCAACGAGAGATTTTTCGAAGCCGTGCTGGGAAAACATCCGCTGGGCCGCCCCATCGGCGGCAACGCCGACGATATTCGCGCGGCCTCCCGCACGGCCGTGTGGGAGCACTACCAGGCCAACTATCGCCCGCAGGACCTCGTCGTGACGGTGGCCGGTGCCGTCGACCACGACCAGCTGGTCGACGCCGTCACCCGCGCGCTCGAACGGGCCGGCTGGGACCTCAGCATCGCGCAAACTCCGGTGAGCCGCCGTGGCGGTGCGCCGGCCGAAATCCACCAAGGACAGGCCCTGACGATCGTCAAACGTCCGCTCGAGCAGGCCAACCTGCTGCTCGGCATGCCCGGCCTGCTGGCAACCGACGACCGTCGCGTCACGATGAGCGTGCTCACCTCGATCTTCGGTGGGGGAATGTCGAGCCGACTGTTCCAAGAAGTACGTGAGAAGCGCGGCCTGGCCTATTCGGTCTATTCCTTCGCGCCCGGCTACTCCGACGCCGGCCTGTTCGGCATGTATGCCGGGTGCACGCCCGCCAAGGCCGGGCAGGTCGCTGAGCTCATGCTGAGTGAACTGCACCACCTCGCCGCTGACGGTGTCACGGCTGACGAGATGAAGCGTGCGTCCGGCCAGCTGAGCGGGGCATCCGCTTTGGCCTTGGAAGACTCGGACACCCGCATGTCTCGGCTGGGGCGGTCCGAGATCACCCTCGGCGAGTTCGCCGATCTCGACGAAGCCCTGCGCCGCCTTGCGCTCGTCACAGCGGCCGATGTGCAGGAGCTCGCCGCCGAGCTCGCGAGCGGTCCGGTCTCGATCGCCGCGGTCGGGGCCCTCGAGGATGATGCCTTCGCCGCGATCCTTCCAAGCTGACCTTCACCCCACAGCCTGTGCTCCATCCGCCCCGGCGGACTTCTGAACTTTGAAATGGACGATGATGCCCCAGTACATCTACCTGGTACGCCATGGCGAGCAGCAGGATGCCGAACACGGCCTGCACGACGGTCCGCTGTCACCGCGCGGCAAACGCCAGGCGCTGCTGATCGCCGACCGCCTGAGCGGGGTTCCGTTCACCGGCGCCTGGCACTCACCGCTGCAGCGGGCTGCTGAGACCGCCGAGATCATGGCGGAACGACTGCCCGCCCTGCACAGCGAATCGTCGGCGCTGCTGTTCGACTGCATCCCCTCTGGCCGGGCAGCCGAAACGCCGTCGGCCTACGACCCGTTCTTCGGCTCCGTCACCGACGATGAGATCGCCGCCGGACGAGCGCAGATGGAAGACGCCGTCGCCGAATTTCTGCAACCGCGCCGCAGCCAGCGGCACGACCTGCTGATCACCCACAATTTCGTGATCGCCTGGTTTGTGCGTGAGGTTCTCGGCGCTCCCGATTGGCGCTGGGTCGGCATCAATCAGGCCAATTGCGGCTTGACCGTGCTGCAGCAAAAGCCGGGCCGTCCCTGGACTCTGATCACCCACAACGACCTCGGCCACCTGCCGGTCGAGCTGCGTACCGGGCTGCCGGAACCCCTGATGTTCTAAAGTCGCTTGCAATACCAGTGCGTGGCATTGGGATTGTCGTTGTACGACGGAATGCTTTCGTAGCCCGTGCTCTGATACAGTGCCCCGGCGGTGGCGAGAACCACGTTGGTGTCGAGCACCACTTCAGCGCCTCCGAGTTCTGCCGCCCGCCGCTCGAGCTCGGCCAGCAGCAGGCGCCCCCATCCACGCCCGCGGGTTGTGGGTTGAATCCACAAATGTTTGACCTCGAAGCGAACGGGTTCGTTCTCTCCTTCGGCGCTACCCAACCGACGGATGCCCCCGCACCCGACATACGCGCCGCTCGCGTCGTTGCCCACCGGGCCATCGCTCGTGGGTTCGTCGAGCACCACGAGAAAGATGCCCTGCGGCGGCACGAACTGCTCCGCGAGCGGATAGGTCGGGTGGTAGGTGCCCTGGGGTTGCCGAAACGACAGTTCGGGGCTGCTGAAATATTCTGTGAGCAGGGCGAGGGCCGCGGCATCCGCGACGGACACGGCGTGAAACTGAGGCATCTGCCAAGGCTATTGCGCGGGCAAGTGCAAGCGCGATCAATTGGTAGATTGGTCTCATGACAACGACGGTGGCCATCATTGGCGCAACGGGCAAGATGGGCCGCCTGGTCTCCGACCTGATCGACCGAACCGAGGGTTTTGAGGTCGTCGCCCGCCTGGACTCGAAGAGCGAGCTCAGTGAGATGCTCGGGGCAGAGATTGCCATCGACCTCACCCGACCGGACGTGAGCCGGAGCGTCGTCGACTTTGCGACCGAGCACGGTTTGCGCGTACTCGTCGGCACCTCCGGCTGGAGCCAGGACGGCATCGATTCGCTCGACCGCCGCCTCGCCGGTCGTGACGATACCGGTGTCATCATCATTCCGAACTTCTCGATCGGCTCGGTGCTCGCCACGGCGTTCGCGGCCCTCGCCGCCCGGTTTTACGATTCCATCGAGATCGTTGAAGCCCATCAGCCATCCAAGGTCGATTCACCGTCTGGGACCGCGGTGCGCACCGCCGAACTGATCGGCCGGGCGCGCGCCGAACTCGGTCCGGTCTCCGCGCCGCACACCGACCAACGTGCCCGCGGGCAGCAGGTGTCGAGCGTGCCCGTACACAGCCTGCGCCTGTCCGGACTGTTGGCCCGTCAGGACGTGTTTCTCGGCGGTACCGGTGAAACCCTCACGATCAGCCACAACACACTCTCGCCGAACGCCTACGAGAGCGGCATTCTGCTGGCCCTCAATGCGACCCGAACGGCTACCGGGGTGACAGTCGGCCTCGATCAGGTGGTCGATCTGGGATTTGGCATTGCCGGCACCACCGAAAAGGCTTTCCAGTGAAGGGCAAGATCGCCGTCGTCGTCATGGCGGTGCTGCTGGTTTTCTACCTTGTGCTGGCCGGAGTGCGGGCCGTCGCGTTCATTCAGAGTGGCGAGCCGGTCGGCATCGCCATCGGGCTCGCACTGCTCATTTTGCCGCTGATCGGCTTCTGGGCGCTGGCGCGTGAAGTTGCGTTCGGCATCCGCTCTGAACGCCTGGTGCGTCAGCTCGACGACCTGGGGGAGCTTCCCGGCACCGATCTGCCGGTGCGTCCGAGTGGTCGCCCCTACCGGGATGCCGCCGACGAGCAGTTTCCGGCGGCACAGGCTGCGGTCGAAGCTGAGCCGGAGAACTGGCATGCCTGGCTGCGCCTCGGCCTCGCCTACGACGCGTCCGGTGACCGCAAGCGCGCTCGCGGTGCGATCCGCACCGCGATCTCACTCGAGCGCACGCCGAAGTAGCGAGTAGGCTACGGCTGGCGCAGCATCCAGGCGATCGCGGTCGCCGGATTGCGATGAAAGAACTCGAACCCGTCGTCCAGGAGCTTCTGGGCGCTGACCTGCTGGTCGGCGAGCAGCAGCTGGCGGGCGGCATCCTGCAGCAGCAGCGTCAGGATCTGCTTGGGCACCGGCACGACGAACGGTCGATGCAGCGCCGTGGCCAGCGCCTTGATGATGTCGTTCGAGGTCGCCGGGGTCGGCCCGACCAGGTTTACCGGGCCGGACAACGTCGAGGTCAGCAGATGCACGATGGCCGCGGCCTCGTCGTGCAGGCTGATCCAGGCCCAGTGCTGCTGTCCGCCACCGAGTGGTCCGGCCAGGCCGAGCTTGGCCAGGGGAAGCACCGGTTTCAGCGCGCCGCCCTTGGCCAGAACGAGGCCGGTGCGCAGCGTCACAACGCGGGTCGGCTCCGGCGCCAGCTGGGCCGCAGCCTCCCACTGAGTAACGACGTCGGCTAGAAAATCGGTTCCCACAGCGGATGTTTCGCTCAGGATCTCCCCGGGCCGATCGCCGTAGACCCCAACGGCAGAACCGTTCAGGAGAACCGTCGGGGGAGTGGCGGCCTGGGCGAGGGCATCGGTGATCGTGCGGGTGGCCGACAGCCGTGAGCTCAGGATCTCTGTGCGATACCCCGCCGTCCACGGCAGCCGCGCCAGTGATGCACCCGAGAGGTTGACGACCGCGTCAATGGTGTCGAGCACGTTCACGTCGAGGGCATGGGCTGCGGGGTCCCACCGAACCTCGTTCTTGCCGAGGGCTTCCCGCCGCACCAGCCGCACCGGGGTGTGCCCGGCGGCGGCCAGCTGGCGACTAAGCTCCCGACCGATGAGGCCGGAGGCTCCGGCGATCAGAACGCGCACGCCCTGACCTAGGCCAGTTCGGCTTCAATGGTGATGGGAATGCCCGCGAGTGCCTTCGAGATCGGGCAGTTGTCCTTGGCATCCTGGGCGAACACCTCGAACTCGGCCTCGGTAAGGCCCGGAATCTTGGCGCTGACCAGAAGGTGGCTTCCAATGACCCCGGTGCCGGCCGCAAAGGTGACGGCCGCGGTGGTCTGGATGCTCTCGGGAGTGTGGCCGGCCGAACCGAGTGCGTTGGCGAGGGCCATGGAGAAGCAGGCCGCGTGGGCTGCACCGAGCAGTTCCTCCGGGTTGGTCGTGTTCGACACTCCCTCGGCGCGGGCTTTCCAGTTCACCGAGAATTCGGCGGCGTGCGAGGAATCGAGGGTGACGGTGCCGGAGCCGGTCGGAAGATCGCCGGTCCAGACGGTGGTTGCTTCACTGGTGAGCGTCGTGGGCATGGTGTTACCTCCAGGTGATTGATTCCACCCTAACCGTCTCACCTGCCCCGCGAACGAGTCCCGTCTGGGAATTACCTGAGAGCCAGCCGACACGCCCGGGGAGCAGGCGGGGTACCCTGCCGGGCGTGTCCCGGCAGCATTGGGCTGGGTGGCTCAGGCGTTCCCGACGGTTCGGCCGGCCCGGTTGAGCACACCGAATCGCACGAGCAGCAGGTAGATCTGGCAGCCGAGGCAGTAATCAAAGGCGGCGTTGAGAAAGGCCGCGACGAATGCTGCGGCCGCGGCGATGGGGATAGCGCCGGGAACTCCGGCCAGGCCCAGTGCCAGCCCAATCAGGGTCACCACGAGGCCGACGCCCTGGGCAAAAGTGGGCGGCGCGGCGTCCTCGAGCTCGGTCGGTGGCGCCAGGTGTGGTCGAACCCACCGCTTGAACACGAGGCCGTAGGGGTGCCGCCCGGCGCCGGCGAACGCGCCCCAGGCGAACAGGGCCGTAATCACAGCCAGCAGCGCCAGTGCGGCAGCGGATGCCCTGGTCAGCGACAAAAACACGACCGAGAGTAGCAGCAGGGCCGTGATGGCTGCGCCGAAGCGGGGGCCGCGCGGATCGAGCGGGGGGCGGGACGACGTCGACATGTCAGCTCCGTTGACTGGTAATGAAGGGGTGGGAGTGCTGCGTGATCGCATCGAGGGTCGAGTTGATCGCGGCCCGGTTCGGCGCGCCGCCCACGCGAGCTCGCACTCGCCCGGTCGCGTCCAAAATCAGGGTCGTCGGGGTTTGAAGAATTGAATAGCGGTTGGCGAGATCGGCGCGGTGGGTGAGATCGACATCGACGTGCACGACTCCCGGGCGCTCAGCGGCCACGTCGCCCAGCAGCCGGCGGGTTCCGGGGCAACGGGCGCACATCTCGGTCGAAAACTGCAGCAGGGTAGCGATGGCGCCGAACGGGGCCGAGGCCGCGACATCCGCTGGCGTGATGACGTCGCCGGCAACGCGGGCCACGCGTCCCTGGCGGGCTCGCCAGACGAGTCCAAGAACGGTCGTGGCCGCTAACAGGGCCAGTAGCAGTCCGATCGCTTCGAGTGGGTTCATGGTGTTGACGTTACGTGGGCGCGGGCCTATTCGGGGGACTGTGACGCGACATTACGGCTGCGCGCGGGCGTGCCGGCGAGCAGACCGGCTAGCCTGAGGCGGTGTCTGAAATTGAGTTTCGATCTGAAATGACCGTGGAGCTGGTGCGCGCGAGCGCCCACGATTCTGACGTGCTGTTTGCCGCCCGGGTGTCGACCCTGGGGGAGCAGACCCTCGAGCAGAGCCAGCTCGACGGCTCAGCGAGCGAGGCCGACGAAAAGCGCGACCGCGGGCTGATCAACTACCTCATGCGTGACCGGCACGGTTCGCCATTCGAACACAACTCGATGACGTTCTATGTGCGCGCGCCCATTTTCGTGTTCCGGGAGTTCATGCGGCACCGCATCGCCTCCTACAACGAAGAGTCGGGCCGCTACCGGGAGCTGAACCCCGTTTTCTACGTGCCGTCCGCAGAGCGCAACCTCGTGCAGGTCGGCAAGCCGGGAGCCTACGACTTTCTGCCCGGCACGGCCGAGCAGACCGCGCTGGTGCAGCAGCAGACCCGCGCCGCCGCGATTCACGCCTACGAGGCCTACCAGCGGATGCTCGAAGCTGGCGTTGCACGCGAAGTCGCGCGCATCGTGCTGCCGCTGAACATCTACTCCTCCATGTACGTGACGCTCAACGCTCGCTCGCTGATGAACTTTCTCAGCCTGCGCACGAAACGGGAGGGGACGACGTTCCCCTCGTTCCCGCAGCGCGAAATCGAAATGTGCGCCGAGCAGATGGAAATCCACTTCGAGGCCTTGATGCCCCTCACCTACTCCGCATTCAATAAGAACGGCCGAGTCTCCCCGTAGCAGAGCGGATGCGGCGAAGCGATAGCCTGTACTTCGTGTCTACCTCTACGAATCCCTTTGGCCAGGTGCTGGTCGCACTGGTCACCCCGTTTACCTTTGATGGCGAAGTGGACTGGGCCGGGGTGGAGAAGCACATCGACGACGTCATCAACGCCGGTGCCGACGGCATCGTCGTCACGGGCACGACCGGTGAGACGAGCACCCTGACCGACCCGGAGAAGATCCGCCTGGTAGAGGTGGGCAAGTCAGTCGCGAACGGCCGCGCGAAGATCATCACCGGTGGTGGTTCGAACGAGACCGCACACGCCATGCAGCTCGCCCGGCAGAGCGAAAAGGCCGGCGCCGACGGCAACATGATCGTTACCCCGTACTACAACAAGCCGACCCAGGCCGGAATCCTCACCCACTTCCGCATGATCGCGGATGCCACCGATCTGCCCGTCATCCTCTACGACATCCCCGGCCGTACCGGTGTTGCAATCGCTTACGAGACCATCCTGCGCGCGGCCAAGCACCCCAACATCCTGGCCATCAAAGACGCCAAGGGCGACTTCGCGCAGGTCAGCCGGGTACTTAACCAGACCGACCTCCTGTACTTCTCCGGCGACGACCCCAACGTTCTGGCACACCTCTCGATCGGTGCGACCGGCCTGATCGGAGTCACCGGCAACATCACGGCGACCCCGTACCGGCACATGGTCGACGCCGTCAACCGCGGTGACCTCAAGGTCGCAACCAAAGCCCACCAGCAGCTAGAACCGCTCGTGCGCGCCGTGATGACCCACGTTCCCGGCACCGTCGCGGTGAAGTACATCCTGCACGGCCTCGGCCGCATCGGCAGCCCACGCGTTCGCCTGCCCCTGGTCGGCCCGGAGGACTCTGAAGCCGCTCAGATCGAGGACGAGCTGTCGCTGGTGCAGAACATTCCCGGCGTGGACTTCTCCAACTTCCGCCCCGACCGCAACGCGGCCGCCGGCGGATCGCTGCCCAAGATCGCCGGCACCACCCGCTAAGCGCTTGCGCCGTCGGCGCCGGAGTCGGCTGAGGCGTCTCCGCTCGTAAAACGCTAGGATCAGCCCATCGAGCGCGACCAAGTCGGGTCGGCCGTGTGGGGAGTGTCGTGAACGTTGCACGCAAATGGGTCTTTCCTATTCTTCGATTGATTGTCATCGCGGCCATCGCGGTGGCGCTGGTCAAGCTGGCGTTCTACCCCGACAACGCGGTGGACAGTAATCCCGCCGAACCGACCGGCGTCATCGTCGAACCCCAGATTCCGGTTGCCCTCGGCACCATCAGCAACGACGTCACCCTGCCGGGCACGGTCAGCGCCGACCCGGCCGTCGCCGTCAAAGCGACCGCCATCGGAACGGTCGACGAGATCTTCGTGGCTGCCAGCCAGGCCGTGAACAAGGACGACAAGATCTACGACATTCGGGTCGAGACGATCAAAGACCCGGTCGAAACAACGGATGCCGACGGTAACGTCACCATCACCCAGCCCAAACCGGTGATCACCTTCGCCAAGGTACTGGCCCCGATCACCGGCATCCTGAGCTCGCTCACGGTGATCCACGGCCAAAGCGTGGCCGTGGGGGATTCGACCGGCCAGGTGGCACCACCGAGCTTCTCGGTGAGCGGAGCGCTCAGCCCCGAGCAGCAGTATCGGCTGCTATCCAAGCCGACCGAAGCATCCGTCGCGATCACCAATGGGCCGGCGCCGTTCACCTGCACGGGCCTGACCATCACGACCCCGCTGGCTGGGGAAGCGGCCGGCGGTGACAGTGGGACCGGCGGCCAGACGGGCACGAGCGGTACGACCGTCACCTGTGCGATTCCGGCCGAGGTGACAGTGTTCTCCGGACTGGCCGCGCAGATCACGATCGCGGCCGGCCTCGCCGAAAACGTGCTTGTCGTGCCAACAACTGCGGTCAAGGGGTCGGCCGAGACCGGTGTCGTCTGGTTCGTGTTGGCCGACGGCGGCACCGAAGAACGCCCGGTCACGCTCGGCATGACCGACGGCACCAACGTGCAGGTCATCGACGGACTCGTCGAGGGCGACCTGATCAACCAGTTCGTGCCCGGCGCCCCGTGGCACCGGGAGCCGACGGCTGCGATACACAACCCGATGGTAGCCAAGTCTGCTACATGCCGAGCATTTCCAGCACCGGGATCTCCAAATGACCCTGCTGCACCTTGAGGGCGTGACCCGTACCGTGCAGCTCATCGATGCGCCGCCGCTGACGATTCTTTCCGGTATCGACCTCGAGGTGAACGTGGGCGACCGCGTCTCGATCGTCGGCCGCTCAGGTTCGGGCAAAACCACCCTGCTGAACCTGCTCGGCCTGCTGGATTCCCCCACCAGCGGCACCATGCTGTTCGAAGATCGCCCGGTGCAGTCGCTGTCCTCCGGCGCCCGCGACCGCCTCCGCGGCCGTGAGGTGGGCTTCATCTTTCAACAGTTCAACCTGCTGCAGGGCCGCACCGCCCTGGAAAACGTGATGACCCCGCTGCTCTACGCCGAGGGTCGCCAATTCTGGCAGCGCGCCCGCATCGCCACCGAGATGCTCGAACGGGTTGGCCTCGGAGATCGGCTGGCTTCACTGCCCGACAAGTTGAGCGGCGGTGAGCAACAGCGCGTCGCGATCGCCCGTTCCCTGGTGCGCGGCCCGCGGCTCATTCTCGCCGACGAACCGACCGGCGCCCTCGACCTGGAAACCGGCGAGACGGTGATGGACTTGATCGACGAGGTCGCCACCGAATCCGGGGCGGCCCTCGTCACCATCACCCATGACCCGGCCATCGCTGCCCGGGCCACCCGGCATCTGCGGCTCGACCACGGCGTATTGCAGGTCGCCAGCACCGTGCCCGCCAGTAGCGTGCCAGCATGAAGCGCCTCGCGAGCAACGTGGTCGGCGCCATCATCGAGGCCTGGCAGGAAGTACGCATCCATAAGACCCGCGTCATGCTGTCCCTGATCGGGGTGGCCGTCGCCGTCTGCGCCATCACGACCGTGGTCGGCCTCGGCGGGGTCGCGCAGCAGGCCACCGTGGAATCCAACGAACGATCGGGCGGCCGCCCGGCCAGCCTGTATCTGTCTGCGTCGATGAACGATGGCTCCACCCCCACCGAGATGCCTGAAATCTGGCGCACCGCGCTCGAACGGTACAAAATCGACTACGCCAGCCGTGTCGTCAATACGCAGCAGACGGTGCAATTCACCGACGGCGCCGTACCGGTGCAGACGATCGGGGTGGATCCGCCCTACGGCACCATGCACCGCATTACTCTCGAAGAGGGGAGCTGGTTCACCGATGACGACCAGACCCGGCTCGCTCCGGCTGTGCTCATCAACTCCATTTTCTGGGACCGCCTTGGCCGACCCGACCTGGCCACTCACCCGACCACCACCCTGCTCGGTGAAGGCTCTACGACGGCCGTCGTCACCGGCGTCTATCCGGCCCTCTCCTACGAGACCGAGCCGGCGATGTACATGCTCGCCGACGCACTCACCGCCATCACGCCGGTCGTCACCGACCCCAATTTTCAATTCGGGCCGCCGTCCTACGAGCTGTGGGTACCCGTTGACATCTCAGAACAGCTCGTGACCGCTCTGCAACGTGACGTTCAGGGCGCCCTGGGTGCTGACGCGTTCGTGCAGGTGAACCGGCAAGATTTCGCGGCTTACCAGGACGGCGACCCCTACCTCTCGCTCAAACTCACTGTCGGCGCCATCGCCGGGCTGGTGCTGCTGCTCGGAGCGCTCGGACTGGTCAATATCGCCCTGGTCACGCTCAAACAGCGCATCCGCGAGATCGGCATTCGGCGCAGCTTCGGGGCGACCGCCGGCCGGGTGTTCTTCGCGGTCATGATGGAAAGTGTTGTCGCCACCGTCGTCGCCGGCATCGTCGGCGTCATCGCCGCCGTTCTCATTGTCAAGAGTCCATTTGTCGAGGACTTCATCAGCCAGGGCCAGGTCACCGACTTTCCACCGTTCCCGGTCGAAGCCGCCGTGCTCGGCCTGGTCTGCGCCACCGTGGTCGGAGCCCTCGCCGGGCTGATCCCCGCACTTGTCGCGGTGCGGGTGAAGGTGATCGACGCCATCCGCTACTAAACTTACGCGCGACAAACGGATGCTGCCGCGTGCGCAATACCCGCCTGTCGCGAGGGCCGTGGGCGTGGGGTCGGCCGAATGTCGGTGGTGCTTGGTAGCGTTATTTCATGGCTACGAGCACTAAGTCGACCGGGCGTGCCCGCACCCCGGCAGCGAAGGGCGCTCCGGCGCGCAAACCGAGGGCGACGAGCGCCGGCGGTACCACCGCGCAGAAGACCGTCAAATTCACCGCTGTCGACGTGAAGCCGAGCCTGGGTGCCCGCGCCTGGATGGGCCTGGCCCACCTCACGGGCGGCGCCGCCCGTGCCCTCGGCCCGGAAAAACTCTCCAAAGACGAACGCCGCGACGGTCTGCCGTTCTTTCTCGTGCTGCTCGCCATCTCCGGCGCCATCGTTGAGTGGTTCCTCATTAACAACCTCGTCGCCCAGCGGCTCGACGCCTACACCTTCGGTGGCCTGTTCGGCCGGGTTGCCTTCGCCCTGCCGGTCATTCTGCTGCTGTTCTCGGTCTGGCTGTTTCGCAAACCCAGTTCGGTGCACGATAACGGCCGCATCGGCATCGGACTCAGCCTTCTGCTGGTGACCATCTCCGGGCTCTGCCATATCTTCGGCGTGCAGCCGCAGCCGCAAGACGGCATGCCGGCCCTCGCGCTGGCCGGCGGGGTCATCGGGTGGATGATCGCCGCCCCGCTGATCATGCTCACCACGTCGATCGGTGCCACAATCGTCGTCATCCTGCTGTTGCTGCTGAGCCTGTTCATCATCACCAAGACCCCGCCGAACCGGGTCGGTCAGCGTTCCCGGGAGCTCTACGACTGGCTGTTCGGCGCCCAGCTGACGGCTGACGAAGAGCAAGCGGCCACGAAAGCGACCAAGAACGGCAAGCCGGGCAAGACCGCGCAGGTCGAGCTCGACGGCGTCAATGTTGTTTCAGGCGATGACGACGACTCCGAAGGCGCGCTGCCGTGGTGGCGGCGCAACAACAGCAAGCGCGAGGAAGACCCCGACTTCGGCAGCGCGCTGTCGACCGAGTCGAAGGCCGGCCCGGCTGAGCTGGCTCCTGACCCGCTCAGCGTGCTGCTTGGCGGCAATCAATCGCGCGGCGGCTTCGACAGCGCCATCGAATCGGAGGTCACCGACCACACCGCTCCGCCCGAACGCGACCACTACGGCACCGAGGTGCTCGAAGACCTGCGCAAGGCGGAGCTCGCCGTCAAACGATTCACCGGCGAAGTCGACCTCGGCACCGGTCCGTCCACCGGCCTGCACTCCGACGACCCGGCCGGGCACACCGAAGTACTACCCGGCTTCGACGACGTCTTCCCCGAACTCAGCCAGGCAGTGGATGCCTCTGGCGCGGCCCTTCCCCCTCTCGCCTCCACTGACCCCCACCCGGCCATTCCTTATCTCGTGCCCGCGGCATCCACTCTCACCGCCGGCCCGCCGGCCAAAGCGCGCTCGGCCGCCAACGACGACGTCGTGAAGTCGATCACCGAGGTGCTGCGCCAGTTCCAGGTCGATGCGAAGGTCACCGGATTCTCCCGTGGCCCAACGGTCACCCAGTACGAGATCGAACTCGGCCCGGGCGTCAAGGTAGAGCGGGTCACCGCGCTCAGCAAGAACCTCTCCTACGCGGTCGCCTCGAATGAGGTGCGCATCCTCTCGCCCATCCCCGGCAAGAGTGCCATCGGCATCGAGATCCCCAACACCGACCGTGAAATCGTTACCCTCGGCGACGTACTGCGGTCGAGCACCGCCACTAATGCCACCCACCCGATGACCATCGGTGTCGGCAAGGACGTCGGCGGCGGTTTCGTCATCGCCAACCTCGCAAAAATGCCCCACCTGCTCGTCGCCGGCTCCACCGGATCCGGCAAGTCCAGCTTCGTGAACTCCATGATCACCAGCCTGCTCATGCGCGCCAAGCCGAGCGACGTGCGCATGGTGCTGATCGACCCGAAGCGGGTCGAACTCGCCGCCTACGCCGGCGTGCCGCACCTCATCACGCCCATCATCACGAACCCGAAGAAAGCCGCTGAAGCGCTGCAGTGGGTCGTGAAAGAGATGGACATGCGTTACGACGACCTTGCGAGCTTCGGCTTTCGCCACATCGACGACTTCAACAAGGCCGTCGTCAATGGCGAGATCGTGCTGCCGGCCGGCAGCGAACGCAAACTCAAGCCCTACCCCTATCTGCTGGTCGTCGTCGACGAGCTGGCCGACCTCATGATGGTCGCCCCGCGCGACGTCGAGGACTCCATCGTGCGCATCACCCAGCTGGCCCGCGCCTCGGGAATTCACCTCGTGCTCGCCACCCAGCGGCCCAGCGTCGACGTCGTCACCGGTCTGATCAAGGCCAACGTGCCCTCACGCCTCGCCTTTGCTGTGACGAGCGTCACCGACTCCAGGGTCATCCTCGACCAGCCCGGCGCCGACAAGCTCATCGGGCAGGGCGACGCCCTGTTCCTGCCGATGGGTGCCTCCAAAGCCGTGCGCGTGCAGGGCGCCTGGGTCACTGAAGACGAGATCGAGAAGGTCGTCAAGCATGTCACCATGCAGGCCCGTCCCGACTATCGGCCCGACGTTTCCATGGTCGCCCCGCGCAAGGAAATCGACTCCGACATCGGCGACGACCTCGAGGTGCTGCTTGCAGCGGCGGAACTCGTCGTGTCCACCCAGTTCGGGTCCACGTCGATGCTTCAGCGCAAACTGCGTGTCGGCTTCGCCAAGGCCGGCCGCCTGATGGACCTGCTCGAATCCCGCGAGATCGTCGGCCCCTCCGAAGGCTCCAAGGCGCGCGACGTGCTCGTGAACGCGGAACAGCTGCCGAGTGTGCTCGCCCGCCTGCGCGGCTCCGACGACGAACAGCACGCCCTCAAGGCGCAGTCCGACGATTCGCGTGCTGCCTCCGCGCCCGACCCACGCTACGCCGATGACCCGGTCGAGAAAATGTCACAGGGGTATCCTGAGGTGGACGGCGCCTTGGACGACGAGGATGCCTGGAAACTAACCGGCAGGGACTGAACCATGGCATCACCACAAGCATCCGTCACCCGGCCCAGTAACTGGAACGTTCCCAACCTGATCACGGTCGTGCGCATCCTGCTCGCCCCCGTTTTTATCTGGATGCTGCTGGCCGCCGACGGCCCTCAGGATACCCTGCGCTGGGTCGCCGCCGTGCTGTTCATCATCGCCATCGCCACCGACGGCATCGACGGCATGATCGCCCGCCGCCACAACCTCGTCACGGACCTCGGCAAGATTCTCGACCCGATCGCCGACAAGATCCTCACCGGTGGCGCCCTGGTCTGCCTATCTATTCTGGGGGAGTTGCCCTGGTGGGTGACCATCGTCATCCTGGTGCGAGAGATCGGCATCACGGTGTTCCGCTTCGTCATGCTGCGCGACCGGGTCATTCCGGCCAGTCGCGGCGGCAAGCTCAAGACCGTTGCCCAGTCCGTGTCGATCTCGCTCGCCCTGCTGCCGTTCAACCAGGTGTTCGGCGACTGGGTGGACTGGCTCAACACGGCCACCATGACCATCGCGCTCGTGCTCACCGTAGTCTCCGGCCTCGACTATCTGATCTCGGCCTGGCGCCTGCGAAAGCACGACGTTGCCTGACCCGGCCACGGTCACGGGTTCACTCCCCGTAACTCACCCGGCCCAGTCGGCTGGGCCAGCGGATGCGACGGCCGAGCTGATCGCCGAGCTCACCACCCATCACCTCACCATCGCCGTGGCCGAGTCGCTGACCGGCGGACTGCTCGTGGCTGAGCTCGTGCGCATTCCCGGGGCATCCGTTGTGGTGCGTGGGGGAGTCGTTGCCTACGACACTGCCCTGAAGCGCAGCCTGCTGCACGTCGACAGCAGTGTGCTGAACGTGCACGGCCCCGTCCACGCCGACGTCGCCAAGCAGATGGCCGGCGGGGTGCGCACCCTGCTCGCGGTGAACGGCGTACGCGCCGACATCGGTGTGTCGACGACCGGTGTCGCCGGGCCCGGGCCCGACGGGGGACACCCGGCTGGAACGGTGTTCATCGGTCTCTCCAAAGGTACTGGATCCTGGGCTGTTCCACTGCACCTCCATGGTGACCGGGGAGAGATTCGCGCCGAAACCGTGAGCCAAGCGATCGATGCTGTGCGTGCGCTGATAGCGCAGGGTGACGCGGAATAGTTCCTCTTACGGGCTGGTTACATCGAAGACATTCACAAGCAAAGCCCAGTGATTCTCGGTAGTGTCAACGAGTCGGATGAATGCAGTATTGTAAGCATCCAGCTTCGCATTCCGGTAGTTATTAGGCATAAGAAGGAGGTTCCGATGATTCTTGTTCGTCAGGAAATCGGCGATGTGCTCAGGGACTTCCGCCTGCAAAAGGGGCGTACCCTGCGTCAGGTCGCAAGCAAAGCCAGCGTCGCGCTCGGCTACCTCAGTGAGGTAGAACGAGGACAGAAAGAGGCCTCTTCGGAGATTCTCGCTTCTGTCGCCGATGCACTGGAAACCCCGATCTCGGTCATCATGCGCGAAGTTGGCGACCGTCTCGCCGTCATCGAGGGAATCGATCAGTTCCCCGACACGGTACCGGACGAGTTCGTCAACACGTTCGATGCCGATCTCATGGTGCGTTAGTCATCAACCGGTAGCGTTCCTAGTATTTTGAGTATCATCAACCACCGTCGACACAGAGTGTCGGCGGTGGTTGTCATTTCAGGTTGAAGGAGTGTCGTGCGACTCAGTGAATTTCGCACCGCGATGAAAGAAGAGTTCGGCGACGCCTACGGGCGCGTGCTCACCCGTGACCTCGTTCTCACCCCGCTCGATGGGCGTACCGCTGATCAGGCCCTCGCTGCTGGTGTTCCCGCCCGCGAGGTCTGGCTGGCGCTCTGCGCCGAAGTCGATGTCCCGCGCAGCCGCTGGCACGGTGCCGGCATTCCTGCTCCGCGCCAGTAGCGTCGTTCAGCCTCCTCGGGTTAGGCCGATATTTCGACACGCCGCAAAAACATTCCCGACAATGGTCGAATACCTGTTCGGCCTTGATAGGCTCCTCCACAGCAGACAATCTGACAGATTGCGCACCGTTTGATCGTGCTCCCGACCAGTGTCGGAGGTGCGGCGTACAGTCGAATTTTTCAGAGAAAGTCGGCAAATGCCTTGTCGAAACGTGCATCAGGGTCCGACCCTGCGCGGGCCGACAGCCTATAGGCGCCACCACGCACACCCGCAGCGCCGTTCACAACCGGCGACAGTGCAGAACCCAAGGAGATCACCACCATGGCATCACAAGCGAACCGCGAGAAAGCCCTCGAAACCGCCCTCGCGCAAATCGATCGTCAGTTCGGCAAGGGATCGGTCATGCGCCTCGGCAGCGACGAGCGCGCCCCCGTCGAGACCATTTCTACCGGGTCGGTTGCTCTCGACGTCGCACTCGGCATAGGCGGGTTACCGCGTGGTCGCATCGTGGAGATCTACGGCCCGGAATCCTCGGGTAAGACCACACTCACCCTGCACGCCATCGCGAACGCGCAGAAGAACGGCGGCATCGCCGCCTTCATCGACGCCGAGCACGCCCTCGACCCGGAGTACGCCAAGAAGCTCGGCGTCGATATCGATGCCCTCCTCGTCTCCCAGCCCGATACCGGTGAGCAGGCCCTCGAAATCGCCGACATGCTCGTGCGAAGCGGGTCCATCGACCTCATCGTCGTCGACTCCGTTGCCGCCCTGGTTCCGCGCGCTGAGATCGAGGGCGAGATGGGTGACTCGCACGTCGGCCTGCAGGCCCGGCTCATGTCCCAGGCCCTGCGTAAGCTCACCGGTGGCCTCAGTCAGACCAACACCACCATGATCTTCATCAACCAGTTGCGCGAGAAGATCGGTGTGTTCTTCGGCAGCCCCGAGACCACCTCGGGCGGTAAAGCCCTCAAGTTCTACGCCTCGGTGCGCCTCGACATTCGCCGCATTGAAACTCTCAAAGACGGCACGGATGCCATCGGTAACCGCACCAGGGTCAAGGTCGTCAAGAACAAGATGGCGCCGCCCTTCAAGCAGGCCGAGTTCGACATCATGTATGGCATCGGCATCTCGCGTGAGGGCAGCCTGATCGACTTCGGTGTCGACCAGGGCATCGTCAAGAAGTCCGGCGCATGGTACACCTACGACGGCGACCAGCTCGGCCAGGGTAAAGAGAACTCGCGCAACTTCCTGATGAAGAACCCTGACATGGCCAACGAGATCGAGCGCAAGATTCTGATCAAGCTCGGTGTCGGTCCAGAGGGCATCGCGGCCAAAGCCGCCGAAAAGGCCGCTGCCGCAATCGCGCTGGAGGCCGAAATCAAGGCTAAGGCCGAAGCGGATGCCGCAGCCGTGCTGGCCAGCGGCCCTGTCGTCACCAAGGCGGCCCCCGCCCGCAAGATCGCCTAACCGGCCGCGCCACACCAAACATCAGTTCCGCAACGACAACAAAAGGCAGGTCACGCCAATGGTGCACTTCGAACCCCCGGACGATGCAGCAGAACGCGCCGACTCCGGTTTGGCTTCCGTGACCTACCTGCCCGGTGCGGCACCGGGCATGAAACGCCGCTCGCCGCTCGAACCCCGCCCGGCGGCGGCCGACAGGTTCGCCGCCGCGGCGGCTGCCGCTCGGGAGGCAGAGGCCGCCGCCGATAACGAGGCCGAGAGTATCGACAGCGACCAGGTCGACGACGAAGCCACCGCAGCAGACTTTGTCGCTGATGCGGCCGATCAGCGGGAGCGGGCCGAAAAGGTGCTGTTGCACCGGCTGCGCGGCCGCTCCCTCTCCACGGTCGAAGCCCTCCTGGTACTGAACGCTACCGGGGTCGACTCCGGTGATGCCAGCGGGATCATCGAGAAATTCATTGAGCTGAACTACCTCGACGAAGCCAAGCTTGCCGACCAGATCATCCACAGCCACAACGTGCGCAAGGGCCTCGGCCGCACCGGCGTTGAAGCGGAGATGCGCAGGCGCAAACTCGACCCGGGCGTCATGATGGACAAGCTCGAGGAACTTCCCGACGACGAAGCCGAACGCGCCATCGACCTGGCCACCAAGCGCATCGGGCAGATGGAACGCTTCGACGACCAGACCATCGACCGTCGACTCACCGGCTTTCTCATGCGTAAGGGCTACAGCTCGGCAGCGGTACGACTCGCCGTCAAAGCAGCCATGGACAGCCGTGGTGGCGGCGGCACCTCCCGCGTGCGTTTTCGTTGATGCTGGCCGCTGATGCAGGCGCGGGCCTGGCTCACGGCCCGCACACCGAATTGCTCGCGTAAACTATACCTACTATGAGTATCGTCGCCCCCGAACTAGCCCGCCGAACCGTGATCACACCCTCGGCAGCCGCGATCGACGAGTCGGGGCGCGCGCGCACCTACGAGGTTCGCACCTTCGGCTGCCAGATGAACGTGCACGACTCCGAACGGCTCAGCGGCTCGCTCGAGGCGGCCGGCTACGTCTCGGCCGATGGCGGCGAGGCCGACATCGTCGTGATCAACACCTGTGCCGTGCGTGAGAACGCCGACAACAAGCTCTATGGCAACCTCGGCTACCTCGCCTCGGTCAAGCGCAAGCACGCGGGCATGCAGATCGCCGTTGGCGGCTGCCTCGCTCAAAAAGACAAGACCACCATCCTCGAAAAGGCACCGTGGGTCGACGTCGTCTTCGGCACCCACAACATGGGCTCCCTGCCCAGCCTGCTTGAACGGGCCCGGCACAACGGTGAGGCTCAACTCGAAATTCTCGAATCCCTCGAGACCTTCCCCTCGACCCTGCCCACCAAACGGGACTCCAGCTACAGCGGCTGGGTCTCGATCTCGGTCGGCTGCAACAACACCTGCACGTTCTGCATCGTGCCGGCCCTCCGCGGCAAGGAGAAAGACCGCCGCCCGGGCGAGATTCTCGCCGAGATCCAGGCCCTTGTCGATGACGGTGCCATCGAGGTCACCCTGCTCGGCCAGAACGTGAACTCCTACGGGGTCGAATTCGGCGACAAGCTCGCTTTCGGCAAGCTGTTGCGCGCGGCCGGCAAGATCGAGGGGCTGGAGCGCATTCGCTTCACCAGCCCGCACCCCGCCGCGTTCACCGACGACGTCATCGACGCCATGGCGGAAACGCCGGCCGTCATGCCGCAGCTGCACATGCCGCTGCAGTCGGGCTCCGACCGTATCCTCAAGTCGATGCGACGCTCCTACCGCGGTGCGAAGTTCCTCGGCATTCTCGACCGGGTGCGTGCCCAGATGCCGAGCGCGGCCATCAGCACCGACATCATCGTCGGTTTCCCCGGCGAAACCGAAGAGGACTTTCAGGAAACCCTGCGGCTTGTTGAACAGGCCCGGTTCGCGACGGCGTTCACTTTTCAGTACTCCATTCGCCCTGGCACTCCGGCCGCGACAATGCCTGACCAAGTTCCCAAGGCCGTCGTGCAGGACCGCTACGAGCGACTCGCGGCCCTGCAGGAGCGCATCTCCCTCGAAGAGAACCAGGCGATGATCGGCCGTGAGGTGGAACTGCTCGTCGCCAACGAGGGCCGCAAGGACAGCGATACCCACCGGCTGAGTGGCCGGGCGCCCGACAGCCGCCTCGTGCACTTCGACGTGCCAGCCGGTTCACCCCGTCCCCGTCCCGGCGATATGGTCACTGTCGTCGTCACCCAGGCCGCACCCTTCCACCTCATCGCAGACTCCACCGACGGTGCGCCGCTCCGCATCCGAACGACTCGGGCCGGCGAGGCGTGGGACCGTATGGAAGTCGAATCCTGCGGGGTACCCGCTCATGGCGGCGCAACCGGTGGCCCCGGCCCCGTTTCGCTCGGTCTGCCGACGATCGGCCTGCGGCTCGAGGGTGGCTCTACCACCATCCCCATCTATAACGTGAACGACGACGAGCGCTAGGAGCCGTGTCGACAGTACCAGCGGTCACAGCCGACCCAGCGGCTCTGATTGCGATCGTCGGGTCGACCGGCACCGGCAAGTCGGAGCTGTCCCTCGACTTGGCCGAAAGGCTGATTCAGCGCGGACAGTCGGTTGAAATCGTCAACGCCGACGCCATGCAGCTCTACCGCGGCATGGACATCGGCACGGCGAAGCTCACCGTGCCCGAACGCCGCGGCATTCCGCACCACCTGCTCGACGTGCTGGACGTGACCGACGAGGCCACCGTCAGCAATTACCAAACGGATGCCCGCGCCGTCATCACCGAGATCCGCGCGCGCGGGGCTGTGCCCATCGTGGTGGGCGGCTCGGGCCTCTATGTCTCGTCGGTCGTGTTCGACTTTCAGTTTCCCGGCACCGATCCGATACTGCGCGCCCGGCTTGAAGCCGAACTCAGCATGAGCGGACCCGGCCTGATGTACACCCGGCTGCAGGCCGTCGACCCGCAGGCCGCCCTGCGGATCGGGCCGAGCAACGGTCGCCGACTGGTGCGGGCCCTGGAGATCGTCGAGCTCACTGGCGCCCCGCATCTGGCGGCCTTGCCCGAGGAACCGGTCTACTGGAAGCCCACCGTGCTGCTCGGCCTGCGTACGCCGCGCGAGCAGCTCACCCCGCGGCTTGATGCCCGGGTCGAGCGGATGTGGGCGGCCGGCATCGTCGACGAAGCCCGAGGGCTGCTTGCGGCCGGCATCGAAAATGGAGTGACGGCGAGCCGCGCGATCGGCTACGCGCAGGCACTCGGCCAGGTGTACGGCACGCGCAGCCAAGCTGAGGCCGTCGAAGCGACCCAGCAGCTGACCCGGCGTTATGCCCGCCGGCAGGTGAGCTGGTTTAAACGCTACGCGCACGCCCACTGGGTCGAATCCGATGCGGCAGACCGGGTCGATGACGCCCTCGCACACGTCGACCGGGGCAGTGCGCCCAGTGCCCTCCCGGCACGACCGCTCTGAGCTGCCCGGAAAGTCTCGCAGCGGCCGCCCCGTAAACTGGCAGCATGGGCATCACTCTGAACTTCACCAAGGGCCACGGCACGGGCAACGACTTCGTGCTGTTCGCTGATCCCGACGGAACAACGGAGCTCACGCCGGCGCAGATTCGTGCTGTGTGCGACCGCAAATTCGGCGTCGGTGCGGACGGCATCATCCGTGCGGTTCGCAGCAAGAACCTGCCTGACGGCGCGGCCGCTCTCGCTGAAGACGACGCTGCCGAGTGGTTCATGGACTACTGGAACGCCGACGGGACCGTCTCGGAAATGTGCGGCAATGGCATCCGTGTGTATGCCAAATTCTTGATTGAGAACGACCTCGCCGAGCTGCTGCCCGGCGACACCCTGACCATCGGCACTCGCGGGGGCGTGCGGGACGTACAGCGCAACGCCTCCGGCTTTCAGGTGGACCTCGGCCGATGGAAGCTCGACGGCACCGAACCGCTCGTGCGCACCAAGAACCTGCCCGTGGCGCGGCCGGGACTCGGCATCAATGTTGGCAACCCGCACACGGTCGTCGCCCTCGCCGACGACGATGAACTTGACGCGGCCGACCTCACGTTCATTCCGCAACTCGATCCCGAGCCGGCCGACGGTGTGAACGTTGAATTCGTCGTGCCCAACGAACCGCTGGTCGTCAACGGCGTCGGGCGCTTCCGCATGCGCGTACACGAACGCGGCAGCGGGGAGACGCTGTCCTGCGGCACCGGAGCGGTCGCGGCCGCCCTCGCCACCCGGCACTGGGCCGGCAAATCGGCGCCGCACCAGTGGCGGGTCGAGGTTCCCGGTGGCGTGCTCGGAGTGCGCATGTTCCCCGCCGAGGACGGCGAGCACGTGTCGCTGTCCGGGCCGGCAGAGCTCGTCTTCGACGGGGTTCTGAACCTGGGCTAGTCGCGGTGCACTGCCAGCACACGGAAGCCCTTGCTGATGGCCTCACGCGTGGTTTCGAAGTTGTCGGGGAGTTCGGCGGCGAGCCAACGCTGGAGCGAATCCGAACCGAGGTTGCGTTGCACGACGAGCCAGGCATCCGCTTCTGATTCGAGGCGGGGTAACCAGGTCGTCATGAGCCCGTGCAGTTCGTCCTTGCCGACGCGAATGGGCGGGTTCGACCAGATGGTGCGAAAGCTGATGTCGGTGGGCACATCGGCGGCGAGCACGGCGTTGATGTTGGTCAGGCCGAGCGCGGCGGCGTTCGTGCGCACGAGATCGAGGGCACGCTCGTTGACGTCGACGGCCCAGATGGTGGCGTTGGGGGAGGCCATGGCGAGGTGCAGGGCGATCGGGCCCCAGCCGCAGCCAAGGTCGAGAAAGTGACCGGTCAGCGGCGGCTCAGGCGTGTACTTGAGCAAAACCTCGGTGCCACCGTCGATGTGGGCGGGGCTGAAGACCGAATTGGCGGTCGTCAAGAGCCGATCCTGGCCGTGCAGTTGCACGGTGATCTGGCGGGTTTTCAGTACGGTGCCGGGCGCCGGAGAAAAATAGTGGTCGGACGACATAAGAGGAACCTTTCAACTTCGTTGAACTAAGGTTAATGGGATGAATGATCCAACGGCGCCCTCGGGCAACGACGCGGTAGAAAACACCGCGGTAGTAAACACAGGCGCAGACGCCGCAGACGCTGATGATGTCGTCGCGCGCGTGTTGGCCAGCGCCGACAGCAAAGCTGCCGGCTACTCCCTGTTCCGCAGCGGGGCAGCCCAGGCCCTGCAAACTCACGCATCCGGCGAGTATGACGGTAGCGAGCACGACGGCGACCAGTCCGAACGTGCTGACCGCAACGCCCTGCGGCGAGTCGGCGGGCTTTCGACCGAGCTGGAAGATGTCACCGAGGTTGAGTACCGCCAACTGCGGCTCGAAAACGTCGTTCTCGTGGGTGTCTACACGCACGGCACGGTCGATGACGCCGAGAACTCCATGCGCGAACTGGCCGCCCTCGCCGAAACCGCCGGGGCAACCGTACTCGACGGTCTGCTGCAGCGCCGGGCCACCCCCGACCCGAGCACCTACCTCGGCAAGGGCAAGGCCCAGGAAGTTGCCGACATCGTGAAGGCGCTCGGCGCCGACACCGTCATCGCCGACACCGAACTCGCGCCCAGCCAGCGCCGTGCCCTCGAAGACGTGGTCAAGGTGAAGGTCATCGACCGCACCGCCGTGATCCTCGACATTTTCAGCCAGCACGCCAAGAGCCGAGAGGGCAAGGCGCAGGTCGAACTCGCCCAGATGGCCTACATGCTCCCGCGCCTGCGTGGCTGGGGCGACTCGATGTCTCGCCAGGCCGGTGGCCAGGTCGGTGGCACCGGTGCCGGCATGGGCTCCCGTGGCCCCGGTGAGACCAAGATCGAACTCGACCGACGCCGCATTCACACCCGGATGTCCAAACTGCGTAAGCAGATGGTCGAGATGAAGCCGGCCCGCGAGGCCAAACGCGCCAACCGCAAGCGCAATGCCGTTCCCTCGGTCGCCATCGTCGGCTACACCAACGCCGGCAAGTCCAGCCTGCTCAACCGCATCACCAAGGCCGGAGTGCTGGTCGAGAATTCCCTGTTCGCGACCCTCGACGCCACCGTGCGCAAGTCGACGACCGCCGACGGGCGTCTGTACACCCTCACCGACACGGTCGGTTTCGTGCGCAACCTGCCGCACCAGCTGGTCGAAGCCTTTCGCTCAACCCTGGAAGAGGTCGCCGACGCCGACGTCATCGTGCACGTCGTCGACGGGTCCCACCCCGACCCCGTGGCCCAGCTCGCCACCGTGCGCGACGTCATCTCCGAGGTCGGCGCCCGCGATATTCCCGAACTGGTCGTCTTCAACAAGAGCGACCTGATCAGCGATGACGACCGGCTGGTACTGCGCGGCCTGGAGCCCAAGGCAACGTTCGTGTCGGCCCGCACCGGTGAGGGCATCGACACCGTGCTCGCTGCCGTTGCGCTGCTGCTGCCGACACCGCAGATCGAACTCGACCTGCTCATTCCCTATGATCGCGGCGACCTCATCGCCGTTCTGCACGACGTGGGCCGCATCGAGACGACCGAGTACATCGAGACCGGCACCCACGTCACCGCGTTCGTCACTCCCGAGATCGAGCCGCAGTTCGACCCCTTCGTCATTCTGCCCGCGCTCTCCGTCTGATTGCCACCGCCCGTCGGCGCACCAATGACACGAACTGTCACATTGGTGCGACCCGGCGCTGGTGTTGTTAGTGTCTAATCAATCGTTGCCGACGGAATCCATTCCCCGGCATGGAGCGACAGCCGAGCCCGGCACCCGCCCGCGAAAACCCACCAGTGTTCTGGTGTGTCCGCGGCCGCCCGGCCATCACCCGCTGTACCGCTTCTGCCGAATGAGGAACCATGACCGCCCCAACGCCCAACGCGTGTGACGCCCGCCCGGCGTTCTCGTTCGAGGTGTACCCGCCGAAATCGGTGGCCGCAGCATCCGCTCTCACCCGCACCATCGATCACCTTGCCGCCGCCGGCCCCGAGTTCATCTCGGTCACCTACGGCGCCAACGGTTCGTCGCGCAATTCCTCGCTCGACGTGCTGCGCTACATCAAAGACCACACTTCAGTGGATGCCATGGCTCACCTCACCTGCGTCGGCTCCTCGCACACAGAAGCCAGCCGCCTCATTCGCGAGTTTCTCGACGCCGGCATCCGCAGCTTTCTGGCCATTCGCGGCGACGCGCCGCAGGGCGCGGATGAGGGCGACACCCCCTTTCTCGGCGACCTGCACAGCGCGGGGGAGCTGGTACAGCTCATCCATCGAGTGCAGATCGAACGGGTGCCGTACATCGAGACGGTGATTCCGGGCCTGCCCGGTGCCCGCGGGGTGAAAACGGAACGCAGCAAGGTGCGCATCGGCGTTGCGGCCTTCCCCAACGGCCACCCGAACTCGCGGTCGGTCACCCAAGACATCGACACCCTGCTGGCCAAGCAGGCCGCCGGAGCCAACCTGGCGATCACCCAGCTGTTCTTCCACGCCGACGACTACCTGAGCTTCATCCAGCGGGCTCGCTCCGCCGGAGTGCTCTTACCGATCCTTCCCGGCATCATGCCGGTGACCAGCCCGAACCGGTTGCGCCGTATTCTGCAGCTCTCCGGTGAGAAGCTGCCCGCCGAACTGTCCATCCAGCTCGAGGTCGAACCGACCGACGAAGGCCAGCGCCAGATCGGCATCGACTACGCCGTACGCCTCGGCCAGGACGTACTCGCGGGCGGCGCCCCCGGGCTTCACCTCTACGCCTTCAACCAGCACGACACCGTGCTGAAGGTTCTCGAAGGGTGTGGGGCACTGCCAGTGCCCGCTGCCATGCCCTAGGCCGCACGCCGCTCAGGCGCGAGGCCCACCCACCACGTTCGTTCCTCCGACCGTTCCAGCCATCATCGCTCCAGTGAAGGAATCACCATGCCCATTTCGCCAGTTTCCAGCACCTTTCCCACCGGCACCATCCTCGGCTACCCACGCATCGGCCGACGGCGCGAACTGAAGAAAGCCGTCGAAGCGTTCTGGTCGGGGACGATCGACGCGCCGGCCCTGGAGGCCGTCGCCGCTGGGCTGCGGCAGCAGACCCGCGATCGGCTCGCCAGTCTCGGGCTGGGCCGCACCGACTCGTCGATCCCCGAGTCGTTCTCCTACTACGACCAGGTGCTCGACACCATCGTTGCCGTCGGCGCGATTCCCGCCCGGTTCGCCTCGCTCGTCGCCGCTGACGGCACCCTCGACCTGGCCGGATACTTTACGCTGGCCCGTGGCGCGGGCGAGAACCTGCCCCTCGAGATGACCAAGTGGTTCGACTCCAACTACCACTACCTCGTGCCCGAGATCGGACCGGAGACCGCGTTCTCGCTGGCCGGCGACCGCATCGTACGTGAATTCATCGAGGCCAAAGCGGCCGGGTTCCTCACCCGTCCGGTGCTCGTCGGCCCGGTCACTTTCCTGCTGCTCAGCAAGGCCAGTGACGAAGCCCCGGCTGGCTTTTCGCCCCTGTCGCGGCTGGACGATCTCCTTCCCGTGTATGCGGCGCTCCTGGCGCGGTTAGCGAATGCCGGAGCCGACTGGGTGCAGCTCGATGAGCCGGGCCTGGTCAGTGAATCCATCGACGTACCGCGCGCGGAGACGCTGGCGGCCGTCGCATCCGCTTATGGAGTGCTTGGTCGACTGACCGGCCGGCCCGCCCTGTTTGTTGCCGCGCCCTACGGCAGCCTCGACGACGCCCTGCCGGTACTTGCGGCCACCGCCGTCGAGGCGATCGGGCTGGACCTGGTGCGGGGCACCCTGCCCCGGGCCGTCCCCGGACTGGCCGACAAGACCCTCGTCGCCGGCGTCGTCGACGGGCACAACATCTGGCGCGGCGATCTGACCGGTGCCTTCGAGGCCGCCGAGAGCGTGCGTGCCCTCTCCGACTCGGTCACCGTGTCCACTTCGACGTCACTGCTGCACGTGCCGCACGATGTTGCCGACGAGACATCGCTGCCGGGCTCACTGACCAGATGGCTGGCCTTCGCCGACCAAAAGGTCGGTCAGGTCGCCACCCTCGCGCTCGGACTCACCGCCGGACGTGAGGCCATCGCGGCGCCGCTGGCCGAGGCCGAGGCGGCCCTGGCGGCCAGGCGCAGCGCCCCCGGCGTGCGTGACGGAGCCGTGCGCGGCCGTGCCGCCGCGCTGAGGGAAGCCGACTTCACTCGTGGCGACTACGCGGATCGACTCCTCGCCCAGGAGGCGGCGCTGCACCTTCCGCCACTGCCGACGACCACGATCGGATCCTTCCCACAGACCGCCGACATTCGCCGAGCACGCGCACAGTTCCTCAAGGGAACCCTGGCAGCGGATGCCTACCGCGAGCTGATGCGCGCCGAGATCGGCCGCGTTGTGCAGTTGCAAGAGGAGATCGGCCTTGACGTGCTCGTGCACGGCGAACCCGAACGCAACGACATGGTGCAGTACTTCGCCGAGAACCTCGACGGATTCGCCGTGACCGAGAACGGCTGGGTGCAGTCTTACGGCAGTCGCTGCACCCGGCCGTCCATTCTGTGGGGCGACGTGTCGCGCCCGACACCGATCACCGTGGACTGGTCGGTCTACACGCAGAGCCTCACCACCAAGCCGGTCAAGGGCATGCTCACCGGCCCCGTGACAATTCTGGCCTGGTCCTTCGTGCGCGACGACCAGCCATTGGGCGAGACCGCCCGCCAGGTGGCTCTGGCCCTGCGCGATGAAATCTCCGACCTCGAGGCTGCGGGCATCAAGATCGTTCAGGTGGACGAGCCGGCCCTGCGCGAGTTGCTGCCGCTGAAGAAGAGGGATCAGGCCGACTACCTGGACTGGTCGGTCGGGTCTTTCCGGCTCGCCACGGCCGGGGTCGCGGATGCGACCCAGATCCACACCCACCTCTGCTACTCAGAATTCGGTGTTGTCATCGAAGCCATTCGCAACCTCGACGCCGACGTCACGAGCATCGAAGCGGCCCGGTCGCGCATGGAAGTTGTGCGGGAAATCGAGGCGGGCGGCTTCGACCACGGCATCGGCGCCGGCATCTACGACATCCACTCGCCGCGCGTACCGAGTGTGGACGAGTTGACCATCCTGCTCGACACCGCCCTGGAATCCATTCCCGAACGCCAAGTGTGGGTGAATCCGGACTGCGGACTGAAAACGCGTGGCTACGACGAGACCGTGCAGTCGCTGCACAACATGCTCGCCGCGACGCGGGTGGTGCGTGAACGCCTCGGTGCCACCGTCGGCGTTTAGCGGGGCAGACCGAAAACAGGCCCGATCACCGGTTGGTGGTCGGGCCTTCGTCGATTAAACCGAACGCAGCACCGCGACGACCTTTCCGAGGATGTCCGCAAAGTCGCCGACAATCGGTTCGAAGTTGCTGTTGCGCGGCAGCAGCCAGGTGTGGCCATCGCGCTTTCGCAGAACCTTCACGGTGGCCTCGTTGTCGAGCATGGCCGCGACGATCTCGCCATTCTCCGCGGTCTTCTGCTGGCGAACCACGACCCAGTCACCGTCGCAGATGGCGGCGTCGATCATGGACTCACCCACGACCTTGAGCATGAACAGCTCGCCCTGCCCAACGAGTTGGCGGGGGAGCGGGAAAATCTCGTCGATCTGTTGGTCGGCCGTGATCGGGATTCCCGCGGCGATACGACCGACGAGGGGCACCATCGCGGCGTCGCCGACCTGAACGCCGGGGTGGAAGCTGTCCTGGTCGCCGGTACCGACATCTTCGGGAGCGCGCTGAATCTCGATGAGAACTTCGAGTGCCCGCGGACGATTCGGGTCGCGGCGCAGGTAGCCACTGAGTTCGAGTTGGTTGAGCTGGTGGGTCACGCTCGACAGTGAGGCGAGCCCGACCGCGTCACCGATCTCACGCATGCTCGGCGGGTACCCGCGCGAACTCACCGAACGCTGAATCACGTCGAGAATAGCGAGCTGCCGCTGGCTCAAACTCTTGCGGCGCCGGGTGCCGCCCTTGTCACGGGTACCGCTGGTGTCCTGTGTCACGATGTGCCCTCCTGGAGTTGGCCCCGCGTGGTCTGAAACCGTGTCACACGGGGATGTCGGTGGTGTCTGGTTGAGTGTAAATCAAGCAATTGTCCTATCGAAAGTTTATCCAGTTCCGAACCCTGAAACAAACACTTATTCGAGTGTGTTGCGGGAAATTCGGGGTGAGGATCAGAAAAAGCTTGCATGTTCGATTGTTCGAAGTTATATTCGGAACATAGTTTCGTATCCGGCCTTCCCGGCCGAGGGCCGGATACGAGACTCGCAGCCCGCCTACCTTGGAGGTTTGACATGACCACAGCACTTGCACCCACAGCCCGTGAATACGGCGCTTCTCGTACCCCCGGCACCCGTCTGCACCTCACCCGGCGTGGGCGAGTGGTGTTCACGACCCTCGCAGCCGTGCCCCTCGTCATCGGTGCCGTCGCATTCGCCCTCAACGGGGGAGCGGCCGGAGCATCCAATTCCGCTACGGGCATCGACCTCACGTCGTACACGACCGACTCCGGAATCGTGGCGACGCTGGCCTACTCGCCGACCGACGTCGGGTCTGCCCGGTTCATCACAGTCGAACCCGGCCAAACCCTGTGGGACCTCGCCGAAGAGGTCTCGCCGTCCGCCGACCCGCGCGACGTCGTCGCCGACATCAAACGACTGAACGCGCTCACCGTCGAAACGCTCCAGCCCGGTCAGCGACTCGAACTGCCCGCCAACTCGTAAGTAGCAATGCGCGCCAGCACAGGGTCGTAGCATGGAGAGTGTGACCACTCTCGACGATCTTCCGCTCCGCACCAACCTGCAAGGCCTCACCCCGTACGGTGCTCCGCAATTACACGTTCCGGTGGCCCTGAACGTCAACGAGAACACGCACCCAATTCCCGAAGCAGTGGCCCGCGACATTCTCGCCGGCCTGGCCGAGGCCATCCGCTCGGTGAATCGCTACCCCGACCGCGAGTTCACCGCCCTGCGTGAGGCACTCGCGCAGTATCTTGGCGAGGCACTCACCTCCGACAACATCTGGGCGGCCAACGGCTCCAACGAAGTGCTCCAGCAGGTACTGCAGGCTTTCGGTGGACCTGGGCGCACCCTGCTCGGGTTTGCCCCCACCTATTCGATGTACTCGATCCTCGCGGCCGGAACCGACACCACCTGGATTGCCGGCACGCGCGATGCCGACTACGAGCTGTCGCCGGCCACCGCAGTGAGCCAGATCATTCGCACCAATCCGGACATCATCTTTCTCTGCTCACCGAACAACCCCACCGGCACCCCGCTCTCGCTCGAGACCATCGCCGCCGCCTACGACGCGACCGATGGCATCGTCGTCGTCGACGAGGCCTACGCCGAGTTCGCGCCCGCCGGAACTCCGAGTGCGCTCACCTTGCTGCCAGGCCGGGAGCGACTGTTGGTCTCACGCACAATGAGCAAGGCCTTTGCCTTTGCCGGTGCGCGGGTCGGCTATCTGGCTGCCGATCCGGCGGTAACGGATGCCCTGCGCCTGGTTCGCCTGCCGTACCACCTCTCCACCTTCACCCAGGCGGCCGCAAACGCTGCCCTGGCGCACAGCGCGGAGATGCTCGCCATGGTCGACGATATTCGTGGACAGCGCGATCGGCTCGTGGTCGAGCTGGCCCGTCTGGGCTATGCCCCGCACCGAAGCTGGAGCAACTTCGTATTATTCGGGGGAGTGGCCGACCCGCAGCAGACGTTTGAGGCGCTGCTGGCGGAGGGAATTCTCATTCGTGATGTCGGTATCCCGAACCACTTGCGGGTGACGGCGGGTACCGAGAAGGAGACTTCGCTGTTCCTTGACGCTCTGGCCCGCCTCGGACGACCGATAAACTAGCGCTATGAGCTCACCTGTTGGCATTTCCGCGCCCCGCGTCGCACACCTGCAACGGGAGACGAGTGAATCCAGCATCGATCTCTCACTGAACCTCGATGGCACCGGCGTCAGCGATATCCACACCTCGGTGCCGTTTTACGACCACCTGCTGACAGCCTTCGCCAAGCACTCCCTGACCGACCTCACGGTGCGCGCCAGCGGTGACATCGAAATAGACGTGCACCACACCGTCGAAGACGTGGGAATCGTGCTCGGCCAGGCCATTCGCCAGGCGCTCGGCGACAAGTCGGGCATCTCCCGCTACGGTGATGCCCTCGTGCCACTCGACGAGGCGCTCGCCCAGGCCGTCGTCGATATCTCGGGTCGCCCGTACCTCGTGCACACCGGCGAGCCGGCCGGCTTCGAATTCCACCTCATCGGCGGACACTTCACCGGCTCCATGGTGCGTCACGTCTTCGAAGCGATCACTTTTCACGCCGGGCTGACCGTGCACGTCACCGTGCTGGGCGGCCGCGACCCGCACCACATCGCCGAAGCCGAGTTCAAGGCCTTCGCCCGTGCGTTCCGTCTCGCCAAGGCCCTCGACCCGCTCGTGCAGGGCATCCCCTCCACCAAGGGAGCCCTGTGACTCGGGTCGTCGTCTTCGATTACGGCACCGGCAACGTGCACTCCGCGGTCAAGGCGCTCGAACTGGCCGGCGCTGACGTCACCCTGACGAGCGACCGCACGGTCGCGCTCGAAGCCGACGGCCTCGTAGTGCCCGGTGTTGGCGCGTTCAGCGCCGTCATGCAGGCCCTCAAAGCGGTTCGCGGCGACGAGATCGTCGACCGTCGCCTGGCCGGTGATCGCCCGGTACTCGGAATCTGCGTGGGAATGCAGGTCATGTTCGAGCACGGGGTCGAACGAGGCGTCGACACCGAGGGCCTCGGCGAATGGCCCGGAACGGTCACCGAACTTCCCGCCGCGATCCTGCCGCACATGGGCTGGAACACCGTCACGAGCGCGCCGGGCTCCGAGCTGTTTCGCGGGATCGAAGACGAGCGATTCTACTTCGTGCACTCCTACGCCGCGCAGTCCTGGACGCTTGAGGTCATGCCCCCGTTCCCCGAACCACGGCTCACCTGGGCCGAACACGGAGCGCCGTTCCTGGCCGCGATCGAGAACGGTCCGCTCACCGCAACCCAGTTCCACCCGGAGAAATCGGGCGAGGCGGGCATCCGCTTGTTGAAAAACTGGATCGGTACCCTGCGCTAATAGAACTGCGCGCCTAGACTGCACAATCCGCCCCACCACTATGAAATTGGCCGCAGCCTGCGACCGCACAACCGAGGAAACCAATGAGCGAGTTCAACAAGACACCGAGGCTCGTCCTCCTGCCCGCCGTCGATGTGGCCGGAGGCAAGGCCGTGCGCCTGACGCAGGGCGAGGCTGGTACGGAAACGAACTACGGTGACCCCGTCGATGCTGCGGCCGACTGGGCCAGACAGGGCGCCGAATGGATTCACCTCGTGGACCTCGATGCGGCATTCGGCCGCGGCACCAACACCGGCGTGATCAAGAAGGTCATTCGCCAGGTCAAGGGTGTCAACATCGAGCTGTCCGGTGGTATCCGCGATGATGCATCGCTGGAAGCAGCACTGACAACGGGCGTCAAACGCATCAACCTCGGAACCGCGGCCCTGGAAAACCCGGAGTGGGCGGCCAGCGTGATCGCGCAATACGGCGAGGCCGTGGCCGTGGGACTCGACGTGCGCGGCACGACCCTCGCCGCCCGCGGCTGGACCAAGGACGGGGGCGACCTCTGGCAGGTGCTCGAACGGCTGGAGGAGGCCGGCTGTGCTCGATATGTCGTGACCGACGTCACGAAGGACGGCACCCTGCAAGGCCCGAATATCGACCTGCTCCGCCAGGTACTCGATCGCACCCGCAAGCCGGTCATCGCCTCCGGCGGTATCTCCAGCCTCGATGACATCGAAGCGCTGCGCAAGCTGGTGCCGCTCGGCCTGGAAGGTGCCATCGTTGGCAAAGCGCTCTATGCCGGCGCGTTCACTCTGGCCGAGGCCCTGGACGTCGCGGGGGACTAATGGCAAAGGCGCGCAACCTCGGCTCAACGGGCGATCCCTCCGGTCGACCGGGTTCACAGAGCCAGCCCGGTTCCCAAAGCTCGCCGGGCCAGCCCGGTGAGCCGAACGAGCTGGCCGATTCGGCCGGTCAGCCCTGGGCCGGCCGAGAATTCGAGGCCAATCTGGACGCCGGCGATGACGGGTCAGCCCCCGCCGCGCTTGCCGAGGCGCTCACCCGCTTTCAGGCCCGGGAAGCGGGCGAAGAAAGCGTCATCGACGCCATCCGCGGTTCCCGCCTGCTGATTCCGCTGGTGACGAAGCTCGGCGAGGCCGCCCTGAACGCACGCGGGCAGACGATCGATAAAACCCAGGAGCTGTCGATCATCACCGTGGCCGGTCCCGACGGCCGCACCGTGTTGCCCGCCTTCTCCTCCACGGCCGCCATGACGGCCTGGAATCCCCTCGCCCGACCCGTTCCAGCGGATGCCGTGCGCGTCGCCCTGGCCGCCGCGCAGGAAAACACCGACCTCGTGGTGCTCGACCCCACCTCGCCCGGCGAATTCGTCATCCGGCGACCGGCGCTCTGGGCGATCGCCCAATCCCTGCCCTGGACACCGAGTTATGCCAGCCATCATGTGGCCGACGCGTTCGCCGCATCCATCGCAACGGAGCTGTCGGTGCTGACCGTTCAGCTCTCAGCCGGCGACCCGTTGGGGCGGCTGGAGGGGCCCGAACTGGTGGTTCAACTGGAACTGGTCGACGGCCTCACCCAGCCCGACCTGGACGCCATTCTGAGCCGGCTCGGCACTCGCTGGTCGGAGAGCGAGGTCATTACGACCGGTGTCGATTCGCTGCGGGTGAAGCTCATCGCCTCGGCCTAGATTTTGCGCAGCACGAATGTCGGTGGGGTAGGCGACAATAACCCTATGACCGACGTTCTCGATCGTTTCTCCTTGGCCTCCCGAGCCTGGTTCACCGAAGCGTTCGACGCGCCGACCGCGGCTCAACTCGGGGCGTGGAACGCTATTTCGCAGGGCTCGCACGCCCTCGTCGTGGCTCCGACCGGATCAGGGAAGACCCTGGCCGCGTTTCTGTGGGCCATCGACCGGCTCTATACCGAGTCAGCGCCAGGAACAGAGCAAACCAAGCATGCACCCGCTACTCGTGTGCTTTATATTTCGCCGCTCAAAGCACTCGGCGTCGACGTGGAACGCAACCTCAGCGCCCCCCTGGTGGGCGTCAGCCGCGCCGCTGAGCGGCTCGGGCTCGAGCCGCCGCACGTCTCGGTCGGGGTGCGCTCCGGAGACACACCTGCCGCCGACCGCCGCAAACTGATCACCACGCCGCCCGACATTCTCATCACTACCCCGGAGTCGTTGTTTTTGATGCTCACGTCAGCGGCCCGCGAATCGCTGCGCGGTGTGCAGACGGTCATCATCGACGAGGTGCACGCGGTCGCGGCGAGCAAACGCGGCGCCCACCTGGCCGTGTCCCTCGAACGACTCGACGCACTGCTCAATCAGCCGGCCCAGCGAATCGGACTGTCGGCCACGGTACGCCCGCAGAGCGAAGTCGCACGGTTTCTGGGCGGCGCCGCCCCGGTGCAGATCGTGTCGCCGCCCGCGCTGAAAAGGTTCGATCTGCGTGTGGTCGTTCCGGTCGATGACATGAGCGACCTCGGGCCGGTGCCTCAACGCGAGGGGGTCACGTCGGCCGCGGCGCCGCAGACCGGATCGATCTGGCCCCACGTCGAAGAGGCCATCGTCGACGAAGTGCTGGCACACTCCTCGAGCATCGTGTTCGCCAATTCGCGACGGCTCACCGAACGCCTGACGGCCCGGTTCAACGAAATCTATGCCGAGAGGCTGGCGGCCTCCGCGCTGGTTCCCGTGGTGCACGGAGGTGTTGTGGGGAGTCCTCCGGCCGTTCGCCCGCCAGCCGAACTGATGGGCGCGAGCGGCCAAACCGATGGCGCCGAGCCGCTGCTCGCCCGCGCACATCACGGTTCGGTCAGCAAAGAACAACGCGCGCTCATTGAAGACGACCTGAAATCGGGCCGGCTGCGCTGTGTCGTTGCCACGTCGAGCCTGGAACTCGGCATCGATATGGGCGCCGTCGACCTGGTCGTGCAGGTCGAGTCACCGCCGTCGGTGTCGAGCGGACTGCAGCGGCTCGGCCGCGCCGGGCACCAGGTCGGTGAGATCAGCCGCGGGGTGATCTACCCCAAGCACCGTGCAGACCTGATCCACGCGGCGGTCGCGGCCGAGCGAATGGTGGCCGGCGCGATCGAATCGCTGCGGGTTCCCACCAACCCGCTCGACATTCTGGCCCAGCAGACCGTCGCGGCCTGCGCGCTTGAACCGATCGACGTGGAGACCTGGTTCGACATGGTTCGGCGCAGCGCACCGTTCGCAACGCTGCCCCGCTCCGCCTACGAGGCCACCCTCGACCTGCTCGCCGGCCGCTACCCCTCTGACCAGTTCGCCGAGTTGCGCCCGCGCATCGTCTGGGATCGCGACGCCGGCACCCTGACCGGCCGTCCCGGCGCGCAGCGGTTGGCCGTCACCAGCGGCGGCACCATCCCCGACCGCGGTCTGTTCGGCGTCTTCATGGTCGGCGGCGAGCAGATCACCGGCAAACGGGTCGGCGAACTCGACGAAGAGATGGTCTATGAATCGAGGGTGGGCGATGTCTTCGCGCTCGGCACTACGAGCTGGCGCATCCAGGAGATCACCCACGACCGGGTACTCGTCGTGCCCGCGTTTGGGCAGCCGGGGCGGTTGCCGTTCTGGAAGGGTGACGGCCTCGGCCGCCCGGCTGAACTCGGTCAGGCCATCGGTGCTTTCGTGCGCGAAGTCGGGAGCCTGCCGGCCGATGCGGCGCGGGAGCGCTGTGCCGTGGGCGGCCTCGATCAGCGCGCCATCAGTAACCTGCTTGCCTTCCTGGGCGAGCAACGCGGTGCAACGGGCCAGCTGCCTACCGACCGCACGCTCGTGGTCGAACGGTTCCGCGATGAACTCGGGGACTGGCGCGTGGTGCTGCACTCGCCATACGGCACGCCGGTGCACGCACCGTGGGCACTCGCCGTCGGGGCCCGCGTGCGCGAGCGCTACGGAATCGATGGCTCCTGCGTCGCTAGCGACGACGGCATCGTCGTGCGCATCCCCGACACTGAAACCGAACCGCCCGGCAGTGACCTGTTCGTGTTCGATCCCGACGAGCTCGAACAGCTGGTCACCGACGAGGTCGGCGGCTCCGCGCTGTTCGCCTCCCGGTTTCGCGAGTGCGCCGCTCGGGCCCTGCTCCTGCCCCGGTACAAGCCCGGTGTCCGCTCGCCCCTCTGGCAGCAGCGGCAAAAAGCCGCGCAACTGCTCGACGTGGCCCGCACCTTTCCCACCTTTCCGATCATTCTCGAGACCCTGCGCGAATGCCTGCAGGACGTCTACGACCTGCCGGCCCTCGGGGTGCTGGCCCGGCAGATCGCCTCCCGCGAACTGCGCCTGGTCGAAACCACAACTGAGACCGCCAGCCCGTTCGCCAGCACCCTGCTGTTCGGCTACGTGGCCGCGTTCATGTATGAGGGCGACACTCCGCTGGCCGAGCGGCGCGCCACGGCCCTCGCAATCGACTCGAGCCTGCTCGCCGAACTGCTCGGGCGGGTGGAACTGCGTGAACTTCTCGACCCCACCGTCATCGACCAGACCGACCGGGAGCTGCAACGGCTCGCCCCCGACTATTTAGCGAATGGCGTGGAAGGCGTCGCCGACCTGCTGCGCACGCTCGGCCCGCTGAGCACCATCGAAGTGGCCGAGCGGATGCTCACGCCCGAGTCGCAGCCCGCCGCCGACCCGCTTGTCGCCGACGACGCCCTGCACGCCCTCGTCGACTCCCGCCGCGCGATCCGGGTGAGCATCGGCGGCCAGGACCGCTGGGCGGCCGTCGAAGACGCCAGCCGGTTGCGCGACGCACTCGGGGTTCCGCTCCCAATCGGTGTACCGGCAGCGTTCACCGAATCCGTCAAGGACCCGCTCGGCGACCTGATGAGCCGCTTTGCTCGCTCGCATGGACCGTTCACCACGCGGGCTGTCGCCGAGCGGTTCGGGCTGGGCGAGGCCGTCGTACAGATTGCCCTCGGCCGCCTCGCTGATGCCCGACGCATCGTGGCCGGCGAATTCCGACCGAACGGCACCGGCCCGGAATGGTGCGACTCCGAGGTGCTGCGCCGCCTCCGCCGCCGTTCCCTCGCCGCGCTTCGGCACGAGGTGGAACCCGTCGATCAGAAGGCTATCGGCCGGTTTTTGCCGGCCTGGCAACACGTGGGCGGTAAGCTGCGCGGAATCGACGGCGTCGCATCCGTTGTGGAACAGCTCGAGGGAGTGCGCATACCGGCGTCCGCCTGGGAGACGCTCATTCTACCAGCCCGAGTGAGCGACTACCAGCCGGGCATGCTCGACGAACTCACCAACGCGGGCGAAGTACTCTGGGCGGGCGCGGGAACCCTCGCCGGCAATGACGGCTGGGTCAGCCTGCACCTCGCCGAAACCGCCCAGCTCACGCTGCCACTGCCCATCGATGTGGACACGACGCCCCTGCAGCAGGAGATCCTCGCGACCCTCGGCAGCGGCGGGGCCTACTTCTTTCGCCAGCTCGCCGATGCCGTGGGCAGCCAAGACGACAAGGAATTGGTGCAGGCGCTGTGGGACCTGGTCTGGGCCGGGCTGATCAACAACGACACCTTCGCCCCGGTTCGCTCGCTCCTGGCCGGCGGGCATACCGCGCACCGGCAGAGCCGCGCCGTGCCCCGGGCGCGCCTGCATCGCGGGCGGTCGATGCCGCGGCCCAGTCTGCCGAGTCGCAGCGGACCACCAACGGTGTCGGGGCGGTGGTCGATCCTGCCGGTGGCCGATGACTCGCCGACCCGTCGTGCGCACGCGCTGGGGGAGACCCTGCTGGAACGCTACGGCGTCGTGACCCGCGGCGCGGTGATGGCCGAGGGAATCGCCGGGGGGTACTCGCTCGTCTACCGCACGCTCACCGGATTCGAAGAAATGGCCCGCTGCCGTCGCGGCTACTTCATCGAAGGGCTCGGCGCAGCCCAGTTCGCCACCGGCGGCACCATCGACCGGCTGCGCACCTTCGCTGCGGGGGCATCCGACCCGTCCGCTGCCCGACGCACCTCGCCAGCCGTCGCGGTGACCCTGGCCGCAGCGGACCCGGCGAACGCCTACGGCGCCGCGCTGCCGTGGCCGCCGCTGCCCGGGGACACCACCCACCGCCCGGGTCGCAAGGCGGGAGCACTGGTCGTGATCGTCGACGGCGGCCTCGTGCTCTATGTCGAGCGCGGTGGCAAGACTGTGGTTGTCTACGAGACGGATGCTGCCGTGCTCGCCGCAGCGACCGCCAGTCTGGCCGCCCTCGTCACTGCCGGGCGCATCCAGAAAATCGCCGTGGAAACGGCCAACGGCGTGTTCGTGATCGGCACCGAACTCGGCGCGGCCCTGCGCGCCGCCGGATTCACCGAAACGCCGAAGGGGCTGAGGCTGCGTGCCTGAGGGCGATACCGTCTACCGCACGGCTCGTTCCCTCGACCAGGCCCTGCGCGGAAACATCCTGACCGGCTGCGACATTCGGGTGCCGGCCTTCGCCACCGTCGACCTGACCGGGCAGACCGTGCACGAGGTCGTGAGTTACGGCAAACACCTGCTGCATCGGGTCGGCGAGACGAGTATCCACTCGCATCTCAAAATGGAGGGTGCCTGGCACCTCTACCGGCCGGGCACGCGCTGGCACCGGCCGGCGTTCCAGGCGCGTATCGTGCTGCAGACCCTCGAGTGGGTCGCCGTCGGTTTCGAGCTGGGTATTCTGGAACTCGTGCCGACCCGCGCCGAGTCGGAGGTGGTCGGCTATCTCGGGCCCGACCTGCTGGGCCCCGATTGGAGCGCGGTCGACGGTGCCGAGGCCACCAATCGACTCGCTGCCAGGCCCGACCAACCGGTTATTCTCGCGCTCGCCGACCAGCGCAATCTCGCCGGACTCGGCAATGTCTACGTCAACGAGCTCTGTTTTCTGCGTGGACTGCTGCCGACCCGGCCCATGGCTGAGGTCAGCGATATCGCCGGGCTCGTCGCGCTGGCCCGCCGCCTGCTTCTGGCCAACAAGGACCGCGACGAACGCACGACCACCGGCAACCTGCGCCGCGGAGCGCAAGTGTGGGTGTACGGGAGAGGCGGCCAGCCGTGCCGGCGCTGCGGTACCCGCATCAGTCGCGGCACCCTGGGCCGGAGTGATGTCGAGCAGCGCAACACATTCTGGTGCCCCCGCTGCCAGATCTAGCTCGGGTCCGCTCCGGTGCTCACAACACAAAGCGGATGCCGTCGGTCGGGGCGACCGCGGCATCCGCTCGACAAAAAATGGGCTAATTGACCGGCCCGGTGTACTTCTCGCCGGGGCCCTCGCCGATGGCGTCGGGAATGGCGGATGCCTCGCGGAACGCGAGTTGCAGGGAACGCAGTCCGTCACGCAGGCTGCGGGCATGCATATCGGCGATGTCGGGAGCCGCTGCCGTGACCAGCCCGGCGAGGGCCGTGATGAGTTTGCGGGCTTCGTCGAGGTCGATCTGGGCGTCGGGGTCTTCGGCCAGTCCGCACTTCACGGCGGCCGCGCTCATCAGGTGCACCGCGGCCGTGGTGATGATCTCCACAGCGGCCACATCGGCGATATCGCGTGTGGCTTGTGCTGCATCCTGCTCAAAACTCGTATCGTGCTCAAAACTTTGGCTCACTGCATTCCTCTGCTAGGCTAATCTTTGGTTCCGGGACAATAGTCTCGGTACGAAAGTGGAGAATCTCCCACCCGCGCATACCGCTTCGTCAAGGTTACCGGGTAGATTGCACTCCGCCGTCGCGTTATCACCTCTTCCGGGAAGGTGGCAGGGCGAGGGTAGACAGGGTGCCGTGTGGAACACGTCAACGAAAAAGTTGGTGTGGAAAACGCGTGATTTTCCTCTCTTCGTCCCTGGTCAGCATCCGCTGGCTGGTTGTGATCACGAAGTTAACCAAGAGGAGAGACGCATCAGCGATCCCCGTACAAATGACCGTATACGCGTCCCCGAAGTTCGTCTCGTTGGTCCCAACGGCGAGCAGGTCGGGGTCGTGGCGATTGATGTTGCCCTGCGCCTGGCACAGGATGCCGACCTCGACCTCGTCGAAGTTGCACCCGAAGCCAAGCCGCCCGTGGCCAAGATCATGGACTACGGCAAGTTCAAGTACGAGGCTGCGCAGAAGGCCAAGGAGGCCAGGCGCAACCAGGCGAACACGATCCTCAAGGAGGTTCGTTTCCGTCTCAAGATTGATACGCACGACTACGAGACCAAGCGCAAACGCGCCGAGGGCTTCCTGAAGAGCGGTGACAAGGTCAAAGCCATGATTCTTTTTCGTGGCCGCGAACAGTCCCGACCCGATCAGGGCGTACGACTGCTCCAAAAATTTGCCGAGGATGTCGCCGAGTACGGTTCCGTGGAATCTACTCCGATGATCGACGGTCGAAACATGGTCATGGTGATTGGCCCGTTGAAGAACAAGTCAGAAGCCAAGGCTGAGATCAACGCCCACAAGGCTGCCGAGAAGGCAGACAAGGTAGCCGATAAGGCAGACAAGGTTGCCGACAAGGCAGCGAAACAGGAGGAACCAGATGCCTAAGATGAAGACCCACTCCGGAACCAAGAAGCGTTTCAAGGTCACCGGCAGCGGAAAGATCATGAAGCAGCAGGCCGGACTTCGACACAACCTCGAGGTCAAGAGCACGCAGCGCAAGTCCCGTTTGAACCAGGACCAGGTGCTGGCCAAGTCAGACCAGAAGGTCATCAAGAAGCTTCTCGGTCTGTAAATTCCAACACCGGAAACCAGGCCTCGTAAATACGAATAAGGATTTGTAGAAAATGGCAAGAGTAAAGAGGGCCGTAAACGCCCACAAGAGTCGCCGCGTTATTCTCGAACGCGCCAAGGGCTACCGCGGTCAGCGTTCACGCCTGGTCACCAAGGCGAAGGAGCAGCTCACTCACTCCTTCACCTACAGCTACCGTGACCGTCGCGCACGCAAGGGCGACTTCCGTCGCCTGTGGATTCAGCGGATCAACGCTGCGTCGCGCGCGAATGGCCTCACCTACAACCGTCTGATCCAAGGCCTCGGCCTGGCTGGCATCGAGGTTGACCGTCGTATCCTCGCCGACCTGGCCGTCAACGAGGCAGCGACGTTCGCCGCCCTCGTTGAGAGCGCCAAGGCTGCTCTTCCCGCCGACACCTCGGCACCGAAGGTCGCCGTCACGGCGTAATGCGTCAACCGAACCGTTCATCACTGGCTGCCTCCTGGGCGTGAATGTCGTGAACGGCTCAAAATAAGGAGCGGGTGACCTGGTCACCCGCTCCTTTTTTGTGCGCATTCGCTGTGCACCTAAACTGGGGTACATGCTTGATAATTCACGTTCACCGCGCGTCCGTGCCGTCGCAAAACTTGCTAAGCGCGACGCGCGCCTCGAGTCCGGTCTGTTTCTGCTCGAAGGCCCACAGGCCGTTTCCGAAGCCCTCACCTTTCGTCCAGAGCTGGTCGTGGAGTTGTTTGCCACACCGACCGCGCTCGATCGTTACTCCGACCTCGCCCAGAAAGCGGTCGACGCCCAGGTTGAGGTGGAGTTCGTCTCTGAAGAGGTGCTCGAGGCCATGGCCGACACGGTCACCCCCCAGGGCTTCGTGGCCGTCTGCCACCAGTTCCCCACCTCGGTGAAGAAGATCTTCAACGCCGAACCCAAACTCGTCGCCATCCTTGAAGAGGTACGCGACCCGGGAAACGCCGGAACCATCATTCGCGCAGCGGATGCCGCCGGCGCCGACGCCGTCATCCTCACCGGTCGCAGCGTCGACCTGTACAACCCCAAGGTCATCCGTTCCTCGACCGGCTCCATCTTTCACCTGCCCGTCGCCATCGCGGCCGACCTTTCCGACGTGCTCGACCGTGCCCGCGCCGCCGGCCTGCAGCTGTTCGCCGCCGACATTAAAGGCTCCGACTTGCTCACCGCCCGCAACGAGGGGCTGCTCGCAGCTCCGACCGTGTGGCTGTTCGGCAACGAAGCTCGAGGCCTGACCGACGAAGACCTCGCTCGGGTCGACCGCAGTGTCAGCGTGCCGATCTACGGCGAAGCCGAGTCGATGAACCTGGCGACCGCGGCATCCGTTTGCCTGTATGAAAGTGCATTCGCCCAGCGCGCCTGAGCATCACTTCCGCACCAGGGCAAAAGCCTCAGCGAGCAAGGCGTACGAAGCTTCTCGATCCGCATACCCGGCAATCGGGCTGTTGACCATGATCTCGTCGATACCGTGGAGGCGGGCCAGATCTTCAAGCTGACGTCTCACGTCCTGTGGTGTTCCCGAAATAATCGATGACTGGTTGGCAGCGCGGCGGGTCGTTTCATGCCCGCTCCAGCGGTGCGCCAAGGACACGTTCATGGCGGGGAACGGGCTGTCATCACCCAGGTCTTTGCGTGACCGCCACAGCAGGGCGATCTCCCGCAACCCGGACACGACGCTGGAGTGCTCCGCTGTGATGACTCGTACGGCAAGAAGAGGCTCGGGCTCCGGGCGATGGACGGTCGCAAGAAAACTGTCTCGATAGGCGTGCAGGGCAGCCTGTGCGGATTCCTGATTCAAGAAGTGGGCGTGCGCGTAGCCGCTTCCGATCGCTCCGGCGACCGGGGCAGTGCTGCGGCCGGCGCCCAGCATCCAGAGTCGAAGATCCGTGCGTTCCGGATCATGGGGCAGGAGACCCAGCCTCTCGTGCAACTCAACAACCTTCGCGGGGTATGAACCGTCGCGGTCGCCGGCCCGCCCGATCCCCAGATCGACTCGCCCTGGGTGCAAGGCAGCCAGAATATTGAACGTCTCGGCCACCTTCGCCGGAGTGTACCGAGCGAGCAGCACCCCGCCGGTACCGATCCGGATCCCGCTCGTGTTTTCGAGGAGCGCGAGCGCTAAAATCTCCGGTGCAGTGCCGGCGAAACTGGGGGAGTCGTGATGCTCGGCCACCCAGAAACGCTCATAACCGAGCTCGGCCGCCACCGTCCCCAGCCGCACCGTGTCGCGGATTGCCGCAGCAGCGGTCGTGCCTTCGGCGATCGGCGACTGGTCAAGAATCGACAGCCTCACCACGGCGAAATTGCTTCAGCAGGTCCGGTTGCCGGCACGATGCGGAAATCCGCGAGGAAGACCAGGTTGTGCAGTTCGGCGGCCGCTATCGCGCGTAACGTCGGCAGCTCGCCCGCAGCCTGCAGGGGGGTGAATACGTTGAGAGGCCAGTCGCGCACCGTCCCTCCGCGGAGATGTGGATGGTGAAAGTTGCGGCCGAAGTAGGCCGTCAGAGTGATCGGAGGGATCTCTGCGGCTACCTGACGGGGCCACGACAGCGTCCACGACCAGCCGAGCCCGCCGTCCTGCGTTCGGGCCACACCGGTACTGTGGATCGTTCCAGTGTTCAGCAAGAGCGCCGCATTCAGTTCTGTCAGCGCTGAGCGGCACGGCGAATCCATGAGCGTCGCTGTGGTCGCGAACAGAGCCTCCTTGTCGGCACGACTGTGCGCCTCACCGTGCGTGCCGTCGCGGAGATCGGCGAAGTGCCGGAGAAGGGCTGAAGCATTGTCTGTTACCGAGAGGTCAATCGGGTATGGGCTGGTCATCGTGGGGTCCTCATTCTGTTGTGGTCGTGTGTGGTGTCGAACCAGGTGTCCAGCACTGTGTTGATCCAGACGTGCACAGGATTGGGCCGCGGTCCTCTCTGAAACAGAAAGTCGCCGTGCTCCAGCGCCGGATCGGTGTGCAACAGGGCAGGAACTCCGTCGCGCTGCAGGTTTGCGGCGTAGGATCGCACGTCGTCTGAGACAGGATCGAAGGTCCCCGTGATGAGGGCGGTGCGACAGAGTCCGGACAGGTTTGCCCCGTTCAACGGTGTCAGGTAGGACTCACCCATTCGGTCGGCGAGTGGCCCCCGGTAGCGAGCCCACGCTTGTTGAAGCTGGCGACGCTCCGGGAATCGTGCCGGCATGGCGAGGTAGGAAGGCGCTGTGCACTCTGGGTCCAAGGGTGGGTAGGCCAGTATTTGTCCCGCGAGGGGAATTCCGTGATCACGGCACCACAATGCAGCGCCAGCGGCAATCGTGCCTCCGGCGCTGTCCCCGCCAATCACCAGCTGGCTCGCGGGGTCTGTCAGATGCGCGGACGCCCACCGCACCACCCTGAGGAGGTCATTCAGGGCGGTGGGGTGCGTCCACCGCGGAGCCAGCCGATAGCCGACATTGACGATACGAAGGCCGCACAGGGAGGTCAGGGCCAGGCATGCCGCGTGCCAGTCCTCAAGGGAACCGCGCGTCCAGCTTCCGCCGTGCGCCCATACCAGTGTGGCCAGGCCGGCTCGGGGACCGTCATAGATTCTGAGCGGGATGCGATACCCGTCTTCGGCCTGCACTTCCGACTCGGACCACCGCACGGATGCTGCTGTCATCGCGCCGAATCTCATAGGTCGATCCTGACAAGAACGGCGGGTCACCGCCTCTCCCTGCGCTGCCTATCACTGACAGGGTGTGGATACTGGGGAATACCACCACCCATACTGGGGGCGTTGTAACAGAGCTGTTGATCGGCGCAGGTGACCGCGTTGTTTCAGTTCTCTTCCCGGGCCGCTGAAGCGGCATCTTGTGTCCTAAAAGCCTCGCAGAGGCCAAACTGAGGGACCTAAGAAATGGAAAGAGCGAGACTCCTTAACTTCACCAGCGATCTTATTTCAGCCCGCGTGCTCGACGATCCGGCAGAAGTGCCGATCGTCGGAGCAGGCATCGTCGTGAATGTGGCACCCACCCGCGCGTTCACCTCCGGTTCCCAACGGAGCATCCTCCCCGCCCTCTCATCTACGATTCTTCGGCAGGGCACGGTCGCCGGCGAGAAACTCATCGTCCTGACCATAGAATCACCAGCCGTGCAGGAAGCTCAACTCGTACACCGTGGGTGGACGAACTTCTATGATTCCCAGTTTGGTTCTCCGGTCCTTCTGAAATCGCCGCAGGACCGGTTGGGGACGGTGGAGCTGAATTGCGCCGACATACTCGGAATCACTGACAACGCCATCGGGACGTCCCGCTTCGAGGTGCGAGCCAACCTCTGGTTCAGCCCGGCCGGCACTGACTGCGGCATTCACAATCAACACGACTTCATCGAGGTGCACACCCAGGTGCTCGGGCGCGGCCGAATGCAGAAATTCATGTCCGAAAACGAAGACACACTCTACGAAGATCAGTTGCTCAGCCCGGGGAATACCAACCCGACTCCGTTCTGCATCGGAGTCGGCGGAACCTTCCACTACCCCTGGCACCAATACCACGCCGACACCGACTGCGTGTGGCTTGCCGTCGAATACCACCGGATCTGAATTCGGAGTCCTCGCCATAGTGCGGGGCACCCTTGCGAAACCTGGCTCGACCTCTTGAGGAGCACCATGAAGACCATCGGATTAATTTTTGGAACCCGGCCCGAAGCCGTGAAATTCGCACCCATCATTAAAGCGTTGCAGGAAGACGCCCGATTCACGCCGATACTTATTTCAACCGGGCAGCATCGGGAGATGTTGGATTCGACGCTGGCCGAATTTGGTATCACCCCCGATCTCGACCTCCGGGTTATGCGCGACAAGCAGACCCTCAGCCAGGTCACCCACCGCATCCTCGAAGGCATCAGCGACGGCGATCACCTGGCCGGCATGGACGCGGTCATGGTTCACGGCGATACGGCATCCACTCTGGCTGGGGCGCTGGCCGCATTGCACCAACAGATTCCGATCATCCACGTCGAAGCCGGTCTCAGGAGCGGTAACAACCTATCTCCGTATCCGGAAGAGGTGAACCGAAAGCTCGTGGGTCAAATCGCCGCCCTGCACCTCGCACCGACGATGGGGAACAGCGCCAACCTCATTCGCGAGGGAATCCCAGAGAATCGGATCGTCGTGACCGGAAACACCATCGTGGATGCCCTTGAATGGGGGCTGCAGAACCTCGGTTCCTATGGAGACGCCGCGCTCGAGGACCTGGACGACGATCCGCGTCGCGTGATCGTCGCCACCTCACACCGACGGGAATCATTGGGTCAGCCGATGCGGGAAATCGCGGGCGCACTGTTCGATATCGCCCAGGATCCTGGGGTGCGGATTGTCGTGCCCCTGCACTTGAACCCCCTCGTGCGTTCGATCATGCTTCCCATCCTCTCCGGCCTCGACAACGTCACGATCGTGGATCCGCTCCCTTATCTGAGCTTCTGCCGATTGCTCGTTCGCAGCGACATCATCTTGTCGGACAGTTCGGGGGCTGAAGAAGAAGGCCCGGCCCTCGGCAAGCCGACGCTCGTGCTGCGCGACATCACCGAGCGACAGGAATCGATCCTGACGGGCAGTTCCCGACTCGTCAGCCGGTCCCGCCCGCACATCGTGGCACAGGTGCGGCACCTTCTCGACGACGAAGATGCGTATCGTGAGATGGCCGAGGCCATCAACCCGTACGGAGACGGATGCGCCACCCAACGCACCGTCGCCGCGGTGGCGCACTTCTTCGGCCGGGGACCGGCTGTCATGCCCTTTGTTCCCGGGGCCGAGCCGGTGAGAGTCGCAGCATGACGATGTCCGCGTACGGGTCTCGTATCCTCGAACCGCGTTTCGGTTCCGAGACGGTCACCGACTTCCTTCGCGACGGGTACTGGCTTGAGGCCGCTGATATCACGGGAACCGGTCGACCGGACCTGGTCGGCTACGGCCTCTCGCTCGGTGAGATCTATTGGTACCAGAACCCTGGGTGGCAGAAGCGCCTTGTTGTGGACAAGGTAAAGGAACCCGTGGGGATGGACCACGGCGACATTACCGGTAACGGTCTGGCCGATCTTGCCGTGTGCTACCAGCTCTACGGCCCTGGCGGAACGATCCACCACGCCGACCCGGAGGGCGGCAAGATCGATTGGTTGGAAAACCCGGGAAACGCAGCCGAAACGAGTGAGCAATGGATGCGCCACTATGTTGGTCGCGCCACGGGGATGCACCGCCTGCGCCTGGGTCACTTCACACGCAACGATGTGATGCAGATAATCGGCTTTCCGATCGTGGCCGTGGAGGGCGTGCATGCCGTGCTCCCCATCGTGCTCTTCACCCAACCAGCGGATGTCAGGTCTGCTGCGGAGTGGCCGATGGAGGTCGTCTCCAACCGGGACTTTCGAATGATCCATGGCGTTGCCCGAAAGGAAGGCCTGATTCCCGGGTCCGACCTTGATTCCATCCTGATGGCATCGGATGAGGGTGTGACCTGGCTCTACTACGACGCGGTTGCGAGGGAGTGGACTTGGGAGCACGTCGGTGACGGCGAGGAATCACAGTTCGAGCAGACCACATTCAAGGGCAGCGGGGATGTCGACGGGGGACGTCTCGGAACGAATGCTTTGGCGTACGTCGCCGCTGTCGAGCCATTCCACGGAAATACCGTGGCGGTGTATGCCCGCACGGCGACCGAAAACGGGGTCCCGGGCGAGTGGAGGCGGCACGTGCTCGATATCTACGGTGACCCGAATGAGAACGGGGAGGGAACGGGCCACACGGTCATGTGTCGCGACTTCGATGGGGACGGTGACGATGAATTTCTGGTCGGGCTGCGCGGACCTGATCCGTGGCAGGGCGCGATGTATTACAAGGCGGTCGACGCAGCGCGGGGTTTGTTCCTGAAGTGGCGGGTATCGCGCGAATCGGTCGCTCGAATCGTGGCGGGCGATTTTAGCGGAAGTGGCGTGGACGACTTCGCCACCATCTCATACTCGGTCGCGCACTATTTTGTCGCACCGAAGGCGCAGATCACCCTGCACCAAAATTTGACCGTTCGAGCACCCGCGGCAGGAGAATTCCTGTGAAGCGCTCAATAGCTTCCCCGCTCAACCGTCGGTTGTTCCTCACCGGTTCAACCGGCACCCTTGCCGGAGCAGCCCTGGCGCTGTCACCTGGCTCGCTGTCCGCGGCCACGCCCGATACGCTGACCGGCTCGATTCCGTCATCGTCCGGCCCCAACACCCCCGACGGGTCCACTGTGCCTAAGGGGGACGGGCGGTACGCCGATCTGATAACCGGAAATAACCAGCGATTTGTGGCGAACCCTGACTACGTCAGACTCATCACCACAACGACGGATGCGGAATCAGCACTCCGAGATGCCGTCGCCCAGACGAAGAAGGTGTCGATCCGCAGCGGCGGGCATTGCTTTGCCGACTTCGTCTGCAACCCGGAGATTCAGGTCATCCTGGACCTCTCGCCGATGACCGCCGTGTACTACGACAAAGGCATGCGGGCTTTCGCCGTTGAGCCGGGCGCCCGCATCATGAACGTCTACGAGACCTTGTACAAGAACTGGGGAGTCACCATCCCCGGGGGCATCTGTTACAGCGTCGGAATTGGTGGGCACATCTCCGGTGGTGGGTATGGACTGTTGTCCCGCGCCCACGGACTCACCGTCGATCACCTGTATGCCGTGGAGGTGGTGACCGTCGCCGCCGATCGCACGGTAAAAACCGTTGTTGCGACCCGAGACGATGTCGGGGACAAACGCGACCTATGGTGGGCCTATACCGGCGGGGGTGGCGGCAATTTCGGACTCATCACGAAATATTGGTTTCGTTCACCGGGAGCCAGGGGTGCTTCTCCCCAGAAGCAGCTCATCCCGGCACCGTCGAAGGTTCTCGTCAGCGCCATCAGCCTGCCCTGGGACCAGCTGGACGAGCAGAAATTCAGCCGTTTGCTGACGAATTTCGGTGACTGGCACGAGAGGCATCGCGCGCCGGGAACACCAGAGGCGAATTTGAGCAGCCTGTTCAACGTGAGCCACAAGGCACACGGGAGTCTGGGAATGTTCACCCAGATCGACTCGGGCGCGCCCCAGGCGCGCGCTGTACTGGAGGAATACCTGGCGGCCATCCTCGCTGGCGTCGCAATCACTCCACAACCGGTCACGACGGCGAACGGGGAGATTCCGGCCGTTCCGGACTTTTTCACTCCCCAGGAGATCCCCTGGTTGCAGGCCACCCGACTCGTGGGAACAGACAACCCCACCATCACGAATCCCACCAGCCGGGGGGCGCACAAGTCGGCTTACATGAATAAGCGGTTTTCGAATGAGCAGCTCCGCGTGCTCTACCAGCAGATGACGAAGCCCGGCTTCACCAACCCCAACACCATGATGGTGCTGTTCTCCTTCGGTGGGCAGGTGAATGCCGTCGAACAACACGCCACGGCAAACGCGCAGCGCAACTCATCGTTCAAGCTCTGCCTGCAGACGTTTTGGTCCGACCAGGCCGAAGACGCTTACTATCTCGGGTGGGAGCGAGACACCTACGAGGGCATGTTCGCAGCCACCGGTGGAGTCCCTGTTCCCGGTGATGACACGGACGGCTGCTACATCAACTATCCCGACACGGACGTTGCCATGGCGGAGCACAATCGTTCCGGCGTTGGTTGGCAACAGCTGTACTTCAAGGACAACTATCCCCGCCTCCAGCAAGCCAAACTGGAGTGGGATCCGACCGGCTTCTTCGGCCACCGGCTCGGAATCGAACTGCCAGCAGCATCCGCTGAAGACCGAGCGGCGGCCCGGCGATGAGCGCGAACCTACAGCCGGTGCCCCATGCAGTCCGGAGCAAGCTCCCGTCGCTCACCGGGCTGCGCTTTTTTGCAGCGCTCCTGGTGTTCTGCTTCCACATCACCCTGTCGAACTCGCCCATCCCGCCGAACAACGCCATGAACCCGTTCGAGGACCAGGAGCTCGGGGACACCCTCGAGTCCATCTTCAGCAAGGCGGGCTACGCGGGAGTTTCGTTCTTCTTCGTGCTTAGCGGCTTCCTGCTCGCGTGGGCGTCGAGACCGGGGGAACCGTTCGTGCGCTTCTGGCGTCGTCGACTCCTCAAGATCTTTCCCAACCACATCGTGATGTGGGTACTGGCGATGGTGTTGTTCGCCGCGGCCTTGACGACACCGCTAGGGGCGATATCGAATCTCTTCCTGCTGAACTCGTACTCGCCCGATGGATCGGTCTATGTGGCAGTCAACCCGCCGTCCTGGACCCTGTGCAGTGAGCTGCTCTTTTATCTGCTGTTCCCGCTCATCATCAACCTTCTGCGGCGAATTCCGCCCAGGCACCTCTGGGCGTGGGCGGGAGTCATGGTGCTGTGCATGGCCGGGGTGCAGCTCGTCACGCTCTACCTCATTCCCGCGACGCCGGTCTCGGCCCTGACACCCATTTCGGTCACCCAGTTCTGGTTCGGCTATATCTTTCCGCCCCCGCGTCTGTTCGAGTTCATTTTCGGCTCGATCCTGGCCCTGATCGTGCTGTCGGGGCGGTGGATTCCCCTCAAGATGTACCAGGCTCTCCTGCTCTGCCTCGTGGGCTACGGCGTCGCCCAAGTTGTGCCCTTTGTGTACTCGTTCACGCTGGCCATGATCATTCCTATCGGAGCCCTGATCTGCACCAGTGCTGCCGCCGACTTGAGGGGCGGGAACGCCTTCCTGGCCAGCCGAGTCATGCAGTGGCTGGGCAATACCTCGTTCGGCTTCTATCTGTGCCAGGGCGTCGTGATCTTCTTCGGGCGAATTCTGCTCGGGAACGAGACCTATTCCACCCCGATCGCGCTGCTCGTGGTGGTTGGTTTCTTCGGCGCGACCCTGCTCGGAGGATGGGGGCTGTATGCCCTGGTCGAAAAGCCGGCGATGGACCGCTGGGCCAGACCTCGTCGGGTGCCGGTCGCGGCGCCGGTACCGGTTCTGACCGAGTAGGTCTGCACCGGCCTCAGGGTGGTTTCCGACCTGGACGGAAACCACCTCTGCGGCCGAGAGTCAGGCCGCCGTGGACTGCAAAAGCTGCAACGCCGCCGCGCTTGGAGAATCCGGCTCGGCGGTGTACATCAATATTCGGTGGCCCGATTCATCGGGTGAGGTGAGCACCTCGAAGTCCAATTCCATCGAACCGACGGAAGGATGTTGGAAGTACTTCAGACCCGACATGCAATTCTCAACCGGATGCTTCGCCCACAGTTTCGCAAATTCCGGACTTTTTACGGTCAGCTCGCCGACCAGCGAAATCAAGTCCAGGTCGTCGTCGAAACGTCCAGCCAACAGGCGCAGTGACGAGACCGCTCGTGTCGCTTCCTCGCACCAGCTTGCATATAACTCGCGCGTGTGGGCATCGAGAAACAGCATCCGCGTCATATTGGGCCGGTCGGCGGGGCAGTGCGGACTCTCGAAGTCCAGGTGCGACCCGACGAGTTTATGGCCGAGCGAATTCCACGCCAGAACCTCACTGCGGCGGCCCAACACAACGGCCGGCATGCTCGACATCGATTCGATCAGGCGAAGGGTTCCGGGCCTGGCCTTGTCTGGTTTCGCGCCACTGCGACGTTTTGTTCTCGTCGGCTTGGCGAGATCCATCAGATGCGAGCGCTCGGCCTCATTCAGCTGGAGTGCCCTGGTGATGGCTTCAAGCACCGATTCCGAGGCATTGCTGCTCAGGCCCTGCTCGAGACGCGTGTAGTAGGTAATGCTCACTCCGGCGAGCATCGCCAGTTCCTCCCGGCGCAGCCCGGGAACGCGCCGGACGCCGTAATTCTGAAGCCCGACGTCCTCCGGCTGCAACCCCGAACGTCGGATCCGGAGAAATTCACCAAGTTCTGTGGGGCCAGTCATATTTTCAGTCTGTCCTACCCGAGCGAGGATTACCTACCCTTGCCGGGGATACGCACGACGCGGTGTGGTTGTTCCCGGCCGGAGTGCACAGGCTGGAGGCAGGAAAAAGACAACCGCCACTGGCAACCGGAAGGTGCACCCCATGACACAAACGAACGGCGTCCGCGAGACGACGAACGCAACACCGCCACCCACTGTGGCGGGCGCGGCGACGTCATCCACGAGCATGACCGGCAAGCAAAGGCTGATCCTCGTGCTGCTCCTGACTGCGAGTTTCACCCTCGCTGTCGACTTCTCTATTCTCAACGTGGCATTGCCGGCGATCGGCGATGAGATCGGCTTCGGCCTGGACACCCTGCAGTGGGTGGCTACATCATTCGCCCTCTGCGCGGCCGGGTTCACGCTGCTCTTCGGCCGCGTCGGGGACCTCGTCGGTCGCCGGCGTCTCTTCGTTCTGGGCATGGCGGTGCTCGGCGTCGGGTCGCTCATCGGGGGATTGGCAACGTCTCCTGCCCTGCTGCTCATCGCGCGCGTTCTGCAGGGGTTGGCAACGGCCGCCGTGGTTCCGGCGGCACTGTCCCTGTTGACGACAACTTTTCCCGAGGGAAAGTTGCGGGAGAAGGCCCTCGGGCTCAACGGAGCCCTGATGGCCGCAGGCTTCACCACCGGCGCGATTCTTGGCGGTGTGCTGACCGACCTGCTCTCCTGGCGGTGGGCGTTCTTCATCAACGTTCCCATCGCGTTCGCCGTCGTTGTGCTGGCGCCGATGGTTGTGGCCGAATCGCGACCGGCTAACCGTTCGAAAATGGACCTGCCCGGGGCGATCACCGTGACGGCGGGGCTCCTGGCCATTGTCTACGGACTGTCCTCAGCGGCGCAGACATCCTGGACGGACCCGGTCACCGTGGGGTCGCTCGGAGCGGGCGTGCTGCTTCTGGTGCTCTTCTGGGCGGTGGAACGCAAGGCGGAGCATCCGCTCGTACCGTTTGCCGTTCTTTGCCGCAGCACCATCGCCTGGGGCAACATTGCCGGCATGCTCGCCTTCGTCACCGAGACGTCGCTGGTGTTTCTACTCACGTTGTACCTGCAGAAGACGCTGGGCTACTCGCCCCTGATGGCTGGACTCTCGTTCGCTGTGCTCGGGATCGGGACCGTGCTCGGCGGAATCGTTGGCCCCCGCATCATCGGTCGCTGGGGCACGAAGACGTCGATCGTCTGGGGCTTTGTCGTGCAGGCAGCAGCTACTGGATCCCTGCTGTTGCTCAGTACGAACGGAAGTTCCATTGTGCTGCTGCTCATCGCTACCTTTGTGGGTGGCGTGGCCAACCTGGTCGTCATCGTCGGGTTCATGGTCACCGCGACCTCGGGACTGCCCGATCGAGAGCAGGGCCTGGCCACCGGCCTGGCCACCATGAGCCAGCAAGTGGGCATCACCCTGGGTATTCCGATCATGAGTGCGATCGTTGCAGCCCGGGTGAACCAACTCGGTGTCGAGACGTCCGAAACCGTGCTCAGCGGGGTGTCCGACGCCATTGTCATCAACACGGCGTTGTGCCTCGTCACGGCTCTCGCGGTCGCGCTCTTTCTGCGACTGCCGAACCGACCGAAGGGCTGAGACGGGCACGGCCGATGACCGCAGGCTCGCCTGCTGCATAGCACAAACGACGGATGCCCGGACTGTTACAAATGCGTTACTGTCCGGGCGTTTGGCATGCCTAGACCCGCGTTCTGACCTAAGTTAGGGGGTATGGAGCCATCAGATTCGTCCCCGGCTACGTCGAACATCACCGTTCGCCGGGGGGAACCGCTAGTCGTCGTCAAAGACATCAACAAGCACTACGGGGAACTGCACGTTCTCAAGAACATCCACGCCGTGGTCAACCGCGGCGAGGTGGTCGTAGTCATCGGACCGAGTGGGTCGGGCAAGTCGACTCTTTGTCGGGCCATCAACCGTCTCGAGACCATCGATGACGGGGTGATTACCATCGACGGCGTCAAACTGCCCGAGGAAGGCAAAGCCCTGGCCCACCTGCGGGCCGATGTCGGAATGGTCTTTCAGGCGTTCAACCTGTTCGCGCACAAGACCGTGCTCGAGAACGTCACGCTCGGACCGATCAAGGTGCGCGGCCTGAAGAAAGCTGACGCCGAGAAAAAGGCGATGGCCCTGCTCGACCGCGTGGGAGTAGCCAATCAGGCCCAGAAGATGCCGGCACAGTTGTCCGGCGGCCAGCAACAGCGCGTCGCCATCGCGCGTGCCCTCGCCATGGATCCAAAGGTCATCCTTCTCGACGAGCCGACCAGCGCCCTCGACCCGGAGATGATCAATGAGGTGCTCGAGGTCATGGTCGACCTCGCCAACGACGGTATGACCATGATCGTCGTCACTCACGAGATGGGTTTCGCCCGCAAGGCCGCAGACCGCGTCATCTTCATGGCGGAGGGCGAGATCGTGGAGGAGACCACTCCCGAGGAATTCTTCACCAACCCCCAAAGCATGAGAGCGAAAGACTTCCTCTCCAAAATACTTGCCCACTAATCGGTGGACAGGGTTTACACAGCAGCAGTACCAGCAATCAGGAGAAAAACCATGAGACTCAAAAAAGGTCTAGTGATTTCGGCCGTTGCGATCGCAAGTGCGCTCGTGCTCAGTGGCTGCGCGGACTCGGGAGCCCCCACCGATGCCGCCGCCCCCGTGGAGACCGCGGTGTCCTTCCCCGAGGGAAGCACCATGGCCCGCCTGGCCGACGCCGGTTCCATCAACATCGGAACAAAGTTCGACCAGCCGCTGTTCGGCCTGCTCGGCCCCAGCGGCGACCCCGTCGGCTTCGACGTTGAGATGGGTAAGCTCATCGCGGCCAAGCTCGGCATCCCAGCCTCGGGCATCAACTGGAGTGAGGCCGTTTCGGCCAACCGCGAGCCGTTCATTGAGAACGGCCAGGTCGACCTCGTGATCGCGACCTACACGATCAACGACACCCGCAAGGAGGTCGTGTCCTTCGCCGGACCGTACTATTCGGCCGGACAGGACCTGCTCGTGCTCGCGGGCAACCCCGACAAGATCACCGGCCCCGAAGACCTCGCCGGCAAGAAGGTGTGTACCGTGAGCGGTTCCACCTCGGAGAAGAACATCGCCGAGTTCACGACCGATATCATCGCCTCGGATACCTACTCCAACTGCCTCGGCCCGCTGCGCAGCGGTGAGGTCGCCGCAGTGACCACCGACAACGTGATTCTGGCCGGCCTGGCCGACCAGAATGCCGGACAGTTCGAGGTCGTCAACAACGCATTCACCGAAGAGCCCTACGGCATCGGCCTCGCGCACGATGACACCGAGTTCCGCAACTTCATCAACGACGTGCTCGAAGAAGCGTATGCGGACGGAAGCTGGGTCTCGGCTTGGGAATCCACCGCCGGCACCGTGCTCGACACCCCCACCCCGCCGGCCGTCGACCGCTACTAGGTCAAACCTGGCACATTAATATCCAGCACGTCGCTAATCAGTATTGAGCCGTGGCGACCCGTTCAAGGACGGGTCGCCGCGGTGGCCACCAGCATGTTCTAGCCCGACCACAGACAGACAAAGACGAGGAGGTGAGTTGTGGACGCAGTCATCGACAACCTGCCGCTGTTCCTGGAAGGCTTCCGGAACACACTGGGCCTGCTTCTCATCGCCGGAGTCGGCGCATCCGTTATCGGGCTTGTTGTCGCAGCGATGCGCATCTCGCCGATCTCGTCCTTCCGCGTGTTCGCAACCGCCTACACGGAACTGGTTCGCAATACTCCGCTGACGCTCGTACTGTTCTTTTGCGCCTACCTCCTGCCCCTTCTGGAATTCAGCCCTGGATACTTTCAGCTCGCAGCCATCGGGCTCACGGTGTACACATCTCCCTTCGTGGCCGAGGCGCTTCGGTCCGGCGTCAATGGCGTGCACGTGGGGCAAGCCGAAGCAGCACGCAGCGTGGGCCTCACCTTCGGACAGACCCTCACGTTCGTGGTGATGCCCCAGGCCATCCGCATGGTGGTGCCGCCACTGATCAATGTGCTCATCGCTCTCACCAAGAACACGTCGGTCGCCGGTGCGTTCTTCGTCTTCGAACTGTTCGGCGCGGCTCGCAAGGTGACCAATGACCGTGGTGATGCCGTCATCCCGATTTTGCTCGCGGTCGCAGCGTTTTACCTGGTCATCACCATTCCTCTTGGCCTGATCGCCGGCAGGATCGAGAAGAAGGTGGCGGTGCTCCGATGAGTTCTGTACTGTACGACGCCCCCGGACCGAAGTCCCGCGCGCGATCGCGTCTCATTTCCGTTGTCGGCACGATCATCCTGGCCGGTGGCTTGCTCGCCCTGATTGTGGTGCTCGGCCTGCCCAAGACCAGCGCCAACGGTGCGGTGCAGCCCGGCCTCTGGGATATCAGCCGCTGGGACGTCTTCAATGACCTGCTGGTCTGGCGTACTCTCGGGCTCGGTGCCCTTGCGACCCTGCGCATGGCCGCGGTCGCCGCCGTCTTCGCGCTCGTGATCGGAGTGCTGTTCTCCTTCGGGCGATTGTCGGCATCCGCTTGGATCCGGGTGCCCACCACGGTGCTGCTCGAATTCTTCCGCGGCATGCCCGTACTGCTCATGATGCTGTTCATCCTCCTGGTGTTCTCCACCGGGTCGTTCTGGGCGGGTGTGGCTGCTCTGTCTGTCTATAACGGTGCCATCATCGGTGAGGCGCTCCGCGCCGGCGTCAACGCCCTGCCGCGCGGGCAGCGCGAGGCTGGACTCGCCATCGGCCTGACCCCGGTGGCCACCCGGTTCCGCATTGAGTTCCCGCAGGCCTTTCGCCAGATGCTGCCGATCATCATCGCCCAGCTAGTCGTTCTACTCAAGGACACGTCGCTGTCCTTCATCGTGGGCTACAACGAACTGCTCCGGGCCGGGCTGAACCAGCTCGCCAACTTCTTCGGCGAACAGTACAAATTCTCGTTTTTCTTCATCGTGCTCGCCATCTATCTGGCCATGAACCTCTCACTGTCCTGGCTGGCACGCCGAATTGCCAAGCGCACCGGCCCGCAGGCCGGCAGCGTCACCAAGGACGACTCGGTACCTCCGATTGACCCAGTGCAGGTCGACCCGCGCGCGCTGGGCGCCCAGAGCAGAAGCCAGGGCGCCTGAGGCAGGTAAACTCAGGGACTGTGTCTGATTCCACTGGTCCCATCGACCCACCCGCCATTACCGAAGAGGCAGTGAACGCCGCGGTTGACGCCGCACTGGCCGCCATCGCCGAAGCCGTTACGACCGCCGCGCTCAAGCTCGTACGCAGCGAGCACGCGGGGGAGTCCTCTCCGCTGTCGAAGCTCAATGCCCTCATGCGCAGCGTGCCCGGCAACCAGAAAGCCGCTGCCGGCAAGCTCGTCGGCCAGGCCCGCGGCGCCGTGACCAAGGCGCTGACCGCTCGCGAAGACGAGATTGGCACGGCGGAAGCAGCCGCCCGGCTCCTGGCTGAAACGGTGGACGTGACCGCTGCAGCATCCGCTTGGAAAGCCGGGGCGCGGCATCCCACGTCGCTCCTCATGGAACGCGCCGCCGACGTGTTCGTGGCCATGGGCTGGGAAGTCGCCGAAGGGCCGGAGCTCGAGAGCGAATGGTTCAACTTCGACGGCCTCAACTTCGACGAGGACCACCCGGCCCGCGCCATGCAGGACACTTTCTTCGTCGAACCGACGGATGCCCACCTCGTTTTGCGCACGCAGACCTCGCCGGTGCAACTGCGCGCGTTGCTCAGCCGCGAACTGCCGGTCTACGTGGTGGCGCCCGGACGCGTGTTTCGCACCGACGAGCTCGACGCCACCCACACGCCGGTGTTCCACCAGATCGAGGGCATCGCCATCGACAAGGGCCTCACCATGGCCAACCTGCGCGGCACGCTCGACCACTTCGTGCAGGCCTTGTTCGGCCCGGAGGCCAAGGTGCGGCTGCGCCCCAACTATTTCCCCTTCACCGAACCGAGCGCGGAGCTCGACGTCTGGCACCCTACCTTCAAGGACGGCGCACGCTGGATCGAGTGGGGCGGCTGCGGCATGGTGCACGCCAATGTGCTGCGTTCGGCCGGGATCGACCCCGAGTTGTACTCCGGGTTTGCGTTCGGCGTGGGTGTAGAACGAGCTGTGATGTTTAGAAATGACGTAAAGGACATGCACGACATGGTCGAGGGCGATATCCGGTTCAGCCAGCAGTTCGGAATGAACCTCTAATGCGCGTACCACTGAGCTGGCTCGGCGAATACGTCGACCTCGCGCCCGGCACCACACCGGAAGATGTCCATGCTGCCCTCGTGAGCGTCGGCCTCGAAGAGGAAGACATTCACCGAATCGCGGTCTCCGGCCCCATCGTGGTCGGCGAAGTACTCGAATTCGTCGGCGAAGAGCAGACCAACGGCAAAACCATCAACTGGTGCCAGGTGCGGGTTGCCCCCGACGGTGAACTCGCCGCTGACGGCGGCCCCGCCGTGCACGGCATCATCTGTGGCGCCCACAACTTCGCCGTCGGCGACAAGGTCGTCGTGACCCTGCCCGGCGCCTCGCTGCCCGGCCCATTTCCGATCGCGGCCCGCAAGACCTACGGCCACGTCTCCGACGGCATGATCGCGTCGGCCCGTGAACTCGGCCTCGGCGACGAGCACGACGGCATTCTGCTGCTGAAGAACCTCGGCATCGACGCCCCGGTGGGAACGGATGCTATTCCCCTGCTCGGCCTGGATGACAGCGCCGTCGAAATCAACGTCACCCCCGACCGCGGCTACGCTTTCTCCATTCGCGGCGTCGCCCGCGAATACTCGCACGCCACCGGCGTGCCGTTTCGCGACCCTGCCCTCGCCCTCACCGTCGTGGCCCCGGTCACCCGCTTCCCGGTCACCATCGACGATCAGGCTCCGATCCGGGACCGGATCGGCTCTACCGTCTTCGTGACCCGCGTTGTGCGCGGCGTCGACCCGACCCGGCCGACTCCGGCCTGGATGATCGCCCGGCTGGGGCTGGTCGGTATCCGTTCCATTTCCCTCGTGGTCGACGTGACCAACTACGTGATGTTCGAGCTCGGCCAGCCGTTGCACGGCTACGACCTCGACAAGTTGGCCGGCGGCATCATCGTGCGTCGCGCGACCGCCGGGGAGAAATTTACAACGCTCGACGCAGTCAGCCGCACGCTCAACGTCGAAGATCTGCTGATCACCGACGAATCCGGGCCGATTGGCTTGGCCGGCGTGATGGGCGGGGCGAGCACCGAAATCACCCCGCAGACCGTCAACGTACTCGTCGAGGCCGCCAACTTCGACCCGGTGTCGATCGCGCGCTCGGCCCGCCGCCACAAGCTGCCGAGCGAGGCGAGCAAACGGTTCGAACGCGGCGTCGACCCCCGCGTGGCCGCCGTTGCCGCCGCCCGCGTCGTACAGCTGCTCGTGGACCTCGCCGGGGGAGTCGCCGACGACCTCGGCTCGGTCTACGACGTGGCACCGGCCCCCGAGCCGATTCTGCTGCCGACCGGGTTCGTGTCCGGCCTCATCGGCCTTGCCTACACCGGTGACGAAGTACGCGATGCCCTCGTTCAGATCGGCACCTCGCTGGTCGAGGCCGATGGTGACCTGCAGGTCACCCCGCCGAGCTGGCGCCCCGACCTCACCGACAAGTGGACGCTCGCCGAGGAAGTCGCCCGCATCGTCGGCTACGACCGCATTCCCTCCGTGCTGCCCGTCGCGCCGCCCGGCCGCGGCCTGACCCGCACGCAGACACTGCGGCGCACGGTCGCGCAGACCCTCGCGGCCACCGGTCACACCGAGGTTTTGACCTATCCGTTCGTGTCGGAAGCGGCGAACAACCTGTTTGGCGTGGCCGTTGCGCCCGCCGCTGCTTCGGCCGGTGCGGCGTCTGTTTCCGTGCCAACTGGCGAAGCGGATGCTGACGCCGGCGTTACCGACGCGGGTGCGGCATCCGCTCTGGCGGGTTCGGTTGCGGCGCCCGTTTCGGTGCCGCAGATGAAGGTCGCCAACCCGCTCGACGGGGAGGCGCCGTTCCTGCGCACCACGATGCTGCCGGGCCTGCTGCAGATCGCACACCGCAACCGCTCTCGCGGCCTCGTGGATCTCGCCATCTACGAGCAGGGACTGGTTTTTCGGCCCGAACCCGGAGTGACCTATGGCACGCCCGTGCTTCCGACTGGAGGAGAACGCCCGAGCGCTGAGGTGGAGGCGGTCCTCTACGCGGGAATCGTTCCGCAGCCACTGCTGGTCGGCGTCGTTCTCGTCGGCAACGACGTGCGGCACCAGCCGAACCAGCCCGCTGTTGCTGCCGGCTGGCAGTCGGCGCTGGCCGCCGTGCAGCAGGTGGCTCTGGCTACCGGGGTTCGCATCGAGGTGCGCCAGGGCCTGCACCCGGCGATGCACCCCGGCCGCACGGCCGAGCTGTTCGTCACCGTTCCCGCCGCGACCGCTTCGGCACGTGCGGTATCGGTCGGATTCGCCGGCGAGCTGCTTCCCACAGTCGCCGACGACTACGACCTGCCCGCAGTCGTCGCCGTCGCCGAGGTCAACCTGGGGCTCGTCTTCGCGCGGGCCGACGGGGATCTCACGGTCACTCCGATTCGCACGATGCCTGCCGCCACGCAGGACCTCTCGCTCGTCGTCGCGGCCTCAGTGCCGGCTGCGGCCCTGCGCACGGCCGTCGCCGAGGGGGCCGGTGGGCTGCTCGAGAGCATCGAGCTGGTCGACGACTACCGTGGTGCCGGTGTCGAACCCGGCCACAAGTCGCTCACCTTCGCGCTTCGTTTTCGCGGCGAGGAGCGCACGCTGACCGCCGCCGAGGCGAGCGCCGCCCGTCTGGCCGGCGTGGCCCTGGCCGCTGACCAGTTCGGGGCCACCCTGCGCGAGTAGCGCTGGTGCCTGTGCCTGTGCCGCCCGCGGGCAGCGGATGCCGCGAGTCGCCCTAACGGGGCCGGCTGCGCGGCATCCGCTTCTCGTGGCACGTGTTTGAGAAGTTGGCACTGGTTTGAACACGTGCGGGCTTCCCTCATGAGTGCCACGAGCCCTCTCGTGAGTCAGGCGCGTGCCGTCGTCACCTGTCGCGTCTTGTGGGCGCTCGCGGCACACCCTTGTCCATCAGGAAGCGATAAAACGCCTGCGGCGAGAGCGCGAGCTTCCATCCCCACCGGTCGAAGCTGTTGACCTCCGGCCGTAGAACGCTCTCCCGGTCCTTTTCGTCGACGACAACCTGTACGATGTCGCGACCGGCCATAACCGCCGCACGGGTGTACTTGATGTGGCCATCGAACTCGCCGATCTTGCGCACCCCTCGCCAGAAGTAGTCCACGTAGTAGGTGCGCCCGCCCACGTCGAAACGCACTTGCAATTCGGGAATCTCGAAGCCCAATTCCTCGAACCGCACGCGCCCGAGCGACTCGCCGGGGTTAGCTGAGAGCCCATCGGCAAATGCGATGGCCCTCTCGGCCGCCCGGTGCCCATTTCTCGGCTGCACCCCATCCAGCTCGGTCAGCAGGGTCGCATGAGTGATCGGTGGTGCGCCTACGCTCCCGGACCGTTGGGCGGCGGCCATCCGGGCTGCTTCACAATGTAGAACGTGGTCGATCATCGTGACTCCGACTAGAAAGCTCGACGTCGCGGCCACATCGATCAGAGTGCGCGACAGGCTCGTTACTCGGACGCCGTCGATGATCACGGGGGATGGGTCGACCGGCCCTCGGTGAGTCGTGAGGAGCCTCGAGCTGCTGCCACCGGCGGTGTCGGGATCGATGGCATGCACGCCCTGGGGCCACTGGCCAATAAGAGGCAGTCCGTGCAGTGCGGCGGCGGAATGGTGCGAATACATCAAGTCACGTTTGGCCTGGGCCGCTGTCGCCCGAACGAGGAGGCGGTATCGACCATCTGCACCGATCTCCTCCCAGCGCGGGCCGAGGACATACCACCCCCGTCGCACCCGCACGAGCTCGCCGCGTTTGAGAAGTGAATCCACGGCATGGGAGTTCATGCCCGAGGCGCGCAGTGCCTCGGCCGGGATCAGACCATCGTGCAGGGCCTCACAGGTCTCAAAGATCTCGCGCATGTGGCCAGTGTGCCGCGGGCACGAGGGTGAGCCGTGACCTGGAGACGATCTGTGGAGTATTCGTGCCAAGGGGTGATGTGCAGGAGGTGCATCCGTTCCTCGTGGCACGTGTTGGGGAACGTGGCACTGGTTTGAACACGTGCGAGCTTCGCAAACACGGGCCACGAGCCGGACGGGTGCTGCGAGCCGACCGGGTGCCACGAGCCGTGCGCGGTGGGGTGCGGCGCAGCAAGCGGATGCGCCCCGACCCGCGCATGACGCCGCGCCCGGCGCGGAAACGGGGCCGCCAGGGCCGCGCTAGGTTTAACACATGGTTTTTTCGGTGGCAGTGGCGGGCGCGAGCGGGTATGCGGGCGGCGAACTGCTGCGGCTGCTCGCCGGACACCCCGAATTCGAGGTGCGCACGGTCACCGCGCACAGCAACGCCGGGCAGCGGTTGATCGACGTTCAACCCTCGCTGCGTTCCCTCGCCCAGCTCACCCTGGTCGACACGACGCCGCAGAATCTCAGCGGCCACGACGTCGTCTTCGTCGCCCTGCCGCATGGCAAGTCCGGCGAGATCACCGCCCACCTCCCCGCCGAAACCCTCGTGGTGGACTGCGGCGCCGACCACCGCCTGGAGAATTCCGACGACTGGGCGGCCTTCTATGGCGGCGACTACTTCGGCGCCTGGACCTATGGTGTCCCGGAATTGCCCATCGGCGCCGGCAAACAGCGCGACCGGCTCGTCGGCGCTCGCCGCATCGCCGCTCCCGGCTGCAACGCCAGCACCGTCGCCCTCGCCCTGGCCCCCGGAATCCACGCGGGCGTGATCGAAGCGCAGGACCTCGTGGCCGTGCTCGCCGTCGGCCCGAGCGGCGCCGGCAAGAGCCTTAAGGTGCCGAACCTCGCGGCCGAGATCCTGGGTTCAGCTAACCCGTACGCGGTCGGCGGCACGCACCGGCACATTCCGGAGATCGTGCAGTTGCTGCGCTGGGCCGCGGCGGCGGGCCCCGCCGACCCGACCAGCGCAGCATCCGCTTCGTCCCCCGACGCCACCATCTCGTTCACCCCGGTGATCGTGCCGATGTCCCGCGGAATCCTCGCCACGGCGACCGCTCGACTCGTGCCGGGAACGAGCGCCGCCGCCGTGCGCGCTGCCTGGGAGGACGCCTACGCCGACGAACCGTTCGTGCACCTGTTGCCCGACGGACATTTTCCGCGCACGGCCGACGTACTCGGCGCCAACACCGCACTGATCGGACTGGCCGTCGACGAAGCAGCCGGCCGGGTCGTCACCATCACCGCGATCGACAATCTCGTCAAGGGCACCGCCGGCGCTGCCATCCAATCCGCCAATATTGCCCTCGGTCTGACCGAAACACTCGGTTTGACCATGAATGGAGTTGCTCCGTGAGTGTCACCCTTCCCGCCGGTTTTGCTGCCGCCGGCGTCACTGCCGGCCTGAAGAAGTCCGGTGGGCTCGACCTCGCCCTCGTGCAGAACCTCGGCCCGCTGCAGAACGCCGCGACCGTGTTCACGAGCAACCGCTGCCAGGCCAACCCCGTCATCTGGAGCACCCAAGTCATGAGCGATGGCCAGGTCAGCGCAATCGTGCTGAACTCCGGCGGGGCCAACTGTTACACCGGCAGCATCGGCTTTCAGACCACGCACGCCACCGCCGAAGCGGTCGCGAAGCGGCTCGACCTCTCCTCCGGCGACGTTCTGGTCTGCTCCACCGGCCTGATCGGCGAACAGCTCAACCTCGACCTCGTCACCGCGGGCGTCTGGGACGCGACCCTCGCCATCAAAACGGATGCCGCCACCACCCCCGCCGCCGGCCTCCTGGCCGCGCAGGCCATCATGACCACCGACACCCGGCCGAAGCAGGCCGCGCACACTTCCCCGGCCGGCTGGAGCATCGGCGCCATGGCCAAGGGGGCCGGTATGCTCGCGCCCGGACTGGCCACCATGCTCGTCGTCATCACGACCGACGCCGTGCTCGACTCGGCTGAGCTCGACACTGCGCTGCACGCGGCCACGCGAGTGACCTTCGACCGCCTCGACTCGGACGGCTGCATGTCGACCAATGACACCGTGAGCCTGCTCTGCTCCGGGGCCAGCGGCGTTAGCGCCGACCTGGCCGAATTCACCGCAGCGCTCGTCGAGATCTGCCGCGACCTCACCCTTCAGCTGCAGGGCGACGCCGAGGGCGCCGCGCACGACGTGGCCATCACTGTCACCAACGCGGTCTCCGAAGACGAAGCCGTCACGGTGGCCCGCGCCGTCTCCCGCAGCAACCTGTTCAAGTCGGCCATCTTCGGTAACGACCCGAACTGGGGCCGCGTGCTCGCCGCAGCCGGAACCGTCCCGGTCAAGGACGCCGCCTTCGACCCGTACGGCATCGACGTCGCCATCAACGGTGTGCAGGTGTGTACCGCGGGGGAGCCCGACCAGCCGCGCGACCTCGTCGACCTCACGAAGCGCTCGGTCACCGTGCTGATCGACCTCCACGCGGGGGACGAAACGGCCACCCTGTGGACCAACGATCTCACCCACGACTACGTCGAAGAGAACAGCGCGTACTCGAGCTGACCATGACCGAGACACCCAGAACCCAGCTCGACGAGACCAGCCAGGCCGAAGCATCCGTTAAAGCGGCAACGCTGATCGAAGCCTTGCCGTGGCTCAAACGCTTTCACGACCAGATCATCGTCGTGAAGTTTGGCGGTAATGCCATGGTGAGCCAAGACCTGCAGCGTGCCTTCGCCGAAGACATGGTCTACCTGCGCTACGCGGGCATCCGCCCGGTCGTCGTGCACGGCGGCGGCCCGCAGATTTCGGCCATGTTGAAACGCCTCGGCATCGAGAGCGAGTTTCGCGGCGGCTACCGGGTGACCACCCCAGAGGCGATGGACGTCGTGCGCATGGTGCTCACCGGCCAGATCAACCGCGACCTGGTCAGCCACATCAATCAGCACGGTCCGCTCGCCGCCGGGCTCAGCGGTGAGGACGCTGGCCTGTTTCGCGGACGGCGTCGTGGCGTCGTCATCGACGGCGTCGAGGTCGACCTCGGACTCGTCGGTGACGTCGTCGGCGTCGACCCCGAAGCCGTGCTCGCGCAGCTAGCGGCCGGCCGCATCCCGGTGGTGTCATCGATCGCCCCAGATACGGATGTCCCGGGTCAATCCCTGAACGTCAACGCCGACGCTGCTGCTGCCGCACTCGCGATCGCCCTCGGCGCGGCCAAACTCGTGATTCTCACCGACGTTGCGGGGCTCTACCGCGACTGGCCGAACCGGGATTCGCTCGTATCGATCATCGACGTTCTCGAGCTGCGTGGCCTGCTGCCCGAGCTGGAATCGGGCATGATTCCCAAGATGACGGCCTGCCTCGACGCTGTCGACGGCGGAGTCGCCAAGGCCGCGATCATCGACGGGCGAGTGCCGCACTCGATCCTGCTCGAAATTTTCACTGGAAGCGGCATTGGCACGGAGGTAGTACCCGCATGACCGACCAACCCTGGCAGAACCGGTTCGCCGATTCGATGATGCGCACGTTCAGCCCGCCACTGGCGATGCTCGTGCGCGGTGAAGGCTGCTACGTCTGGGACGAAAAGGGCACCCAGTACCTCGACTTTCTGGCCGGAATCGCCGTGAACTCGCTCGGTCACGCCCACCCCGAGGTCGTCGCGGCGGTCACGAAGCAGATCAGCACCATCAGCCACGTCTCCAACTATTTCGCCACGCCGCCGCAGATTGAACTGGCCGAACGCCTCAAGCGCATCACCGGCGCTGGCGACGAAGGTCGCGTCTACTTTTGCAACTCCGGCGCCGAGGCCAACGAGGCCGCGTTCAAACTGGCCCGGCTGAATAACACGGGCCATCGCAACCGCATCATCTCGCTGCACGACTCCTTTCACGGTCGCACCATGGGCGCACTCGCGCTCTCGGGCAAGCCACACATGCGGGAGGCGTTCGAACCGGTTCCCGGCGGGGTCGAACACATCGACAGCACGATCAAGGCCCTCGAAGCGACGATCGACAACACCGTCGCCGCCCTGTTCTTGGAACCGGTCAAGGGCGAGGCCGGCGTCATCGACTTGCCCGACGGCTTTCTCAAACGCGCCCGCGAACTCTGCACCGAACACGGCGTTCTGCTGATCATCGACGAGATCCAGACCGGCATCGCCCGCACCGGCGCTTGGTTCGCCTACAACCACGCTGAGATTCTTCCGGATGCCGTCACCATCGCCAAGGGGATGGGTGGCGGTGTTCCGATTGGTGCGCTGGTCACCTTCGGCTGGGCCTCCGACCTGTTTCGGCGAGGCCAGCACGGCTCGACCTTCGCCGGCAACCCGCTCGTCACCGCGACAGCAAACGCCGTGCTCGGCGTGATCGAACGCGACGACCTCGCCGCGAATGCCTTCCGGCGAGGCCAGCAGTTGCGCGAGATCATCCTCGGCTTCCACTCGCCGCTGATCGAGGAGGTTCGCGGACGCGGCCTGCTGCTCGGCGTCGGCCTGGCCGAACCGGTCGCGTTGAAGCTCGGTGCGGCCGCCCTGGCCAACGGACTCATCGTGAACGCCGCCAACGAGACCAGCATTCGCATCGCCCCGCCGCTGATCGTGGGCGACGCCGAAATCGCCGACTTCCAAGTGCGGTTCGGGCGCGCCCTCGCCAGCCTCTAGGCTGGACGAATCCCACTTTGCGCCGGTTTTACGCTGGCGCGTGTGATTTTAAGACGGTGGGGCGGTATCCGCTCTGCAACTGAACAACGACAACCGAAAGTGACACCGTGACCCGCCATTTCCTGCGCGACGACGATATCTCCCCGGCCGAACAGGCCGAGATTCTCGATCTGGCCCTGGAGCTGAAGCGAGACCGATTCGCGGTGCGCCCGCTCGCTGGCCCGCAGACCGTCGCGGTCATTTTCGACAAGTCCTCCACCCGCACCCGGGTCTCCTTCGCCGTCGGCATCGCCGACCTCGGAGGCAGCCCGCTCATCATCAGCACCGCGAACAGCCAGCTCGGCGGCAAGGAAACCGCCTCCGACACCGCCCGCGTGCTCGAACGCCAGGTCGCCGCGATCGTCTGGCGCACCTACGGCCAGGCCGGGCTCGAAGAAATGGCGCTCGGCACCACGGTGCCCGTCGTCAACGCGCTCAGCGACGACTTCCACCCCTGCCAGCTGCTCGCCGACCTGCTCACGATTCGCGAACACCGTGGCGACCTGGCGGGCCAGACCCTCGCCTTTCTCGGCGACGGCGCCTGCAACATGGGCCAGTCCTACCTGCTCGCCGGTGCCACTGCCGGCATGCACGTGCGCATCGCCTCACCGGTCGGTTACACGCCGACCGACCAGGTGGTAGCGGATGCGACGGTCATCGCCGCCCGCACCGGCGGCTCGGTCGCCCTCTTCACCGACCCGAGTGAGGCTGTCGCGGGCGTCGACGTGGTCATCACCGACACCTGGGTGTCGATGGGCAAAGAAGAGGAGAAGGCCGCGCGGCTCGGCGACCTCGGTCAGTACCGGGTCGATGCCCAGCTCATGGGCCTGGCCAAGCCGGGCGCGCACTTCATGCACTGCCTGCCGGCCGACCGCGGCTACGAGGTCACCGCCGAGGTCATCGACGGCCCGCAGAGCATCATCTGGGACGAGGCGGAGAACCGCCTGCACGCCCAGAAGGCGCTGCTGGTCTGGCTGCTCGCGCAAAACGCAGCCTGACCGACCCCTCGCCCCGGGACGGGGCCTGGGCCCCGTCCGCAGTGCAGGCGGGCGACCGGGGGCCGCGCCGCAACACGTAAACTTTAGACAGATCAAGATTTAGGGAGAACCATGGCGGAACGCGTTGTACTCGCATACTCGGGCGGGCTGGATACCTCGGTCGGCATCGGCTGGCTCAAGGACGCCACCGGCAAAGAGGTTGTAGCCCTCGCCGTCGACGTCGGACAGGAGGGCGAAGACATGGACGTGATCCGTCAGCGCGCCCTGGACTGCGGAGCCGTCGAATCCATCGTCATCGACGCCAAGGACGAGTTCGCGAACGACTACATCGTGCCGACGCTCAAGGCGAACGCTCTGTACCAGAAGCGATACCCGCTGGTCTCGGCCATCAGCCGTCCGCTGATCGCCAAGTACCTCGCCTCCACCGCCATCGAACTCGGCGCCGACAGCGTCGCCCACGGCTGCACCGGCAAGGGCAACGACCAGGTTCGGTTCGAAGCGGCCGTCGCGGCCCTCGCCCCCGAGCTGACCTCGCTCGCCCCGGTGCGCGACTTCGAACTGACCCGCGACAAGGCCATCGAGTATGCCGCCAAGCACGACCTGCCCATCGCGCAGTCCAAGAAGAGCCCGTACTCCATCGACCAGAACGTCTGGGGTCGCGCCGTCGAAACCGGATTCCTCGAAGACCCGTGGAACGCGCCAATCGAAGACCTCTACACCTACACCCAGGATCCCTCGGTCACCCGCGCCCCGACCGAGGTTGTCATCTCCTTCGAGCAGGGCGTGCCCGTCGCTATTGACGGCAAGAAGGTCAGTCCGCTGCAGATGATCCAGCTCATGAACCGTCTCGCCGGTGACCAGGGTGTCGGCCGCATCGACATCGTCGAAGACCGTCTGGTCGGCATCAAGAGCCGTGAAATCTACGAAGCCCCCGCCGGAATAGCGCTCATCGCCGCGCACGAAGAACTCGAGAACATGACCCTCGAGCGTGACGTAGCCCGTTACAAGCGCGGCGTCGAGAGTAAATGGGCAGAACTCGTTTACGACGGACTCTGGTTCTCCGGCTTGAAGAAGAGCCTCGACGTGTTCATCGAGGACACGCAGAAATACGTGACCGGCGACATCCGCTTGAAAATGCACGCCGGCACCGCCGTCGTCACGGGACGCTCGAGCACGACCAGCCTGTACGACTTCAACCTCGCCACCTACGACACCGGCGACTCCTTCGACCAGACCATGGCCAAGGGATTCATCGAACTGTGGTCGCTGCCGAGCAAGGTCGCCGCACGCCGCGACGCCGCCGCGAAGTAGGGCCCGCGTGTCGAGTGAGAAAAACCGCGCCGGCCGAGCTGGCGCCCTCTGGGGTGGCCGTTTCGCCGGGGGACCGTCGCCGGAACTGGCGCGGCTGAGCAAGTCGACCCAGTTCGACTGGATGCTGGCGGAATACGACCTGCAGGGCAGCCGCGCGCATGCGCGGGCCCTCGCCGCCGCCGGATATCTCACCGACACCGAATTGACCCAGATGGTCGGCGCGCTCGAAGAACTCGAGCGCGCCGTCGTCGCCCGCGAATTTCTGCCAGCCGAAGCCGATGAAGACGTACACTCGGCTCTTGAACGTGGCCTGATCGACATCATCGGTGTCGAGGTGGGCGGCAAGCTGCGCGCCGGCCGCAGCCGGAACGACCAGGTCGCCACGCTCGTGCGCATGTGGCTGCGCGACCACGCCGCCATTCTCGCCTCGCTCGTGATCGAGCTCATCGACGCCCTCGCCGCACAGGCCGAAGCGCACGAGGACGCCATCATGCCCGGCCGCACCCACCTGCAGCACGCCCAACCTGTGCTGCTTGCCCACCACCTGCTGGCGCATTGCTGGCCGCTCGTGCGCGACCTCGACCGCTTCGCCGACTGGGGCCGGCGAGCGGATGCCTCGCCCTACGGGTCCGGCGCCCTCGCCGGCAACACCCTCGGTCTCGACGCGCACCTCGTTGCCACCGACCTGGGCTTCGCCGCCGTCGTCGAGAACTCCATCGACGGCACCGCAAGCCGCGACCTGGTCGCCGAATTCGCTTACATCACCGCGCAAATCGGCATCGACATGTCGCGGCTGGCCGAGGAGATCATTCTCTGGAACACCCGCGAATTCGGGTTCGTCACCCTCGACGACGCCTATTCCACCGGGTCCTCGATCATGCCGCAGAAGAAGAACCCCGACATCGCCGAGCTCGCTCGCGGTAAGTCGGGCCGCATGATCGGCAACCTCACCGGGCTGCTCACCACGCTCAAAGGACTGCCGCTCGCCTACAACCGCGACCTGCAGGAAGACAAAGAGCCGGTCTTCGACTCGATCCAGACCCTCGAAGTACTGTTGCCCGCCTTCACCGGCATGGTCGCGACCCTCACCTTCCATACCGAGCGGATGGCCGAGCTCGCACCGCAGGGCTTCTCCCTCGCCACCGATGTCGCCGAATGGCTGGTCAAACGCCACGTTTCGTTCCGTGACGCGCACGAAATCACCGGTTCCCTGGTGAAGTTCGCCGAGACCAACGGACTCGACCTGCACGAGGTCGACGACGCGGCGCTGCTGGCGATTTCGCCGCACCTCGTTCCGGAAGTGCGCGACGTTCTCACCATCCGTGGATCGGTCGACAGCCGTGACGGCGCCGGCGGCACCGCTCCGGTGCGAGTCGCCGAGCAGCGCGCCCACCTCGTGGCCCGCGTACGCGACCTGACGGCCGCGCTCAGCCGGTAGTAGTGACGTTCGCGCCGGGCCTGCTGGAGCGACCCGCACTCGAGGTCGCCCCGCTGCTGCTCGGCGCGCTAGTGACCCGTGGGGCGGTCTCCGTACGCATCACCGAGGTTGAGGCCTACCTCGGCGAGAGCGACCCCGGTTCGCACGCCTTTCGCGGTCGCACACCCCGCACGCAAACCATGTTCGGCCCGCCCGGGCATCTCTACGCCTATTTCAGCTACGGCATGTACGTCTGCGCCAACGTTGTCTGCTCGCCGGACGGTGAGGCATCGGCCGTACTCCTGCGCGGCGGCGAGGTCGTCGCGGGAATCGACGAGGCCCGCAGTCGACGCCTGACGTCAAAAACGGATGCCGACCTCGCGCGCGGCCCGGCCCGGCTGACCAAGGCCCTCGGCATTGTGCTCGGCGATGACGGCGCCGATCTGACTGTGGCGCCGTTCGACCTTGAGGTGCCGGCCCGCCGCGCCGATTTCGCCACCGGGCCGCGTACCGGGGTGAGCGGTCTCGGTGGGGAAGTCGAGTACCCGTGGCGCTTCTGGGTGCCGGGGGAGGCATCCGTTTCGCCGTATCGGCGATCGACCCGGCAGGCGCGTCGCTAGACCAGCGCCATCGGCACCAGGGCAGCGCAGCCGCAGGCCCAGATGAGGCTCGACAGGGTGCCGATGATGAACCGCTCACGCGATTCGGCTGCGGCCAGCTCGGTGAACCGGCCGACACCCTTGATGGCGACGACGATGGCGATGGCCTCGGGAAAGCCGGCCAGGATCGCGCCGGCCACGGCCAGACGTTCCAGGATGCCGATGGTCACGCCGCCCCGCAGCACCTCGTGGGTCTCCGGGTCGCTGACCCCGGCCATGGTCGGGGCCGGTTTGCCGGCGTTCAGCACCATGATTCCGCCGTGCTGGCCGGGCGGTACCGAGTTGTTGGTGGCCAGATCGAGGGCGAGCACGGCGACCGGGCCGCCGCCGATCACGGCGAGGGCCAGCGCGAGCATTCCGAGCACGATACCGAACGCGCTGGGGCCGGGGCCCATCGGGACCGCGGCGAGCACGAGGGCCAGGGCGAGTGTGGCCATGGCAGCGATCGCGTAGAGCTGGCGGTGCAGTTTGAAGGCGATCGCGGCGCAGGTGAGCGAGGCCAGGGTGACCAGGATCAGGGCGACCCAGTACAGGAACGTGAGAACGGTGAAAGTCATAGGGGTTCCGATTCGTTCGCGTCGTGGTCGATTTGCTCTAGCAGCCTAACCAACGCCGGTCGGGCTGCCTGATCGACCCGGTACTGCGCTGCCTTGAGTCGCTGGCTCACGGCCCCGGTCGTGATTCCAAGCTCGGCAGCGATATCGGTCTGGGCCAGCCCGCTTTCGAAGAGGTCGCCGGCTTCCCAGCCCTGGGGGGTACGGCGTTGACGCAGCAGCAACAGCATGGTGACGAGTGCCTCGATGCCCGGGGCGGCTGCATCAGCTGGACTGACCTCGAGCGCAAAGTGCGCCTCGGTTCGCTTCGCGCGCACCACGGCATCGCGGGCCGCGATGAACGCACCGCCGGTGGCCTGCCGGGTAGACGCCGGCAGGGGAGTGCGCACGCTTCCCACGCCGAGCCCGACGCTCCAGTGGCCGGACCGATGGAGCGCGAGAATGGTGGAGAGCGTCGGCCGGGCCGCCGACACGAGCAGCTGAATCTCATCGCCGGCGGTCTGGTCGGGCGGCAGGCTGAAGGCATCCGGATTCTGCGCCAGGAGCCGGGCGATCATCTCCCGCGCACGATCGTGATCGTTGCGGCTGTCTATCTGGTCAGCGGTGATGACAAACATGGCGCAGGCTCCGTCCTGCATTCAGTCTAATTAAGCCCAGAGGCTAAATCAAGCCCAGTATAGGCTTTAGGCTGAATTGTCGCACGAGGAGAGCGGATGCTGCCGCCGATTCGGTGAGGCGGCCCCGGCTGGTAATCTGAACGCGTGTCAGACCCCACCATCCTTGCCCAGCAGACCAATGATCCCTCCTTCGATTCCGTGTGGGAGGAGATCAACTGGCGCGGCCTCGTGCACGTCTCCACCGACGAAACCGAGCTCAAAGCGCTGCTCGATGGTGACCCGATCACCTACTACTGCGGATTCGACCCGACCGCGGCGAGCCTGCACCTCGGCAACCTGGTGCAGCTGCTGCTGATGCGGCGTCTGCAACTGGCGGGGCATCATCCGCTCGGCCTGGTCGGCGGTTCCACCGGACTCATCGGCGACCCGCGCCCCACCGCCGAGCGCACGCTGACTCCCACCGACACCGTGGCAGAGTGGGTGGGCTACCTGCAGCCGCAGGTCTCCCGGTTCCTGAGTTCCGAGGGCGAGAACGCCGTCACGCTCGTGAACAACCTGGACTGGACCGCGCCCTTGAGCGCGATCGACTTTCTGCGCGAAATCGGCAAGTACTACCGCGTGGGCACCATGCTCAAAAAGGATGCCGTCAGCGCGCGTCTTAATTCCGACGCCGGCATCAGCTACACCGAGTTCAGCTACCAAATTCTGCAGGGCCTGGACTACCTCGAACTGTTCCGCAGCTACGGCTGCGTGCTGCAGACCGGTGGCAGCGACCAGTGGGGCAACCTCACCAGCGGAACCGATCTCATCCGTCGCGCCGAAAGCGGCACCGTGCACGCCATCGGCACCCCGCTCATCACCAACAGCGACGGCACCAAGTTCGGTAAGAGCGAGGGCAACGCGGTCTGGCTCGACCCGAACCTCACGAGCCCCTACGCCTTCTACCAGTTTTGGCTCAACACCGATGATGCCGACGTGGTCTTTCGGCTCAAGGTGTTCACGTTTCTCTCACGCAGTGAGATCGAGCGATTCGCCGAACTCGTCGAAACCGAACCGTTCCGCCGAGAAGCGCAGCGCCGGCTCGCGCTCGAGGTGACCAGCCTCGTGCACGGCCAGGCGGCGACGGATGCTGCCATCCACGCCGCCGAGGCCCTGTTCGGCCAGGGTGACCTGGCCGAGCTCGACCCGGACACTCTGGAGGCCGCCCTGCGCGAACTTCCGCACACCACGACGGCGCCGCACGCGACCGTGCTGCAATTGCTCGTCGACACCGAGCTGTCGAAGAGCATCGGTGACGCCCGGCGTGCGGTTCAGCAGGGTGGGGTGTACCTGAACAATGAGAAGGTCACCAGTGTCGACCTGACCATTGAGGGATCGGTGCTTCCCGGGGGAGTAGCGGTGCTGCGCCGCGGCAAGAAGACGCTCGCGGGTATTTTCGTCGAGTAGCCACCTCGACGGCTCCGTTGCAGGGGGTCGGCAGATGCGGGTGGCAAGATGTCGACGTGGAAACTCTTCGAACCGAACGCCTGCTGCTGCGCCCCTGGACCCTCGATGACACCGACTTCGTCTTCGGCCTGTATTCGCTGTGGTCCGTGCAACAACACATCGGGTTGAATCCACGGGTGATGACCGACCGCGCCGAGGCGATCGCGGTGATCAACCGCTGGCAGGGAATGGAACATCCCATTCATGCCATTCGAGCGGTGACGGATGCCGACACCGGCGAGATCTTCGGCAACCTATTACTCAAGTCCATTCCGGCGTCGAGTCCGGTGACACCGCTCGTGCCGTCGGGGGATACCGAGATCGGCTGGCACTTTCACCCGAACGCGTGGCACCACGGCTACGCGACTGAAGCGGCATCCGCTGTGTTGGCCGAAGGCTGGAAGACGGGACTCGATCGGGTGGTGGCGGTGACCACGCCCAGCAACCGGCCGTCGCAGCGGGTGTGCCTTCGTATCGGCATGACGCATAAGGGCAGGACCGACCAGTACTACAACTCGGTGAGCGAACTCTTCGTGGCGTTCGCCCCCGAACCCTAGCCTCCGCGCTTCCCTGCTTTCGGACGGGGCCCAGGCCCCGTCCGTGGGCCCAGTTTATAAACTGGGCCCACGGCTAGGAGGTGGGCCCGGACGCGCCGGGAGGCCCGCGAGGGGCATTTCGGGCGTGTTTCGAGCGGATGACCGCCCCCGACACGCCCGGGATGTAGCAGTGAGTTGCGGGGTATCAGGATTCACCGTAATGTCATCTAAGTCACCCCACAGGTTCGGAAAAAGACAAGCGCTTCCGGCCTCAAGCGGGACCAATCCCAAGTCAAAATAGCCCGGAATTTTCCGCGTGACAGTGACTTGATGAAGTTCACACGAAGTCGATTCAATTTAACTCGTGCTGGGCGACAAGAAATAAGAGAAGTACTCCAGTGCAATGGTCTTCGTGGCCGGCGGCTGGGTGTGTCCGATCCTTGAGAACTCAACAGCGTGCACAATGTCAAATGCCAAAAACCTCGTGGTTGCCCACCCGTTTCTAGCGGGTTGCAGCCGGGAGATTCCTTTGGAAATAATATTGAACAAGTCCTGACTTCGGTTGGGCAACTAAACAAAGCAAGTCAGTAATGATTTGTTCTTGTCAGTTTCAAACTTGC
>NZ_SOGP01000002.1:0-186512 GCF_004403435.1 Cryobacterium sp. TMT1-66-1
GGCTACGATCTGGTCCCACATGAGGCCGAAAAGCACTGCGGCTTTTCGCACCTTTGGGGTACGTATAGATACATTACGGCCACCACACCCACCCGTCAAAACGCACCCCACCCGGGCGTGTCGCACCTACCGGGCCCACCCTATGAACACGGGCCCAGTTTATAAACTGGGCCCAGGGACGGGGCCCGGGCCCCGTCCGCAATACGGGCAGGGGCTAGTAGCGGTAGTGGTCCACCTTGTAGGGGCCCTCGGCGGGAACGCCGATATAGGCGGACTGCTCGGGAGTCAGCACGGTCAGCTCCACGCCGAGGGCGTCGAGGTGCAGGCGTGCCACCTTCTCGTCCAGCAGCTTGGGCAGCACGTACACGCCCACCGGGTACTTCTCCGGCGAGACGTAGAGCTCGATCTGCGCGAGCACCTGGTTGGTGAAGGAGTTACTCATCACAAACGAGGGGTGGCCGGTGGCGTTGCCAAGGTTCATCAGGCGCCCCTCCGACAGAATGAGCACACTGCGTCCGCTCGGGAGGCGCCATTCGTCGACCTGCGGCTTGATCTGCACCTTGACGGCACCCGGCAGCGACTCGAGCGTGGCCATGTCGATCTCGTTGTCGAAGTGTCCAACGTTGGCGACGATGGCGAGGTGCTTCATGCGCAGCATGTGGTCGACGCCGATGACGTTGAAGTTTCCGGTGCCACTGACGAAGATGTCGACCTGCTCGACAACGGACTCGAGGCGAGCCACCTGAAAACCGTCCATCGCGGCCTGCAGCGCATTGATCGGATCGATCTCGCTCACGATTACGCGGGCGCCCTGGCCGCGCAGAGCTTCGGCGGCGCCCTTGCCGACATCACCATATCCGGCGACGAAGACGACCTTGCCGCCGATCAGCACGTCGGTGGCGCGGTTGAGGCCGTCGGGCAGTGAGTGACGAATGCCGTATTTGTTGTCGAACTTGCTCTTGGTGACCGAGTCGTTCACGTTGATGGCCGGAAAGAGCAGTTCCTTGCTCGCGGCGAGCTCGTAGAGGCGGTGCACACCGGTGGTCGTTTCTTCAGTGACGCCCATGAGGTCGGCGGCGACCAGGGTCCAGCGGTCGCTCGACTCCGCCAGGGACTTACGGAGGGCGGCGAGAATGACGCCGTATTCGTGGCTGTCACCGGCAGCATCCGCTGGTACGGCACCTGCCAACTCGAATTCGCGGCCCTTGTGCACGAGCATGGTGGCATCGCCACCGTCGTCGAGGATCATGTTCGGGCCGGTCCAGCTGGCTCCGGCGCTAGCCGCCTCGGCACTCCAGTCGAAGATCTGCGCGGTGCACCACCAGTAGTCCTCGAGGGTTTCGCCCTTCCAGGCGAACACGGGAACGCCGGCGGGGGCATCCGTTGTGCCGGTGGGGCCAACCGCGATCGCGGCGGCGGCATCGTCTTGCGTGGAGAAAATGTTGCAGCTGGCCCAGCGCACCTGGGCGCCGAGGGTCACGAGGGTCTCGATCAGCACGGCGGTTTGCACGGTCATGTGCAGGGATCCGGCGATGCGGGCGCCAAGAAGCGGCTTGGTCTCACCGAATTCGGTGCGGAGGGCCATGAGGCCGGGCATCTCGTTCTCGGCCAGGCGCAGCTGGTGGCGCCCAGCCTCCGCGAGCGACAGATCGGCAATTTTGTAGGTGAAGGTGGAGGGCACGGTGGGTGCGGCGACAGTCATGGCACTATCTTGCCATTTCAGCCTGAATGAACTCGACATTCTTACGCTCGTTGTGCGCGTAATCGCTCGCGCTGGCCGCTACGCTCGCGCTGCCACTTCGCTGCGGCTTTCCTCGTGCTGGCCGCGGTCCGTTGGCAGAGCGGATGCCGCGGCCCGGCGCCGCGCGCCCGCTGCGGCCAGCGCCATCACGAGGAACGCCACGAGCGCGGCGGCCGCTCCGGCCCAGATCGGCGCCGTGTAGCCGAGGCCGGAGGCGATGAGGCTGCCGCCCGCTCCGGCACCGAGCGCGTTACCGAGGTTGAACGCCGCGATGTTGGCGCCGGAAGCCAGCGTGGTGGCGCCGTTTGCGTAGCGCATCACCCGCATTTGTAGGCCGGGAACGACGCCGAAGCCGAATCCGCCCATCAAAATGAGCGAGACCACGGTCGCGATCGGGTTGGCAGCGGTGAGCGCAAAGAACACGAGCACGAGGGTCAGGGCGCCGAGGAAGGCGAGCAGGCTCGCGTCGAGGTTGCGGTCGGCGAGTTTGCCGCCGAGCGCGTTGCCAGCGAAGAGTCCGACGCCGAACACCACGAGCAGCCACGGCACCATGCTCGCCGCGAAGCCGGTCACCTCGGTGAGGGTGAACGCGATATAGGTGAAGGCTCCGAACATACCGCCGAAGCCGAGCACGGTGACCGCGATCGACAGCCACACCTGCGGCGACCGGAAGGCGCGCAGCTCCTGGCGCAGGCTCGCGGTGCCGGCGCGTGGCGGCGCCATGGCCGGCAGCAGAAAGACCAGGCTAAGCAGGGCGACGACGCCGATCGCGGTGATCGCCCAGAAGGTGGAGCGCCAGCCGAAGGCCTGGCCGAGCAGGGTACCGAACGGCACGCCGAGCACATTGGCGGCGGTGAGCCCGGTGAACATGATCGCGATCGCGGCGGCCTTCTTGTTCTCGGGAACGAGGCTGGCCGCGACGACGGCGCCGATTCCGAAGAAGGCACCGTGGCAGAGGGCGGCGATGATGCGGCCGCTGAGCATGATTCCGTAGGTGGGGGCGATGGCCGAGAGCAGGTTGCCGACGATGAAGAGCACCATGAGCGCCACGAGTACGCGTTTGCGGGAGAACCGATTGACCGCGGCGGTGAGGCCGAGCGCGCCGACGACCACGCTGAGCGCGTAGCCGGAGATGAGCCAGCCCGCCACGGCCGGGGTCACCGCGAAGTCGGCGGCAACTTCGGGCAGCAGGCCCATGATGACGAATTCGGTGAGGCCGATTCCGAAGCCACCGAGGGCGAGGGCGATCAGGCTGATGGGCATGGCGAAACTCCTTGAACGAGACGGATGAGCGCCAACTCTGGCGGGACACAGATTGACCACCTACGCTGATACTTGCACGCGCTGGTAGTTGTAGCCAACACTTGTTGCAGGCGCGCTATAAATACTTGCACACGCTAGCTATCCGCGCAAGCAACCATCGTGAACACCGGAGGATCCATGGGTATTGCAGACGACGCCGTCGAGGTGCGCGCCCAGGGCTGGCGCACCCTGGCATCCCTGCACGCGGCCATTGACACGGAACTCGAGCGAGCGCTCCAGGGCGCGGTCGAACTGTCGGTCGTGGAATACACCGTGCTCGACGCGCTCGGCCGCCAACACGGCTGGCACATGCGCATGCAGCAACTCGCCGGCGCGACCGCCCTGTCGAGCAGCGCGACCACCCGCCTGGTCAACCGCCTCGAAGAGCGGATGCTGCTCACCCGCGTTCTCTGCGCCGACGACCGGCGCGGCATCTACACCGAACTCACCGTGGCCGGGCACGCCCTGCACGATCGGGCCCGCCCGGTGCACGATGCGGCACTCGAGCGGGCGCTGGCATCCGCTCGGCTGGCGCCGGAACTGGCCGGTCTCGTCGACGCGATCGCCGGCTAGCCCGGTCCGAACGGCTCGGCACGTCGCACTATGCGGCGCTCAAGCGGGCGCTGGCATCCGCTCGGCTGGCACCGGCACTGGCCGGTCTCGTCAAAGCCATCGCCGCCTAGCCTGGTCCGAACGGTTCAGCAGCGTTCCCCCCGGGCCGCGTCAGCGCGTTGGTCGGAGGCCGGGTCCTGCCACCGATGCTAGCGGGGAGAGTCGGGGTCGTCGGCCACGAAGCGATGCCTCATGAGCTGCCAGCCCTGGGGAGCGCTCGTGCGCTCGGCGTGACGCGAGCACAGGTCAAAACTGTGCGGTTCCTTGCGACCGGACAGCGGGCCGAGCACAGCCAGGGACTCCCCGTAGTCAAAGGTGAGCGTGGCCACCGAGGGTTCGAGGCAGGCAACGCGAGAACACGGGCGGAATGTCATTGCTTATAAGGGTAGCCGCTACAGGGCCGCCGTAGGATGGCAGCATGTCCCGATCCCGTCGATCCGCTTCGCCCGAACCGACCGTGCGCGGCCGTGGGCGTGACCGGCACGGCCGCGGCATCCGCAGTTCGGCGACCGGCCCCTTTCTGCCGCCGCTGCGCACCCGCATCGACCTGTTCGACATGACGATCGCCTCGACGATCGAGTATTTGCGCGGCGTCTGGCCCGAAGAATTGGGCAAGTCGGTTTTTGAGGTGGCCGCCGGACCGCCCTCGGTCATCCCCGGTGTCGGGGTGGAGCGCTGGATGGTCACGCCGGAGACGAATCGCGTGGTGTTCTACCGCCTGCCGATTCAGCGGCTGTCGCGCCTGCACGAGAACGACGAGATGCACCAGCGCATGATGATCGAGACCTGCGTGTTTCGCGGCGTCGCCGAACTCCTCGGCAAAGACCCCTGGGATCTCGCGCCGGATCGCTTCCGCCACTTCTAGACCGCCGGGCGTGCTTCCGGCGAGCGCCGCCACAGAGAAGCGTCGGCCACTGGGCGTCGCGGCATGTGTTTGAGAAGTTGGCACGTGTTCAAACCAGTGCCAACTTCCCCAATACGTGCCACGCGCAGAATGCGGGCGGGGCGGGCATTCGCAGGGCGGCAACCCCGCGATCCCTTTCTGCGACTGGGATCGCGGCGCTATTAGCGCGCGCGCTTGTCTGAACGTTTGCTGAATTGAGTAACAGAACGGTAACGGATTGGGGTAATTCCAAACCATTTCGGGGGTGGAACCGAACACCATGCAGACCCCAACACCACCTGCTCGAACTACAGAAAAGGATTTATCCCATGCGTACATTCACCAAGGCCACCATCGGTTTCGCATCTGCTGGAATTCTCATCGCCGGCCTCGCCGGCTGCTCGACGACCGGCACCACGACCACCCCGGCGCCCGCCGCCAGCTCGTCCAGCTCGGCCGAAGCCACCCCGACGCCGCTCGCCTCGATCCCCAGCCTCTCCGGTGTTGACACCGCGGTGCTACTCGACGCCAACTTCGCCGCTGCCCTGACGAGCCTCGGCCTCACCGCCGGAACCGTCGGAACGGCCACCCTCGAAAACGGCAGCCTGCACTTCCCGATCACCGGCGGCAACGTGGACTACTACGACCCGGCCGCAAGCTACCGCCCGTTCGTTCAGGGCTCCATTCAGCACGAGGGTTCCGGCTTCTCGCTGACCGCCGGCGACACCGTCGTCGAGCTGACCAACTTCACCATCGACCCGGGCACCTCGGAGCTCTTCGGTGACGTCTCGGTCAACGGCGCATCCGCCGCGACCCAGGCCCTGCTCTTCAACCTCTACGGCGGAACCCTGGAGCCCCTCAAGATGGACGGCGACAACGCCATCCTGACCGGCACCACGGTGCACATCTCCTCCGTCGCCGCCGGCCTGCTGAACGACACGTTCAAGACCGACGCCGTCGCTGACCAGCTGCTCGTTGGTATCGCGACGATCACCGCCGCCACCAAGTAGCTCTTCACAAGAGAGTCAGCGTCACAGCACGAATCGGGGCTCGCCACACGGCGGGCCTCGATTTTTGCGTGCCCGGGCGGTGTCTCGCACGTGACGTGCGCGCGGCGGGCTCGTGGCACGTCTTGGAGAAGTTGGCACGTGTTCAAACCAGTGCCAACTTCTCAAACGCGTGCCACGGCAGGATTAGGCGGCGGCATCCGCGCGGCGCGTCAAACGGATGCCGCCGCCCGGCTGCGCAGGTCGTCGCGCACGGTCACGGCGAGGTCGGGGTGGTCGACGAAGACCCCGTCGATGCCGCTGCCCATGACCGCTGCGAACTCGCCGCGCCAGTGGCCGAAATCGGCGGCCTGTTCACCGCGGCGATGCGGCTCAGTGAGGAAGGCGTTCTCGGGGCGCAGCGTCCAGCAGAGAATGTCCAACCCGGCCGCGTGGGCGTCCGCGACGAGAGACGAGACGACCAACTCGCCGGCGGCATCCGCCTGGATGATCAGGGATTTGTCAACGCTGATACCGTCAACGCTGAGAGCGGCGAGGCCGCTGTCGGTGAGATAGTCCGAGTAGTACGGGGCTGCGGCGCCGAGCTCGATGATTTTGTCGAGCGGCTGTCCGGTCGGGGCGATGAGAAACACGCTTTGAGCGCTGATGCCCCGGGCAGCGAGCTGCTCGAGCACGGTCGGTTCGAAGCTCTCGATGATGAGGCGCTCGTCGTCGTTGCTCCAGCCGGCCGCGCGCACCTCGGCGGCGAACAATTCGTCGAGCGGCAGGCCGATCGACTCGAAATAGGCGGCGTTCTTGATTTCCGCGACCATGCCGAGGGTGCGCCGATAGGTGTTCGAGGCCTCGTCGATGAGGTGAAACAGGTCGCTCAGCCGAAGGATCGGATACTGGTCGTCGTGCACGGCGCTCGTCGGCCGCAGGTGGGCGAGGCGTTCCCGGGCGCGCAGCGTAGCGAGTTCGGCCCAGGTGAAGTCCTCGGTGAACCAGCCGGTGAGGGTGTGGTCGGCGAATTCCTTGGTCGTGCGGCGGCCGGCGAATTCGGTGCGGGAGGCGACATCCGTTGTGGCGGAGATGTCGTTCTCGTGGCGCAGCACCAATATGCCGTCGCGGGTGGCGACAATGTCGGGCTCGACGGCGTCGGCTCCGAGCTCGAACGCGAGGTCGTAGGCGGAACTAGTGTGTTCGGGGCGGTAGCCGCTGGCTCCGCGGTGACCGATGACAAGAGGGGGCATCTGCACACCGTAACGGCGCCGGGTGACGTCGAGAGCCGCTCAGGTGAACACCCGCTGAAGTTTCGACGCGGTGCAGGCGAACGCCTCGCGAAGAGTGGGCTTAAACAGACAAATTGACCGATCAGCGCCACGGGCGCTCCCTAACCTGACAGAGTCTGCTGCTTGGCCGACGGTATTTTTCAGGGAGATTTCCGCGTATGCCCACCATCGAGGACCTGCACCGCAGTACCGATTCAGCGGTGGCGGAATCGGTTCCGACCGGCGTTGTGTCGCCCGTGCCGCCTCGTATATTCACCCCGCGAAAAAAGAAGAAGCCGTGGAAGTCGTGGCTGTTGTTTCTGCTGTTCGCTGGGCCGAACGTGGCGCTGCTCATCGTCTTCACCTACAAGCCGCTGCTGCAGTCGCTCTACTACTCCACACTGCAGTGGAACCTCGGCTCGGCATCGGCGATTCCGGTGGGCCTCGGTAACTATGTGACCTGGTTCAACGATCCCGGCACCGTTCGCGTCGTCACGGTCACCCTGATCTTCACGATCGCGACCGTCGGCGGCGGCATGGTGATCGGGCTGTTGTTCGCTGTGCTTCTGAATCGCAAGCTGCACGGTCGCGGCGCGGCCCGCACCATTGTGGTCGCACCGTATGTGCTCTCCGGGGTGGCGGTGGGCCTGCTCTGGCTGTTCGTGTTCGACCCGAACTTCGGTATCACCGCGGCGCTGCTCGACGCGATCGGCGTGGCCTCACCGCCCTGGTACAACGATCCGCACTGGGCGCTGGTCATGGTCATCATCGTCTACCTCTGGAAGAACGTCGGCTACGTAGCCCTCATCTACCTGGCGGCGTTGCAGTCGGTGCCGCGCGACCTGCTCGAGGCTGCCTCGCTCGACGGTGCCTCGCCGGTGCGCGCGTTTCGCAACATCGTGCTGCCGCTGCTCGGCCCGACGACCTTCTTTCTGTCGATCACCACCCTGCTGAGCTCTCTGCAGTCGTTCGACATCATTCAGGCGATGACCAAGGGCGGACCGCTCGAGGGCACCACCACGATGATGTACCAGATTTACCAGGAGGGCTTTCAGGCCGGTCGGGCGGGGTATTCCTCCGCCGTAGCGACGATTCTGTTCGCCGTGCTGCTCGTGGTCACGCTGATTCAAATGAAGTACGTCGAGAAACGAGTGCACTACTAATGGCCACGCCTAGCCTTTCAACGACCGCGGCCGCACCGCGTCGCCGCAAGCCGCTGCAGCTCGGCGGCTACCTCGGCCTCGTGCTGGCCATCGCGATCATGATCCTGCCGCTGGTCTGGATGTTTCTGGCCGGGTTCAAGGAACGCGACGAGATCTACACCGTGCCGATTCAGTGGCTGCCTGAAGCCTATGACCTCTCGAACTATGCGGCCGCCCTGGCCGCCGTGCCGTTTGGAAATTTCTTTCTCAACAGCACCATCACCACCGTGATCGGCGCCGGCCTCAAGATGCTGCTCGGCCTGACCACCGCCTACGCGGTCGTCTTTCTGGAGTTTCCGTTCAAGAAATTCGTCTTCGGGCTGGTCATCTTCGCCCTGCTGGTTCCGCAGCAGATCGTTATGATCCCGAACTTCACCCTCGTAGCCTCGCTCGGCTGGATCAACACCTACCAGGGCATCATCGTTCCGGGGTTGGCCAGCGCGTTTGGCACCTTTCTGTTTCGTCAGCATTTTCTGACCCTGCCGATCAGTATTCTCGAAGCCGCAGCTCTCGACGGTGCGAGCCACTGGATGCGCCTCTGGCGGTTCATCGTGCCGATCAGCGCGCCGACCATCGCCGCGGTCGCCCTGGTCTCGATCGTCTCCGAGTGGAACGAATACCTCTGGCCGCTGCTCGTCGTCGACCGCTCCGACATGATGACGCTGCCGGTGGGCCTGACCCTGCTGCAGAACAATGACGGCGTCACCAACTGGGGCGTGCTGATGGCCGGCACCGTGCTGGTCACCGTGCCCGTGCTGATCGCGTTCTTTGCGCTGCAGAAACGCATCATCGCCGGACTGACCGCCGGTGGCGTGACCGGCTGATCTGCGGGCATCCGTTTTATTGAAGCGGATGCCACCCCCCTCTTTTTCGCTTGTGCCCACCCCCTACAAGGAGAGTTCTATGACCGCGACACCCACGTTCACCATCAACCGCCGGCAGATTCTGAAGCTCGCCGCGGTATTCGGTGCCACCGCCACCCTCGCCGCGTGCAGCGGGCCCTCGCTCGGAGCGGGTGCCGGCGCCGCTGACGCACCGGTCACGGACTGGACAGGAGTCATTCCGGCCAAGGAGATCACCTGGTGGAGCAACCACCCGGGAACCTCGAAGCTGATCGAGGAAGAGATCATCAAGCGCTTCCAGGCCGAGAACCCCGAGATCACGGTGAACCTGGTCACGGCCGGCGCCAACTATGACGAGATCGCGCAGAAGTTCCAGGCGGCATCGGGCACCAACAGCGTGCCCGACCTCGTGCTGGCGAGCGACGTGTGGTGGTTCCGGTACATGATCAACGGCCAGATTCTGCCGCTGGACGACCTCGCCAAGCACCTCGAGTTCGACACCGCCGACTTCAACACGACGCTGTACGACGACTACACCTTCACCGGCAACCACTGGGCTATCCCCTACGCCCGCTCCACCCCGCTGTTCTACTACAACAAGGCAGTCTGGGCGAAGGCCGGCCTGCCCGACCGGGCACCGAAGACCTGGGCCGAATTTGATGAGTGGGCACCGAAGATTGCGGCCGACGGCGGCGTGATGCCGCTCGGACTCGGCAAGGGCGCATCCTGGGCGGCCTGGTGGTTCTGCAACATGCTGTGGGGCCAGGGCGGCGCCTACTCCGACGAGTGGACGATGACTCTCGATACTCCCGAAGCGATCGCAGCGGCGGACTACCTGCAGTCCCTGATCTACGACCGCAAGATCGCTACCGTGGCCGCGGTCGACCAGGTCGCCGACTTCGGTGCTGGCCTGACCGGCTGCATCATGGGCTCGACCGGCTCGCTGACCGGCATTCTGAAGGCCGCAACGTTTGACGTCGGTACCGGTTTTCTGCCGGAAGGCCCGAAAGGGCAGGCCTGCCCGACCGGCGGAACCGGCGTCGCGATCGCCTCCGACCGCACGCCGGAACAGCAGCTGGCCGCCGGCATGTTCCTGAAGTTTCTGACGAACTCCGAGAACACCGCGTACTTCTCCTCGAACACGGGCTACATGCCGGTGCGCACCTCGGCCCGCGATGGCGAGACCATGACCAAGGTCTACGCCGAGTTCCCGCAGTTTCGTACCGCCGTCGACCAGCTCGAGACGACTCGCTCGCAGGACTGGGGCCGCGTCTTCGTGCCGAACGGCGACAAGGAGCTCACCACCGCGCTCGAGAAGATCATGCTGCAGCAGGCCGCCCCGGCCGAGGCCTTCGCCGTTGCGAGCACGGCGATCGCGACCTCGTTCGACGAGAACGTGAGCGCGTACCTGTAACTCCGGGTGCAGGAGAGCGGGCTCGCCGGTTGGCGGGCCCGCTTTTGCGTCTGCCGGGGCGGCATCGGCTTGCCAGGTAGCGACTCGTGGCGAGCGCCCGATAATAGGCGGGCGAGCCGCTTTTCACAAAGCGCACCGTACGATCGCGGCGAAACTCTTTGCGCGCGAGCGATCCTGCTCACAGCTTTGGGTAGGCGGTCGGCAGGGCAAGGCCGCGCTCGGTGAGCACGGCGCGCAGCCGGGTCGGATAGTCGGTGATGATGCCGTCGACCCCCAGGTCGATGAGGGTGTGCATGAGCGCGGTCTCGCTGACCGTCCACGGGATCACGGGCAGTCCGGCGGCGTGCGCCGCGGCGACGAGCTCGGGCGTGACCGTCTCGAAGATCGGCGAGAGCGCGTCATACCCCTGCGCGGCAGCGGCCCGGGCGACGGACCCGTCGTAGTCGTCAATGTCGATGCCGCCCAGGTGCACGCTCGCGCCGGGCCGGCCGACTCCGAGCCAGTCCTCGTCCTGGGCGAGGGCGACGAGTCGCAGCTTAGGGGCGATTTCACGCACGAGGTTGAGGGACGCCCAGTCGAAACTCTGCACCGTCACACGATCGGCGCGGCCCGACGCTTCGATCGATGCGACGACGGCGCGGGTGAGCGCCTTCATTTCGTCTGCGCCCGCCGGGCCGGGGGTCTCGATCTTCGTCTCGATGTTGAGCTGCACGGTGTCGGCCTGGTGAACGTCGACGAGCGCGAACACGTCGGCGAGTTCGGCAATGGTGTTTCCCGGCACATTCTGCTGCTCCGGATAGCCCGGAAGCTGCTGGTAGCCGCAATCCAGCGTCTGGATCTGTTCCAGGGTCAGCTCGCGCACCCGGCTGCCGGCGTAGGGAAATTGCGGGTCGCCGCGGAAGGCGGCATCCGTGTCCCGGCACTTGGTCGCGGTGAGCACATCGTCGTGCCAGACCACGACGGCGTCGTCGCGGGTGAGATGGGTGTCGAGTTCGAGGGTGCTGACGCCCAGCTCCAGCGAGGCGGCAAAGGCGGCGAGGCTCTCTTCGGAATGTTCGCCGCGGCCGCCACGATGGGATTGCAGGTCGAACTCGGCGAGTTGTGTCGCGCGGGGTGTCTGCGCGGCGGGCGCCGGCTCCCCCTGCGCGGCCACCACGGCACCGCCGACCAGGACCGTGCTGAGGGCGGCAGCCGCCGCGATGATCACAATCTTGCGCATGCGGCACTCTTTCGTGGATCGAAGCACGCCGAGAGGCGTGCATCTGCTCACGTTAAGGAGGCGAGGTGGCCGGCATCCGCTTCGCAGCCATCAGGCGCATGAACTCTGTGTTAACACGTTGACTGCGTTACGCGCGACGGGCGGTCAGGCGGGGCGACAGCATCTGCTTGAGCGCACCGGGGCCGGCGCGGCGCAGCGAGACGGCCACGATCACGATCACCGCGACCGCGATCGACACCTGGGTGAGCTGCGGGTTCGGCAGGAGCAACCGCAGGGTGAGCGCCATCGGCACGAGCAGCCATTCCCAGCGGCCGCTGAGCGCCACGAACGGCAGCAGCAGCAGCGCATACCAGGGGTAGCGGGGGCTGAGCACGAGCAGGGTCGCGCCGATCATCACGAGCTGACCGACCCAGGGCTGGGTCTGGTCGGTTTTGATGATGACGAGAACGGCCACGATCGCCAGAATAATGCCCGCCACGATCACAGCGGATGCCCCCGGCGCGACCAGAGACACCAGCGCGAACCGCGAGCCGTCCTGGTAGCCCTCTTCGGTGAGGTAGCCGGGCAGGTAGCCGAGCACCCCGATTCCGGTGGCGAGCACATAGGGCACGTACAGCAGAGCGAAACTCAGAACAGATGCCGCCACCATGCGCCACCCGCCCCTTTTCAGCAGCGCCGGTGCCGCCAGCACGGGAATGAGTTTGGTGCCGATTGCGATTCCGAGCATGATGCCGCCGCGCCAGACTTTTTTGCTCGAGACCAGGAACACGGCCGCGACCACGAAAATGACGCCGAGCATGTCCACGTGCGAGTTGGTGATGGCTTCGGTCGCCACGAGCGGACACCAGGCCCAAAGGGCCGCGTTTCTCTCGTTCAGGCCGCGGCGGCGCATGCCGTCGAGGAGCAGGACGGTCGTTCCGAGGCTCAGCAGCAACCCGGCGAGCTGCAGCGGCCAATATTCCGGCCCTGGTCCGGTGAGAAAGCGCACACCGGCGAAAAAAATCTCGCTGGCCGGCGGATAGATCGTGGGTACGGCCGTACGGTTCAGGGCCGAGCACAGCAGGTCGCCATCGGTCGTGCGGGCGCGCACGATGCGTTCACCGACGCAGACTTCTGTGCCGACGGCGTTGGTCTGGGGTGCGGGGAAGAGCCAATCTGGTCTCAGGGAATCGAGGCGGGCATCCGCTGGCGTGAAAGCGTAGGGGCTGATGCCGTTGGTTTGTACGATGCCGTCCCAGGCGTAACGGGCCGAGTCGGTGCTCGTGTTGGGTGGGCCGACCATGGCTGCGCCGCCGATCAGAGCGGAACCGGCGAGGATCAGCGCAACGACCGCTTTGCCCCGGACACGGCGCAACAGCCACCAGGCCAGGCCGAAGAGCAGCCAGAGCGCGCTCGTGACCAGCACGAGCTGCACCTCGTCGCGGTCGGGGTCGAACAGGTCGAACGTGAGCACGCCGAACGCGGTGAGGGTAGCGCTGGCCACCAGCAGGGCAGCGATGATCGTTATGCGCACGGTTCAGTCTGTCTCATGGGTCGTGACTTTTCCGGGACCCTTCACCCATTCACCCGCACATCGTAAGGAATTCTTACCCTTTTTGAGCGCGGCGCAGTGGTGCAATGAAGGTATGCGGCGATTGATGTACGAGGCCCAGCGAGCGCTGGCGTCGCCGGTGCGCAATCCGCGCATGGCCACCGTGATCGGGCGGCTGCTCGGCGCCGCCTTTCTGATCTGCTTCGGCACGGGCCTGTACAGCCACTTTCTGCAGGAACCGCTCGACTGGATGCGCTTCGCGACCCGGCCCGAGTTTCTCTACCAGGTGACCCAGGGCACGCACATCATCACGGGCATCGCCTGTTTTCCGCTGCTGTTGGCCAAGCTGTACATCGTCTTTCCAAACCTGTTCGCGTATCCCCCGGTTCGCGGCTTCGTGCATTTTCTGGAGCGCACGTCGATCGCCCTGTTTGTCGGTGCCTCGCTCGTTCAGATCACGATCGGGCTGCTCAACACCTACCAGTGGTACCCGTGGCCGTTTCCGTTTCGGCAGGTGCACTTTGCGCTCGGCTGGGTGCTGATCGGGCTGCTGGTCATCCACATCGCGGTCAAGCTTCCGGTGATCACGCGGTACTGGAACAAATCTCCGTCCTTTGACGACGAGCATCTCTCCGATGCGGTGTCGGGGGACCGCGGTTCCGATGCCGAGGCCGTGCGCCTCTGGGGCACGACCCGCCCCAATGGCGTGACCGGGCGGGTGCTCGACTACATCGATGCGACGCCGCGCGCTGCGTCGCGGGTCAGTCGGCGCGGGTTTCTCACCACGGTCGGTGTGGCGACGACCGCCGTCGTCGGTCTCACCGCGGGGCAGACCTTCACACCGCTGAACGCGGTCAACCTGTTCGCGCCGCGCAAGAAGGGCGTCGGCCAGCAGGGAGTTCCGGTGAACCGCACGAGCGCACAGGCCAAGGTAGCGGATGCCGCCATGGCCCCCGCGTGGAGCCTCACCCTCGCTGTCTCCGGCACCGAACGCTCGTTCACTCGGGACGAACTGCTCGCACTGCCGCAGACATCCGTGCGACTGCCGATCGCCTGTGTCGAGGGCTGGAGCCAGATGGCTTCGTGGCGGGGTGTGCGACTGCGCGACCTCGCCGATCTGATGAACGCCGACCCTGACACGTCGTTTCGCCTGATCAGCCTCGAAGAACGCGGCAGTTTCAGCAAAACGCAGATGGGGCGCGAGTATGTGCGCGACCCGCTCACGCTCGTTGCGCTCGAGCTCAACGGAGAGACGCTCGACCTTGAGCACGGGTATCCGGCCCGCATGATCGCGCCCGGCCGGCCCGGTGTGTTGCAAACCAAGTGGCTGAGCCGAATCGAGGCGATCTGATGACTTCTCTTCAAGGCGGTCTGAACCCACCGCCGGCCGGAATCGAGGCGTCGACCGGTCAACGGATGCGCAGCATCCGCTTGGTGCTGCTGGGTGTCGGCGTGCTGATGCTGGCCTGGGGCGCGTTCGTGATGTTCGACTCGGTGCGGCTGACCCGCATTCCCGGGGTGGCGCTGTGGATTGCGGCGGCGATTGTGCTGCACGATGCGATTCTGGCGCCGATCATGTTTGCGTTCGGGATTGCGCTCGGGCGGGTCGGACGACGGGCGACCGGGACGATCATTGCGATCGTGCAGGGCGGCATTGTCGTCGGGTCTCTGGTCTCGCTCGTGGCGGTGCCACTGATCGTGGCAAAAAACTTCGCCCCGGCCAACCCAACGGTGCTGCCGCTGAATTACGGGCTCAACCTAGGGATTTTCTGGCTCGTGCTCGCGGTGGTAACCGTGGGGCTGTCGGTGTGGGCGTTTCTGCGCGGGCGACGACCGGACGTGGCTTTTCCGGACGACTCCGGGCGCTGAGGTGGGGGGCTATTGTCGGCGGCCCGCTATTGAGGAGCGGCCGGGCCCAGCTTTGAGAACTGGGACCATGATCTAGCATGGGCCCAGTCTCCGGGCCCGGGCCCGGAAAGAAGGTACGGTCAGGCGCGGGCTAGGCGGGCGAAGGAACGGCCTCCGCGGGTCCATTCGGCGACCTGCACGAGTCCAACGCGGGCCGCGCGGCGGCGCAGGGCGCTGACACCGACCTCGGCCCAGGGGAACGCATCGCTCGTGTGTCCGGCGGCGTCGTGCAAGGTGCCCTCGTAGGCGAGGTCGTGCTCGGGGTCGCGGTGCACCTCGACGACGAGCACGCCGTCGGCGCAGAGCAGCGACACACAGCGGTCGAGCAGAGCGTCGGGGTCGCCGCCGATACCGATATTGCCGTCAACGAGGAGCAGGGTCGCCCAGGTTCCCGCCATCGGGATGTAGTCGAAGACGGAGCGCTGCAGCACGGCGAGACCGGCTGCGAGGGCGATGCGCACGGCGGTCGGCGAGACGTCGACGCCGAGGGCATCGAGTCCCTCGTCGATCGCGGCCTGGATCATGCGACCCGGTCCGCAGCCGATGTCCAGCACCGGTCCCGCGACGCCGCAGAGCAGGGAACGGTCGATTGCATCGGCTCCGGCGCTCCAGCGCCCGGCGTGCATGGTCGACACTCGCGTCGGCGTTCCCGGATCGGCATCGGCTCGATTGCCGTGCAGGTACAGCACGTTGTCATCGGATTGCAGCGCCTGGGCATACGGTTCGGATCCGCCGGACCCGAACGTGGTCGGGCGGCGAAAACGCTCGGCCGTGGCGCGGTCTCTGGCAGCGTCGTCGAGTTCCCAGTCGGCCGGCTGCTCCCACAGGCGCGGCGACACGAGGGTCATGAACGTGCCCCGTTCACGGTGAGCGATTCGGCATTCCGCAACAAAGCGGATGCCGTCACCTCTACGAATGCACGCGCGAACCGGGTGTGGGGGGCGCTGGAGGCGACGGTGTGGGCATCCGTTATGGTGTCGATGTCGGTGAGTGAGGGCAGCAGGCCGACGGTGAGGCCGGCCTCGACGAGGCGTTGCAGCTGGTGGGCGCCAGTGTCGGCGCGGCTCATCGGGATGCCGCGGAGCAGCGCGCCGGTCGGGTTTTTGAGCGCGAGCGCCCAGAAACCGCCATCGACTGCGGGGCCGAACCAGGCATCCGTTTCGTCGCCCCAGCTGGTGAAGACGGGCACGAGCGCGGCGGCGTTGATCTGGGGGGTGTCCATGCCGAGCAGGAGCGTCGGCTCGTCGAGGTGGTCGAAGATGGCGGCGAGTCGCTCGTCGAGACCGCCGGAGGTCTGCGGCAGAATCTCCCAATCGGATGCCTCCGGCGGCGGGGTCACACCGTCGAACGCGAGGATGTGGCGGGTGGCGGGCAGCGCGCCGGCGACGGCGAGGGTGTCGGCGAGGCTGGCGGCGGCAAGCTGGGCGGCCTGCTCGAGGGAGAGCGGCGGGTGCAGGCGGGTCTTGACCTTGCCGGGAAGGCATTCCTTGGCGATGACGACGATAGCGGTCATGAGCGGGCCTCGTTGGTGTTTGGGTTCCTGGTGCTGCTCGCGCTGTTGGCGCTTTGGGCGTTGTTGGCCCTTCGGGCGTTGTTGGCGCTGAGCAGCGCGGACATGTCCTGAATGGCAGTCAGGGTTCCGCGCACGGTTCCCGTTACCTTGCTGCGGCCGACACGCGGCGCGTAGCCCGTGTCCACCTCGCGGATGCGCCAATTCGCTGCCGCGGCGCCGAGAAACATCTCGAGCGGATATCCGCTGCGGCGGTCGTGCAGGTCGAGGGCGAGGAGGTGGTCGCGGCGGGCCGCTCGCATGGGGCCGAGGTCATGAATGTTCACACCTGTTATTCGGCGCAGTCGCCAGGAAAGATAGGTATTTGCTAGACGGGCATGCGGAGGCCAGGCGTTTCGGGTCGTGGGGCGACGGCGGCCAAGCACGAGATCAGCCTCGTCGGCGCTGATCGGATCGACCACCAGCGGCAGGTCGCGGGGGTCCATCGAGGCGTCGGCGTCGCAGAAGGCCACGATCGGAGCGGTCGCGGCGAGGAGCCCGGCATGGGCGGCGGCGCCGAATCCACGGCGGCGTTCGTGCACGACGTACGCGCCGAGGATGCGGGCGAGGTCGGCGGACCCGTCGGTCGACCCGTTGTCGACGACGATCGCGCGGTAGCCGGCGGGCAGGCGTTCGAGGATCCACGGCAGTGCCTGCGCCTCGTTGAGGCAGGGCAACACCACATCGACCCGAACATTCATCATTCTTCGACCCTAAAGGGGAGGTCTGGGGCTTCGGGGCGAAACAGGTTACGAACCGCTGAATGTTTCTGGGCGTTTGGTGTGAATTGGCTCAACGCACGATTGGCGGATGCCGGTGACGGGTTGGTTGTCCGGGCCCATGTTGTGGCCCTGGGCCCAGTTTAGAAGCTGGGCCCGTGGACGGGGCCCGGGCCCCGTCCGGTTGGGCGGACGGCGTGAGGCGGGGCATCCGCTGGACCGACCGACAGGTGGGTGCGCGCGCCCCGCGCGGTATGGGGTGCGCGCGCCTAGTCTAAGGGGGTGTCTCCCTCCCAATATTTTGCGCCGCCCCGAGCGGATGCCCTCGCCAGCCGTCGCGTGCTCCTGATCGAGGACGACCCGACGGTATCCGAGGTGGTCGGGCAATACCTGCGCGCCGCCGGATTCGTCGTGGATGAAACCGTGGACGGGCTTGCCGGCCTGCGCCAGGCCGAACTCGCGCAGCCCGACCTTATTGTGCTCGACCGCATGCTTCCGCTGCTCGATGGCATCGAAGTGTGTCGCCGCATCCGCGTGAACTGGGGCGCGCTTCCGGTGATCATGCTGACGGCGCTCGGCGAGGAGGAACACCGCATCGAAGGGCTCGAAGCGGGCGCGGACGACTACCTGGTGAAGCCGTTCTCTCCGCGCGAGCTGGTGCTGCGGGTGCAGTCAGTATTGCGGCGGAGCGGCACCGAATCCATTCCGGAGGGGATCCTCGACGCCGGCGAGTTCTCGCTCAACCTCGCCGCACACGAGATTCGGTTGCGCGACAAGCCGCTCGTGCTCACGAGCCGGGAATTCGACCTGCTCGCCTATCTGATCTGGCGGCCGTCGCGGGTGCTGACCCGCGAGGAGTTGCTACGTTCGGTCTGGGGCTGGGAATTCGGGGACCTGTCCACCGTGACCGTGCACGTGCGGCGGTTGCGGGAGAAGGTCGAAGCCGACCCGGCGCATCCGCTGCTCGTGAATACCGTGTGGGGGGTCGGATACCGGTTCGATCCGGTGCCGCTTGGGGCCGGTTCGACGCCCGCTAACGACGCATCGAGGAGCGCGGGATGAGCGCGCCGGGCGAGGTCGTCATCACGGTTGTCTGGGATTCGAGGCTCGCGGGAGGCACCGGGGCTTGGCCGGCCCGCGGCATCCGTTTAGCGGGTGGCACACCGTGACCGCTGGCGTCATTGCGACCGTGGCCGGCATCGCGCTCGGTTGCGCGCTGGTTGTGGGAGCACTCGCCCTGCTCACCCTGCGGCTGCTGTCGCGGGGGTCGCTCGTGATGCAGGTGGTCGTCGTCGCGTTCGCGACCGTCGTGTCGGTGGTCAGCGGAACCTCCGCGGTGGCGTCGCTCATGTACCTGTCGGAGCACGACCTGAACGTGTTCTACTCGGTAGCCGCCGTCGCCGGAATCGTGTCGCTCGTCATGGCCTCTGTTTTGGGGCGGTCGCTGGTGCGCGACAACCAATACTTTCGGGCTGCTGCGGCAAGCATCGGTCGGGGCGAATCTGTTATATCTCCGGATCGGCATACATCGACGGAGTTCGCCTCGCTCGCCGGGGAGTTGGCCGCGACGGCCGATCGGCTGACCGAATCCCGCCAGCGGGAGGAGCGCATCGAGTCGTCGCGTCGCGAAATCGTGGCGTGGATCTCGCACGACCTACGCACGCCCCTCGCTGGCATCCGCGCCATGGCCGAGGCCCTTGAAGACGGCATGGCTCCCGACCCACAGCGGTATTACGTGCAGATTCGCGGGCAGGTCGACCGGCTCAGCGGCATGGTCGACGACCTGTTCGAGCTGTCCAAGATCCACGCCGGGGCGCTGCAGCTCAACTTTGAACGGGTGGCCCTGTATGACCTGATCAGCGACACCGTCGCAGATCTCGCGCCGGTCGCCCTCGGCAAATCGCTCGACCTGCGCTTCGAGGGTGAACGCGGTCTCACCCTCCAAGCGGATGCCCGGGAGCTCGCCCGCGCGGTCGGCAACCTGGTCATGAACGCCATTCAGTATTCCCCGGCCGACAGCGCCATCGTCGTCTCGGTCACCCGGCACGTCGACGGCAGGGCTGTGATTTCGGTTGTGGATGCGGCCGGCGGGATTCCGGAGCAGGATCTCGGCCGGGTGTTCGAGGCTGGCTGGCGAGCGAGTGGACCGCGGACCGTGTCCGCCTGGGGAACCGGCGCCGGTCAGAGCGGCGGCGCCGGGTTGGGGCTCGCGATCGTCGAAGGCATCGTGCGGGCTCATGCTGGGCAGGTGACGGTGACCAATGTGGGGAACGGATGCCGGTTTGAGATGCTGTTGCCGCAGCATCCGCTGGCCTGATCGGTCGGCAGGCCAAAGCAGCTCCCGGTCTCTCTTCAGGGTTCAATCACTACCCACGGCATGACTCCTGCAATTTGCAGAAGGTGCCAGGAAAGTTGGCCGGAATTCCGCGCTTCCGCGCGGGGCCGCCGAGAATTTGCAGGAGTTACGCCGTTTTCGCCACTCCTACAGGTGTCTGTGGCGACCGGAATAGCCCCGTGGGCTGGGTCAGGGACACACGGCAGCACGCAGAGGGGCCGTCGCGAACTCGCGCATGCCGTCTTCGAAGGAGACCTGGGCGGACCAACCGAGTTCCGTGCGCAATCGCTCGGAGGACGCCGTAATGTGTCGCACGTCGCCGAGCCGGTACTGCCCGGTCACGATCGGGGTGAGGCCACCGGCCGCCGCGGCAAGGGCGGTCGCCATATCGCCAATGGTGTGCACGATTCCGCTGCCAACGTTGAACGGGCGGAATATTCCGGAATCGGAATGGGCCGTGAATTCCAGCGCGGAAATGTTGGCTGCGGCCACATCACGCACGTGCACGAAGTCGCGGCGCTGCCGGCCGTCTTCGTACACCCGCGGAGCCTCACCGCGCTCGATCGCCGAACGAAACAGGGAGGCGACCCCCGCGTAGGGCGTGTTCTGCGGCATGCCCGGTCCGTAGACGTTGTGGTAGCGCAGGGCGGCGACCTGCCCGCCGGTCGAGCGCGCCCAGGCCGTGGCGAGATATTCCTGACCGAGTTTGCTGCTCGCGTAGACGTTGCGCGGGTCGAGCGGGTCGGTTTCGCTCACCAGAACGGGCTCGAGCGCCTGGCCCGTCTCCGGGTCGAGCGGGTCGAAGCGCCCGGCGTCGAGGTCGCTCGCGAGGCGCGGGCCCGGCCGGGTGAAACCGTTCGGGCCGCGATAGCTGCCCTCCCCGTAGACCACCATGGATGACGCCAGAACCAGACGGCGGATGCCCCGCTCGGCCATCGCGGCCAGCAATACCGCCGTTCCCACCTCGTTGCTGTGCACGTAGTCGGGGGCGTCGGCAAAGTCGACGCCGAGTCCCACTTTGGCCGCCTGATGGCAGACCACGTCGATGTCTTCGAGGGCGCGGTCGACGGTGTCCGGGTCGGTCACGTCGCCGAGCAGGAACTCCACCCGTGGGTCCAGGCCCGCCGGGCGTGCGTTCCGGGCCCGGAAACTGGGCCCAGGTTCTCTCATGGGCCCGCTTTCCGGGCCCGGGCCCGGAAAGGTAGGGGACGCGGATTCAGGCGTGGACTCAACCTCGGACCTTGGCCCGCGATCGGCCGCGGACGCGCGCTCGGGCTCGGACACGAGTGCCGGCGCAGGCCCGTGCACGTCGGCGCGCAGTGAGTCCAGTACGCGCACCTGATAGCCGCGGGCGAGGGCGGCGTCGACGATCGCGGACCCAATGAAGCCCGCTCCGCCAGTGATCAGCAAGTTTTCGCCGGTCATGGCTGGTCCCGCTTGACGGTGCTGACGCAGCCGGCACCAGGGTGGCGCTCCGCGTTCCCCGTCGATCCGCCGGCGACCCGCTGAAACGCACCGCGCGCCGAGCGATCCATGTTCACGCCAGCTCATCCGGGTCAGACACCACGGCACGAGCGAGTACGGCGGCGACCTGGGCCGGGTCGATGAGCTCACGCGGAGCGAAGTCAGTCGGCAGGGCCCGCAGGATGCCGTCGATCGCGGCCAGAATACGCGGCTGGGCGTCGCGCAGGTGCCGGAACACGACCGAGGCGGTCACGGCATCCGTTTCGAGGGAGGATTCACCACGGGCGGCGGTCTCGGCGTCCCCGGCATCCGCTGCGAGCACCGGCGCGAGCCCGGCGTCGGCATCCGTCACGAAGGAAAGGTTTACCGTGCCGAGGTTGAGCTCGCCGGCCAGCACGATCTCGGGGTACGCGGTCATGTTGACGATGTGGGCGCCGATCGAGCGGAACCAGACCGACTCCGCCCGGGTCGAAAACCGCGGGCCCTGAATGACGACGACCGTTCCGGTGGGGGCGAAGTTCTCGCCCAGCTCTTCGAGGGCGTTCACGGCGTACCCGCGCAGCAGCGGATCGAACGGGTCGGCGGCGGAGAGATGCTGCACCGATTCCCGGTCGTAGAACGTGTCGGGACGTCCAGTCGTGCGGTCGATGAACTGGTCGGTGACCACGAGCAGCCCGGGCGCATACTCCGGCGTGACTCCCCCGACCGCCGAGGAGGAGATGATCGCCCGCACGCCGATCGAGGCCAGCGCCCAGATATTCGCGCGGTAGTTGATCAGGTGCGGGGCGACGCTGTGACCGCTGCCGTGCCGGGGCAGAAACGCGACCCGGCGACCGGCTCGCAGGCCGATCGTGACGGGCGTGGTTCCGTAGGGCGTCTGTACCTGGTGCGTTACGGCGCCGGCCGGGTCGATGAGTTCGTAGAGTCCGGATCCGCCGATGACGGCAACCTCGGCACGCGCCGTCGGGTCGACCAGAGGTTCGGGCAGCGATTCGGCCGAGGGCGCAGCCAATTGGTCGGCAGTCGGGTCAAACGTCACAAGCGGCTCCCAGCGTTTAAAAGTCGAGTGTTCAGTGTGCCATCGAAACCTGCGTGCCCGCGCAAGCCCGCCTCGCAAACGAATGCCCCGCCCCCGGCACGCCGCACGTCGGATGCCCTGCCCTCGCAGACCGCCTACCCGGTCGGGGCCCGGTTTCCGGGACCGGTCCCGGTTGCACAGACAGCTAGTGCGTGTAGACGCGAATCGACGACGCGAGCGGCCCGGGCGGGTTCAGCGCGAACGACGACAGCACCCCGTCGCCGGAGTAATCCACGAGGGCCCAGAGTTCAGACCCGCCACTCACCACGTAGCGCTCTCCGCTTTGAAGCGGCACCGTGGCGCTGGCCCCGGCGCCCACCGTGAGGTCTACCGGGGTGCCAGCGGCGGGGGTGAGGGTGAGGGAGGCATCCGCTGCCCCACTGTTGACGAGGTGCAGCGTCGGCGACGGGCCCTCGGCCACGGCCACCACGAAGGGGCCCTTGAGCGGCGCCGACGCCGAGAACCAGCCGAAGTCCTTACCGCCGGTGCTGTCAGTGGCGGTGCGGGCGGCCGCGACGATCGGCTCGTCGGAGCGCAACTGCACCGAGAAGCTGCCAACGGCCAGCGGCGCGAGCGGAATTTCGGTGGCGATGCCGGGTTCGACATTCACCTGGGTCGACGTGCCGGAACCTGACCCGTCGGCGCTCGTCACGCCGATCTGAACGGTCGCCGCCGCATCACCCGGCACGAACACCCGAATCGACGCGGTGTCGGCGTTGAACCCCTCGCCCGTCGTCACCGTCTCCCCGCTGACGGCCGCCGTGACGCGTACGCCGGCAATGATCTGGTTGGTGGCGGGGGTCGCGGTGGTGCCGATGATCTCGACTCCGCCCGGTTCGATGCCGCGAATGCTGCTCTGCTCCAGCGACGCGGCAACCTGCCCGCCGCGCGAGGAGACGCGCAGAACCGGCGATTTCACGTTCGGCGCGAGTCCGGCTAGTGAGATGACCCGCTGCTCGCCCGGCTGCACCAGGATGCCGGTCGCGCCGGGTGCGTCCACGAGTCCGCTCTCGCCGTAGACCGTCACGTTGACGGTCGCAAGTACGGAGGTCGGGTTGCCGAGCAGCAGCAGGCTGGTACGTCCGATATCGGTCGAGCCGCCCACGATCCAGCTGTCGCTGACCGCTTCGGCGCAGGCGGCGACGGCGAGCCCGCCAATGGTGTCGGTGGCGGCGACCTGCGACTGACTTCCGGCCACGAGAGGCGGAACGGTCGCGCCATCCTGCACGAGAACGGTCAGCAGCAACGGCGGCTGCCGGCTGTTCGAGTCGTCGACCGCGGTGATCTCGGTCACCTGCGGCCGAATCTGTTCCAGCGATGAAGCCTCAACCGCTCCATACACAGCGGATGCCGCTCCCACACTCGACGCGGACTGCGCCTTCGTCGAGTCCTCGGCCAGGGTCAGCAGTGGTCCGGGGCAGACCCGCTGCTGCTCACTGGGCAGCGGCGCGATCTCGCTGGACTGCGGGTTGCGTTCAACGGTCGGCAGCGTCACGAGGGTGGCCGCGCCGAGCGTCGCGACGACGACAGCGATGCCGACGAGGCCGAGCACACCGCGTCCGGCCCGGCCGCCAATGCGGGCGAGTTGGCTTTTATCTGGCATTGTCGTCCTCCGGTCGGTCGTTGGCAGCCGAGTCGGCAGCAGCAGGGTCGGCGATAGCAGGGTCGACAGCGGCGGTGCCTGGTTCGGCGGCCGCAGCATCGTCGTCGGCAAACCCGTCGTCCGATTCCAACCCGGTCCCGACGCCGGTCTCCCGGTCGATCGCGAGGTCGGCTTCGAGATCGGTGCCGAGCGGCACCTCCAACTCCTCGTCACGATCGGATGACACAGCACCCTTCGACCGCCGCACGCGCTTGGGCTTCTGTTTGGCGTCGGCACGGGCGGCCCGGCGAATCGCGTCGCGGTTGGCCTGGCGCACGGCTTCGCGCCCGGCGCCGATCGGCAGCGACAGCAGAACGGCGCTGCCCACCACGGCGAAGGCAATGAGCAGGGTCACCAGGCCGAAAACGCCGCCGGCGCGAGCCGGTATCGGGGTCGAGGCGGCAGCATCCGTTTCGCCGAACTGCCAAAGGCGGCCGAACTCGGTATCGCCGACCGGGGCCAGGCTCGAGTTGCCGTCGAGGGCGGTTTCGGTGCGCAGCGCGGTGTCGGCCGCGTCGACGCCGGTAGCGCCGGGCTGCAGCACGATAAAGCGGATGCCGAACTCGGCCAGGTCAGCGTTGGTGTCGAGTCCGCTGTGCGAGGCCAGGTTGCCGGCGAGCTCCGCGAGCGCTTTCTCGCGGGCACTGAGCGTCGCATCGGTGCTGTCCAGGGTGGATTGCTGGTTCAGTGTGGCGCCGACACCGCGCTCGATCGTGGCGAGCAGCCCGCCGTCAGCCTGCGGGGTGAGCTTGAGCGTGCCGACCCGGTTGTCGATCTGGGCCTCGGCGGCCACGAAGGCCGGCTGGGTCTGCCCGGTTCCCTCGCGCACGGCGGCGGTGCCGAGGTGCAGCGAGGCGACCAGCGGCAGCACGACCACGGCCAGGGCGAGCGCGGCGACCACACCGGGCGTCGACGCGAAGCGGTGCAGGGAGCGCAGGCCGATCACCAGGGCGCCGACTAGGCCGAGCCAGTACAGGCTGAGGCCGCTGCCGGTCCAGACGCGCACCGGTTCGGCGCCGATCGCGGCGAGAACGAGCTGGTTGACGGCGAGGGCGGTGCCGAAGCCGAGCAGCGCAACGAGCCAGGCGCCGCCGGCGAGGCGAGCGCCGGGCAGCAGCAGCGCGAGCAGGGCGAGCACGGCGAGGGGCGCGAGCAGAATCGGTACGAACAGCTGCGGGTCCAGGCCCTCGACGCCGAAGCGGTCGAGCACGCCGGCCCAGCCGTCGGTTCCGGGCAGTCCGAGCAGAAGTTGCAGGGTAGGAGCCTGGCCGCTCGGCACGGGCAGGCCCGGGTCGGCGACGAGGTTCAGCCAGTCACCGCGCAGTCCCTGGTTGACCAGCAGGGGCAGGGCCAGCGCGAGCGCCGGCAGCGGAATGCCGATGAAGCGCATCACTCGGCGGCCGGCCAGGGCCACGCTGAGCGCCCAAACCACGAGCAGGGCCGGGGCGAGCGAGGGCGCGCAGGCGACGACGGCCGCGAACAGCAGGGCAGCGGATGCCGATGCCGACCAGGTGCGCGCGGCGGCGAACCAGGCGAAGAACAGCCACGGCAGCAGCAGGTGCACCAGAATCGCGGCCGGACGTGCGTCGGCGAGGGCGATCAGAAAGGTCGGGGCCAGCACCCAGAGCGCGGCGGCCAGGGCGCGCAGGCTGCCGCGGTCGGTCAGGCGGGTCGCGGCCATCCAGGCACCGACGGCGGCGAGGGGAAAGGCGAGCGCATAGACCAGTACGAGAGCAAACGACGGCGACCAGAACGCAATCGAGCCGAGCACGGCCACGACCGCGGCGAACGGATCGGCCGCGCCGACGAAGCCGAGCCCCAGGTCGCGCCAGCCGAAGCCGACGCTCGCCCACAGTTCGGGCAGGGTCGGAGACAGCGGCAGCAGCCCGCCGCCGGTGAGGGTGTCGGCGCCGAGCAGCGGCACCATCATGATGATGCCCACGACCGCAGCGGCGAGCATGGTCCAGGCGCCGCCGCCGGAAAAGAATCGAATCTCCGGGCGTTCGCCGTGCAGGCCGAACAGGCTCGCCTCGCGCTTGAGCGAGTGTCGCCGGCGCACCTCATTCGAGGGAACCCGCAGCGTGGAGATGGCATCCCAACCGAGCGTGCGCGTTTTCGCAAAGGAGCGGCGGGCGTTGCCGACGCGCATTCCGTTGAACGCGGCGCCGAACGCGGCCGCGAATTCGCCCACGATCGCGCCGGGTTCCTTGCGCAGCAGTTGCCCGAGCGAGCGCACAAAAGCCAGCGGCAGCAGCGACAGCCAGTGAAAAACCAGGGCTCCGGCGGGCGCGTAGACCAGCCGGCGGTGCAGCTGCGCTGAACGTTCCGCGCGCACGCGGCGACGGCGGAGGCGCCCCCGCGAGGATTGGTTGGGCCCGGCGACGCCGTCACCGGCCGAGGCGACGCGGGCCGCCGGAACGACCGACACGCGGTACCCGGCGAGCCGCACCCGCACGCAGAAGTCGAGGGAATCATCCACTGTCGGCAGGGCCGGGTCGAACCCGCCGAGCTGCTCCCACACCGTGTGGCGCACGAGCAGGCCGCCGGCGCTGACGGCGAGCACGTCGCTCAGTCCGTCGTGCTGGCCCTGGTCGAGTTCACTCTCGACCAGGGTGACGGTGGCGCCGGTCGGCGTCATCGACTCGCCGAAATTGTGGATATATTCGCCGGCGATCCATTCCATGACCTTCGGTCCGGCGACTGCTACCGAAGGGGCGATCTCGAGCGCGTCGACGAGCACCTCGAGGGCGGTCGGGTCGGGCGCGCTGTCCTGGGCGAGCAGCCAGAGCAGCTCGCGGTCGTGCGTGGGCGGCGCGCTCGCGCGCACTGCGGCGGCGATCGCCTGACCAAAGTTCAGATCGGAGTCGGCGGCAATGAACTGCGTCGGCCCGAATTCGGCGAGCATCTTTGCGGTCGCATCGCTCGAACCGCAGTCCACGGTGATGACAATGTCGGGTTTACGGGTCTGCAGCGACAGCGCCTTGAGAGTTCGCTCAAGGTGTTTCGCGCCGTTTCGGGCGACAAGGATGGCGGTGACTCTGGGTTGCATAACAGAACCAGCCTAGGTCGGGATCGGCCCGCGGCCCTGAACCGAGAGGGCGCGCCTCAAATATTGGCGAGGCAATAGCGAAGCGGATGCGGCGCCATCCGCTCAGAGACCGGGTCTCGTCGGTCCGTGGCGGGGCTCGCCTGCCGGCATTTGCTTGCGAGCGCCGAAGGAGTTAGGCGCGCTTTCGCAGTTTGCGGCGTTCGCGCTCGGAGAGTCCGCCCCAGATGCCGAACCGCTCGTCGTTGCTGAGCGCGTATTCGAGGCACTGGTTGCGCACCTCGCAGCCGGAGCAGATCTTCTTGGCGTCGCGGGTGGAGCCGCCTTTTTCGGGGAAGAACGCCTCGGGGTCGGTCTGGGCGCAGAGCGAGTCGGCCTGCCAGGCCAGAAGGTTCTCGTCGCCGAGATCTTGTCGTACGCCCGGGACACCGAGGGTGACGGGGTCAACGAACCAGTCCTCTGGTACTCCGGAACGATAGTCAGGTATAGCCATATCGTCTCCCAGCGCTCGCTACGCACCGTTTGGTGCTGCACCTAATTACACCGGTGTAATTCGCTAACGTCAAGTCGCAGATCGTAAACCCTCAATACGGGCTGGAGGGTTGCGACGCGCCGATGATGGCAAAATCGGGCATTCGGGGGGTACGCGGGCTCAAAACAACGTCGCGAACGGAGCACGATCGTTGGCCCGACCGGCGTGTCGCTGAGCTCAGTGCGCGGCGGTGCGCGAGGAATCCCAGGCGCTCTGCACCATCTGCTCCAGGGTGTGACGCATGCTCCAGCGCAGGTCACGAGCCGCGAGCGCGCCGGAGGCCACGATGCGATCCGGGTCGCCGGCGCGGCGCGGACCGATCTCGGGCGTAAAGTCGATGCCGGTGACCCGGCGCACCGTGGCCATGATCTCGCCGACCGAGACGCCATCGCCGCTGCCCAGGTTGTAGACCGGTTCGATTGCGTCGCCGGCTTCCAGGCGGCGAGCCGCAGCCACATGGGAGAGCGCGAGGTCGGCCACGTGAATGTAGTCGCGCACGCAGGTGCCGTCGGGCGTGGCATAGTCATCGCCGTTGATGCGCGGCGTGCGGCCGTCGAGCAGGGCCGCAAAGACCAGGGGAAAGAGGTTGTGCGGACTGGTGTCACGCAGTGACACGTCACCGGAGCCGACCACGTTGAAATAACGCAGCGAGGTGTGGCGCAGACCGGTCGCCACGGCCTGGTCGCGCAGCAGCCACTCGCCGATCAGCTTGGATTCGCCGTACGGCGACTCCGGGCTCTTCGGCGTCTCCTCGGTGACCAGGTCGGTGTGCGGCGTGCCATAGACAGCGGCGCTCGAGGAGAACACAATGCGATCGATCTCGGCCGAGCTCATGGCGGCGAGCAGCGTGGCGGTTGCCGTCACGTTCTGCTCGTAGGTGTGCAACGGGCGCTGCACCGAGACGCCGGCGTACTTGAAGCCGGCCACATGAACGACTCCGTGCACGTGATGCTCGTGGAAGGCATGCAACACGGTTTCGCCGTCGAGCACGTTGGCCCGAATGAACGGCACGTCGGCCGGCACGAACGACTCGTGTCCACTCGAGAGATCATCGAGCACGACCACGTCGAGCCCTTCAGCCTGGAAAGCACGCACCACATGCGAGCCGATATAGCCCGCCCCGCCGGTTACCAACCACGCCATGAGGCTCCGCTCGTTCGCGTGGCACTCGATGCGCCACCGCTACAGGCTAGCGCCAGCGAATCAAAGCGTCATATTCGTCGGTCACGTGGGGAGTTTTCTGGCCGTAGCCGTCGAGGTACAGGGAGCGGATCGTGGCAGCAATACCCGCGACCGCAAGGACGATGAGGAGGAGCATAAAGATGAACATGGCAGAAACTCTATGTATTGTGCTTTTCTGCCGCGAGTGGCAGCATTGACACAGTTCGACACATTTCTGCCAACCTTGACGAGAGGATGCCCATGCTCCAGAAAATCGTCTGCGTCACCCTCCCGGGTCTGGCGCCGTTCGAATTCGGCGTGATCTGCGAGGTGTTCGGCATCGACCGCAGCGCCCAGGGCGGGCCAGCCTTCGACTTCCACGTTGTGGCCGCCGAACCCGGACCGATCCGCACCAAGATCGGCTTCGACATCGTCATTCACGACGACCTCTCAGCCGCGGCCGACGCCGACCTCATCGCCATTCCCGGCTACGAGTCCGGCGCACCGATCGACCCCCGCGTGCTCCAGGTCGTGCGCGACGCCGAAGCCCGCGGCGCCTGGGTACTCAGCGTCTGCAGCGGCGCCTTCGTGCTCGCCCACGCCGGCATCCTCGACGGACGCCGCAGCACCACCCACTGGATGTACACCGACGCCCTCGCCCGATCGTTCCCCCAGACCACCGTCGACCCCGACGTGCTCTTCGTTGACGACAACCACGTCGTCACCGGCGCCGGCACCGCCGCCGGCATCGACGCCGCACTGCACATCGTGCGCACCGAGCTCGGCGCCACGGCCGCCAATATCATCGCCCGCCGCATGGTCGTGCCGCCGCAGCGCGACGGCGGCCAGTCGCAGTACATCGAAGCCCCGGTCGTGGACTGCCAGGACGAATCCTTCGCCGCCGTCACCGAGTGGATGCTGCGCCACCTCGACCAGGAACTACCGGTCGACCTGCTCGCCCGCAAGTCGCTCATGTCACCGCGCACCTTCGCCCGCCGGTTTCGCGCCGAACTCGGCACCACGCCGACTCGCTGGCTCAACCGGCAGCGACTGTTGCGCGCACAGGAACTGCTCGAAGACAGCTCCCGCAGCCTCGAAGAGATCGCCGCCGACACCGGCTTCGGCGCAGCCGCCGTGATGCGCCACCACTTTCTACAGGTTCTGCAGACCACCCCGACCGCCTACCGCCGGGCCTTCGGCCCCCGCAAGGTCGGCTAGGCGCCGGGCATCGCCAGAAAGACCTCGCCGGCGCCCGCGAAGGTCACCGTGCCCTCGTCGGGTGTGACGTACACAGCCTGGCCGCGCTTCAACGGGCGAGAGGATGCCGCCCCCACGACCAGAAACCCGCCGGCCGTGCAGATCGCAATGGCCGGGCCGGTGAGGGTGATCTGTCGCATGGTGACGGGTGTCGCCGATGCGGCGGCAGCATCCGCTTCAATGTGCACGAGCTCGAAATCAGGCACCCCGGGGCGATACAGCGCGACGCCCTCCGCAAGCACAACCGGCGCGAGGTACGGGGCCGGCACCGCCCCGAAGTCGAGCACCGCGAGCAGCTCCTCGATATCGATGTGCTTCGGGGTGAGCCCGCCGCGCAGCACGTTGTCGGAGGCGGCCATCAGCTCCACGCCGAGTCCAGACAGATACGCGTGGATGTTGCCGGCCGGCAGATACAACACCTCGCCGCGTTTCAAAGACACCCGGTTGAGGAGCAGGGCCAGCACGATTCCCGGGTCGCCCGGGTACTCGGCGGCGAGCGCGCGCACCGTCGCGAGCTCGCGGGCATAGCCGATGGCCGCTCCGCCCGCGGCCAGGAACTCGGCGTGCGCGGCGAGCGCGACCACCCGCTCGACCAGCCATTCCACCTCGCCGGAGTCGCCGCCCCGGCCATCTCGCAGCAGCCAGTCGACGGTGTCGCGCAGCCCCCCGGCCAGGTGATTCTCCAGCGAGTCGATGGCCGCGGCCTGCGGGTTCTCGGTGGCGAGGTCGAGCAGGCGCAGCTCGGCGATGATGCCGCGCACCTCGGGCAGCGGGCGGAATCCGCAGAGCGCTTCGAACGTGTCGCTCAGGGCAAAAATGAGTTCGGGCTTGTGGAACGGGTCGCGGTAGTTGCGGTTGCCGGCGTCGACCGCGATTCCGGCCTCGTTTTCGAGCTCGAATCCGGTGCGGGCCTGCTCTGTCGTGGGATGCGCCTGCAGCGATAGCGGGCGTCCGGCAGCCAGAATCTTCAGCAGAAAGGGGAGGCGCGGGGCATCCGCTTGCCGCGTCGCCCAGCCAGCGCCGAGCGCCACCTCGGGCGCAGAAGCGATCCACTCGGCGAGGTTCGAAAAACCGCCTACCTGCGACGGATCCTCGACCACCGACGGTGAACCGGCATGGGCCCCCAACCAGAGCTCGGCCTCAGGCAAACCCGACGGCGTGCGACCCAGCAGATCGGCGATCGCGTGCGTGGACCCCCAGGCGTAATTGCGCGGCGCGTTGGTGATGCCCACAAACATGTTCGGCTCCTTCTCAAAGTGTTTAGACCAAACTACCAACCGACTTCGAGCATTCAGCCAACGACCCTAGGCTGACCAAACCGCACCGGTCGCGCGTCGACCGCCCATCTTGCAACGGAGCATCCATGACCTTTGAGCTACTCGGCAGCGACTTCTTCGGCTACGAAAACCTTCTCACCGAGCCCGAGCAGGAGGCCATCGTCAAACTGCGCGCCTACCTCGAAAAAGAGGTACGGCCGATCGCAAACGGATGCTGGGACCGCGCCGAATTCCCCACCCAGATCATCAAGCCGCTCGCTGAGCTCGGCATGTACTCCTTCGGCTGGGAGTCAACGAAGCCGTTTGCGAATTCGGCGGTGTTTCGGGGCTTCGTGGCGCTGGAACTGGCGCGAGTGGATGCATCCGTCGCCACCTTTGTCGGCGTGCAGAACGGCCTGGCGGCCGGGTCGCTAGAAGCCTGCGGGTCGGACGAGCAGCGGGCCGAGTGGATTCCGCAGCTGGCCTCGGGCGACATCATTGGAGCGTTCGGCCTGACCGAGCCGCTCAGCGGTTCGGACAGCGCACGGGGCCTGCGCACCACGGCCACTCGCAGCGGCGACAACTGGACCCTGAACGGCGCCAAGCGCTGGATCGGCAACGCCACGTTCAGCGACATAACAATCATCTGGGCCAAGGACACCGCCGACAACCAGGTGTTGGGGTTCATCGTTCCCACCGATACCGCCGGCTATGCGGCCACCAAGATCGAGGGCAAGATCAGCCTGCGCGCCGTGCAGAACGCTGACATCACCCTGACCGACGTGGTGGTTCCCGAGCGCCTGCGCCTGCAGAATGCCAACTCGTTTAAGGACACCGCCAAGGTGTTGCGGGCCACGCGTGCCGAGGTCTCCTGGGCGGCCGTCGGCAACGCCATCGGTGCTTACGACGCCGCCGTCGCCTACGCGCACGAGCGCGAACAGTTCGGCAAGCCGATCGGCGGGCACCAGCTCGTGCAGGACCTGCTGGTCAAAAGCCTCGGCAACATCACCGCGAGCCTCGGCATGGTCGTGCGGGTGTCGCAGCTGCAAGACGAGGGCGTGCAGCGCGACGAGCACTCCGCACTCACCAAGGCCTACACGACCAGCCGCATGCGCGAAAGTGTGGCCTGGTGCCGCGAGCTGTTCGGCGGCAACGGCGTCACCCTCGAGTACAACGTGGCCCGGCACTTCGCCGACGCCGAGGCCATCTACTCCTACGAGGGCACCCAAGAGATGAACACCCTCATCGTGGGCCGCACCATCACCGGCCAGACCGCCTTCGTCTGAGCTTTCGGCGCGGGTGACGTGTGGCCCGGGGGCGGGCCACACGTCGATGTGTAAACATACCGGCGGCATGTGCTGTTCCGGCAGCCCCAGACGGGGTGCCCCCAGAAAGAACGACCCCGGCCGCACGCTCTGCCGCGATCCGTTTGGCGCGGCGTGTCGCAGATTCCCGGCGTTACGTACCCAAACGGATGGCCCGCGACCCCGCTCCCGCGATCTCTACCCGGAGTGCCATTCATAACTGCGGAGATTTCGCACGAACCGGGTCGTCACAGCCGGATTTCACGCATTCGCGGAAACATCTCCGCAGTTGTGAACACCCCCTCGAGTAGGGCTGCAGATTCTTAGGAACGCGCCCCCAAAACCGGCCGTGTACTGTGCGACAACCACACCCCCGGGCTACGGTGTCGGAATGAGACTTGACGAGCACGGCCGCGCGTGACGACCGACCAGGGGCTTGACGCGATCGTCGTCGGATCCGGCCCGAACGGCCTCGCCGCCGCCGTCACCCTCGCCCGCGCCGGCCTCAGGGTGCGCGTCTACGAGCGCAACGCGCAGATCGGCGGCGGCGCGGCAACCGCCGAACTCACCCTGCCCGGGTTCCACCACGACGTGGGCAGCGCCGTGCACCCACTCGCGCTGGCCTCCGAGTTCTTTCAGAAGTTCGGTCTCAAAGACCGCATCGAACTCACTGTGCCCGAGATCTCCTACGGGCATCCGCTGCCCGGCGGCCGCGCCGGCGTGGCCTGGCACGACATCGAGCGCACCGCCGCCGGCCTCGGCCGCGACGGCCCGGCCTGGCTTCAGCTGCTGAATCCCCTCGTCGACAACATCTCAGAAGTCGCCGAACTCACCGGGGACGCGCTGCTGCGGGTGCCGCGGCATCCGCTCACGCTGGCCCGGTTCGGGCTGCGCACCCTCGAGCAGGGTGGCCCTGCCTGGAACTGGCGCTTCACCGGCGAGACGGCCCCGGCGCTGCTCACCGGCACGTTCGCCCACTCGATCGGGCGGCTGCCGAGTCCGTCAACCGCCGGCGCCGGCCTCGTTCTCGCCGCACACGCGCACGCCGGGGGCTGGCCCATCCCCACCGGCGGAAGCGGCGCCATCGTTCAGGCCCTCGCCGACGACCTGCTCGCGCACGGCGGCGAAATAATAACGGATGCTGACATCCACAAGCTCACAGACCTGCCACCGGCCCGAATCGTGCTGCTCGACGTGACGCCCCGGGCGCTCGTCGAGCTGGCCGCCGGGGCCCTGCCCGACCGGTACACCACGACCCTCAGCCGGTTTCGCTACGGCAACGCCGTCGCCAAGGTGGATTTCGCCCTGAATGAACCGGTGCCGTGGAGCGCCGACGACCTGCGGCGAGCGCCGACCCTGCACGTGGGCGGAACCCGCGCCGACCAGGCCCGCGCCGAGAACCTGGTCGCCCACGGGCAGCACTCCGACTCCCCCTACGTGCTCGCGAGCCAGCCGAGCATCATCGACCCCAGCCGCGCGCCGGAGGGCAAGCACGTGCTCTGGGCCTACACGCACGTGCCGGCGGGCTCCACCCGCGACCAGACCGAGCAGATCACCCGCCAGATCGAACGCTTCGCCCCGGGCTTTCGCGACACCATTCTCGCCACGGCCAGCCAGACCGCCGCGCAGATGCAGAACCACAATCCCAATCACATCGGCGGCGACATCGCGGCCGGAGCCATCAGCCTGGCCCAACTCGTGCGCCGTCCCGTGCTCTCGCCCGACCCGTGGCGCACCCCGCTCGACGGCGTCTACCTGTGCTCATCGTCGACCTCGCCCGGCCCCGGCGTGCACGGAATGTGCGGCTACCGAGCTGCTCTGAGTGCCCTGGCCCACGAATACAACATCACTGTTCCCCCGCCCCTCTCCCCCTGATTATTTCCCCGCGAGAGCGCAAAAAGTGCCCGTTTGGGCACTCCAATCGGGCACTTTTTGCGCTCTCGCGACAAACCATAGGAGCCCCGATGGCCGTGAACTACCGAACGATGAGCTGCACCCCGGAGCAGGTCTTCGCGGTGCTCGAAAACGGATGGCTCTACCCCACCTGGGTCGTCGGCGCGAGCCGCATGCGCGACGTCGACGCCAGCTGGCCCGCGGTCGGCAGCCGCATCCATCACTCGGTCGGAGTCTGGCCCGCCCTCATCGACGACACCACCTCCGTTCTCGAGTGGAACGCGCCCCGCCATGTCATGCTCAAGGCCCGCGGCTGGCCGATGGGTGAGGCGCACGTGTCGATCGACATCCAAAATCACGACAGCGGATGCCGCGTGCGCATCACCGAAGACGTCGTCGCTGGCCCGGCCCGCCTGGTTCCCACCCCGCTGAGCGATCTGGCCATCGCTTACCGCAACACCGAGACCCTGCTCCGCCTCGCCTACCTATCCGAGGGCCACGCCGAGTAGCCGCAAAACCCCGCAACTCCGTTCCACGAGAGCGCAAAAAGTGCCCGATTGAGCCCTCCAATCGGGCACTTTTTGCGCTCTCGCGTGACCTGGCGCATCGGTGTCGCGCCTGCCGATACAACAACACCGGTAATCTGAAGCCATGTCCGCCGTGCAGAGTCGCCTCGTCATTCGACTTTTCGCGACCTTCGTCTGGTTCACCGTTCTGGCCGGCCAGTTCTGGCGCAACCTCGGCGGCTGGTGGGGCTTCGGCGCCATCGCACTCATCGTGGCGGTCGGCAGCGTGATCGGCCTCAGCACCCAGCGCACCAACGCCCGCAACCGCGCGAATGCCCTCAAGCTCGTCGCGGCCGGCAGCGTCGCCGACGACACCCCTACCGCCCAAGACGTCGCCCGCGACATCGCCCTCGGAAACACCTACCAGGCCGCCCTCGCCCCCGCCCTGAACTGGCGCAAGTTTCCCAAGACCATCACGGCGTTCCTGCTACTGGCGACCCTGTCCATCGCGTGGTCGTATTACCCGGGGGCATCCGCTCTGGGTGTGGCCCTGCAGCTCATCACCACCCTCGCCGCGCTGTTCCTGGCCGTCACCCTCACCTGGCCGGAGCTGCTGCGCACCCTGGGGGGCGCCCTGCGCTGGGTGCTCGCACTCAGCCTCGTGTTCGAGCTGTTCGTGGCCGTCGTCGTACAACATGAAGTGCTGCCGTTCTTCGTCGACTACGGCACTCAAGACGTACCAAACGCCTTCTACTGGAGCCGCGGCCTGCTGCTAGCCGGCGGCCCCATCGAGGGCATCGTCGCCAACCGCAACCTGCTCGGATTCATCGCACTCACCGCCATCATCGTCTTCGCCGTTCAGCTACGAGCCCACACCGTCAAGCGCAACGCCGGCCTGGTCTGGCTGGCGCTGGCCATCGGGATGCTGCTGCTCACCCGCTCCGCCACGGTCACCGTGTCGCTCGTCGCGGTCGTCGCCGCCCTGCTCTTCGCCCTCTGGGCGCGCAGAGTGCACGACCAGCACCGCCGGCCGCTGTATGTCGTGGCGGCGGCATCCGTTCTGGTGGTGGCAGCGGCACTCGCGCTGTTCTCCGGGCAGCTGTTCGGCATGCTCGGCCGCAGCGAGGATCTCACCGGCCGCTTCGATATCTGGGGCAGCGTCACCCACCTCGCCCTGGAACGTCCTGTGTTCGGCTGGGGCTGGGTGAGCTACTGGGTGCCGTGGGTGGAACCGTTCAACGACCTCGCCGTGCGCAAGGGCGTCACCTACCTGCAGGCGCACAACGCCTGGCTCGACGTATGGCTGCAGCTCGGCATCATCGGCGTGATTCTGTTCGCCGCCCTGGTCTTCTCCACCCTGTGGCGGGCCTGGTTTCTGGCCGTCGACCGGCCGCGCCTCGGCGTGAAAGACACCGAACCGTTCGCCGCCAGCGCCCTGCTGCCGCTGCTGCTGCTCGCCGCGCTGATCGCGCAGAGCATCGCCGAAAGCCGGATGCTGATCGAGAGCGGCTGGGTGATTCTCGTCGTGCTCGCCGTCGTCACCAAGCGGCAGCAGCACGCGCCCCGGCCGATGCCGTAACCCCGGCGCGGTAAATTAGAGGATGCCCACCCTGCCCGAAGCCCTGCGTCGCGTACTCGCGTCGCCGAAATTCGCGGCTTCGCTCACGCTCATCATTCTGGCCACCGCGTTCAGCACCCACCTGCTGCGCAGCGTCATGGGCTGGGCCGGCCTCATCGGCATTCTCGGCGGCCTCGTCGTGCTGGCCATCTTCTCGCTCGTTGCCCGCCGCCCCATCGTGGAGTGGCACGGCCTGCTCCCCATCTCGATCATCGTGTTCGTGGCCTGGTGCGCGCTCTCCGGCCTGTGGAGCGGCTACGTCTCCGACACCATCATCGGCGTCAGCTACCAGATCACCGTGGGGTTCCTCGCCATCTACGTGGCCCTCGTGCGCGATACCTTTCAGGTGGTGCGGGCCACCGGCGATGTGCTGCGGATGCTGCTCGGGCTCTCCATTGTGCTCGAGGTGCTCTCGGGACTGCTGCTCGACCTGCCGATCGCCTTTCTCGGCGTCGTCGGCGACATCGACCGGCTCGGCCCCATCCAGGGCATCTTCGGCAGTCGCAACGTCTTCGGCCTCATCGCCCTCATCGCCGCGGTCACCTTCTACGTGGAACTGCGCGCCCGCTCCATTCCGCGCGGCCTCGGCATCGGCTCCATGTGGCTGGCCGGCATCTGCCTCGTGCTCACCCGCTCCCCCGTCATCGTGGTCGTCGCCCTCTGCGTGACCGTCGCCGCCCTCGCCCTCTATCGATTGCGCCGCACTGCCGTTGACGGCAGGCGGATGCTGCAGCTCGGCCTCCTGAGCGCGGCTCTCGTGGCCGCCGGCGCGGCCTGGCTCGGCCGCACCGCCATCATCAGCGCCCTGAACGCCGGCAGCGAGTTCGAAGCCCGCTACTCGCTCTGGACCGAGATGTGGCGGCTGGTGGAGCTGCATCCGCTCGAGGGCTGGGGCTGGGCCGGATTCTGGCCGCAAGACGTGACCCCGTATGGCTGGCTGGAATTCACCACCGGGCGCGTGCACGTGACCGGCCTGAACGCCTACCTCGACGTGTACTTTCAGGTGGGACTGATCGGCTTTCTGGCGTTTCTCGCCCTGGTGCTGCTGGCTTTCGTGCGCTCCTGGCTGCTCGCTTCGAACAAGCGCTCGCTGGCGTATGTCTGGGCTCCGCTCATTCTGGTGACCCTGCTCGTGACCAGCGCCGCGGAGAGCACCATTCTGTTCGAGTTCGGCTGGCTGCTGCTCGTGATCTGTGCGGTCAAGGCCGCGCAAGGCCTGAGCTGGCGCAGCGCCCTGCCCCACAAGCCGCACCCCGACGCCCCGTAAGCCCGAGGCCGCTCGGTCCCCGGGGCTCGGTTGTGTGTGACTGCGTCGCGCCGCGTCGTCACCAGGCCCAGCTACGCGGGGGCTGCGCGGAACCTGCGCCACTTCGGTAGTGGGGCTGAACGATACAAGTCACGCATCTGAACAGTGGGACTCACTCGCACCACAGGTGGTGTCCATCGAAGCGAATATTCGCCGTGGCACGGCTGGACGGCATACGGCACCGGCCGCCGCTGATCCGCGGAGGGTTTTCAGACCTGCCGCTCTTCAATGTTGCCGTAACCACCGCGTCCGCCCTTGACGAGCTGCGCGCCGGGCGTTGATCTCCTAGCTGGATACCGTGTTCGCGCCCCTGACCGGAGCGGTCTCTTCTAGGAAGCCAGCGGTGAGGAGCTCCGCCATTTTGGATTCCCACTCAGCGGCGGCCAGAGCGAGTTGGCCAAAGACGACCACCGCGTCCCCTGAACCCTGCCACGCGCAGGCGATGCCGTCATCGTCTGACATGAACTGGCTATCCGTTCGCCACCCCTGGTACTCCCGCAATTTCAGCCCGGAGCTATCGAAATCTGTGTACGCGTCGGGCGTGAGGGCCGTCGCGCACTCCGGCGCCTCCGCGACCGGATCAAATGCTTCGGCAGTCGCAGAGGGAGCCTGCGACGCCACCGGCGGATCACTCACGATCGGCTCGGCCGGCGCCGCAGCGCCAAGGCCAGTACCACAACTAAGCCAATTCGAACAGAAATTCGCGTTCTATACCGGATCCCCATATATCTACCGCACCAATTCGGGACGACGATTGAGCACGGAGGGGCAAGCGCTTCGATCAGCGTCAGACCGGCCTCATCGGCTAGTGACTTCCGAAGGACTCCCTAAGCGCGGCAATCCCTGGTTCTGTTTCACCATCGAAAATAATGTTCCCATGCGACAAAACAACAACGCGATCACACAATTCAGCAATCTGCGATGCCGCGTGAGACACGAAGACGATGGTTCGCCCCTCGCTCTGAAATTCTCGGATTTTCGCCATGCACTTCTGTTGGAACGGTTCATCGCCCACGGCGAGTACTTCGTCGACGAGCAAAATATCCGGATCAACGTGTACTGCGATTGCGAAGGCGAGGCGCACGTACATCCCTGAGGAGTAGAACTTCACCTGAGTGTCGATGAACTCACTGATCTCGGAGAAGTCGACAATCGACTGAAAATATTCATCAGTCTCTTGCTTCGAAAGTCCCAAAATAGAAGCATTGAGGTACACATTCTCGCGTCCAGTGAGGTCAGGATGAAACCCCGCGCCCAGCTCCAACAACGCGGCGAGACGCCCACGCCGCTCAACAAATCCACTGCTGGGCTCGATAATCCCTCCGATCACCTTGAGGAGCGTGCTCTTCCCTGAACCGTTCGCTCCCAGCAGCCCAATGGTCGTGCCGGCCGTTATCGAAATCGAGACGTCTCGCAAGGCCCAGAAATCATCCTTGTGCATGTTGGAACGGCGAAAATTCACGATCCGTTCTTTGAGGGATTTATCCTTGCGGATAACAAAGCGCTTGGACACGTCATTGATGTGAATCACATCGGGCACTGTAGATACTGTCGACATTCCTAGATCTCCTGGGCGAAATTGCCTTGCAAACGCGAGAAAACGCGCTGGGCGCCCCACACGCACAAGAGTCCAACAATGATCATCACAACGAGCCGGAGGCCGAGATGTTCAGGGTAAACAGCCCCCGCTTCGGGCGTGCTGCCAGCGATCCAGAAAGCTTTTTGAAAAGCGAGGATGGCGATCGTAATTGGATTGGCAAGGTAAATTTCGGTGACCCACCCCGGCAAGCCTGCTCGCCCCAAGGCATCAACAACGAAACCAAAGGAATAGACGATGGGCGAGATCCAAAACCCAATGAGCAACGACACCTCGACTAAGTATTGAACATCGCGAAGATAGACATTCACAGCTGAGAGAAAGAGGCTGAAAGCAATTCCAAATACTGCGACAACGAGGATCGCCAATGGCGCGTAGAATATCTCTATCTGCCACGGAATTTGCAGGAGAACGACTGTGGCAAAAATAAGTACGACGAGCTGAACGGCGAAATTAAACATCGCGGAACCTGTCGAAGCCAGAGGAAATATTTCTCGAGGGAGGTAAACCTTCTTTATAAGTCCGGCATTGCTCAAGATCGACATCGTGCCGCCTGAGATGATTTCGCTGAACAACCCCCAGAGGGTTAATCCGCTAAAAACGAAAATGGCGAACTGAGGAATTCCGCGCTCCGCGCCAAGTATCTTTCCAATAGCGAAGTAATAGATCGCCAACATTACGAGAGGGCGGATCAGGCTCCAGAGAAAACCTAATGAGCTGTCTTTGTAGCGGGCCTTGAGCTCGCGCCTGATCAACAAGTCGAGGAGTTCGCGGTGACTCCACGCTTCACGCACGGCCGAAGCAAAACCCGAAACGGCTGAACCGCTTGCAGATCCGGCTCGCTCGAATGGAAGTGAAGCGAGTCTAGATGCTCGCCTCCGTGCTTCGGTACCCATGCATCTCCATCGCACCATCCACGGCGATGTCCAGTGGATGAGATCGGTTATGTACTGTCACGTCAAGTATTTGACCGTGAAGTCACATCGGACGGCAATAATCGCTCATGCTAGCCTACTACGGTGGTTCAAACTGAAAGACGTAGATGGAAGAGACACCGCTGTCTGGCGCATCAACCTGGGCGCACCCACTAGTGCCGCAGGTCGTTTTCAAGCCCGAATCCACCCCTGTCGTGAGTGTCGTCGTCCTCGCGTGGCGACTTTCCGGTCCCCTGCGACAAGCACTTGCGTCTGTCGCTAACTCGCGAAATCCACCGCCTTTCGAGGTGATCGTGGTCCTCAACGGGGCCAGCCCTGATGTACGCCAAACAGTCGCGACCGACATAGTCGGAGCACATCTGGTCGACGTTCCGGAAAACACCGGATTTGGCGACGGATGTAACCGCGGGTCGGCCATCGCCCGAGGTCGCTTTCTGCTCTTTCTCAACGATGACGCCGTCGCGGATCTGGACATGATCCGTGCTCTTGTGGATGCAGCGGATGCGCCACGTGCACCCGGCGAAAATCACATCGGGGCAGTTGCCGCCGTGCTGCTCAATCCCGATGGGACCCTCCAAGAGGCCGGGTCGCGAATGTTGGGCACGGCCGGTACAGTGCAACTCGGCGCGGGCCTCTCACTGTCTTCTTCAACCGCAATCCCATTTCTGCGGCGACGGTCAATAGACTATGGTTCCGGAGCGGCCGTATTGGTAAGGCATGAGGTTTTCTCTGCTATTGGCGGATATGACAAGCGCTATCGACCAGCGTATTTTGAAGATGCCGATCTTTCCTTTCGCTTCAAGTCTCTTGGGTTCGACGTAATCGTCGAACCGAAAGCGCGGGCCACCCACCTATCTGGCGCTTCGACTGATCGCGACCTGCGCTTTCGTCGGTTTGCGTCCGACCATGCGGGTCTGGCATTTATTGAGCGGTGGAAGCACGTATTGGCCGCAGCCCCCACCGCCGACAGCCCCATCGAAGACACGTGCCAGATTCCGCGAGCGGATTTTGAATCCCTTCCCGATGACGAGTTCAGCAGCGAGAATCCTTTGAAGATCGCGGTTAGCATTGCACACGATTACGCCGGATGGCTCAATGCCGCCCTCGACTCGGCTGAAGCGGAGATTTCCTCGCTGCGGAGTCAACTCGACCAAGCCACTGATGCCGCAAGGACCGTGGAGGACGAGCTCCGCCCGATGGCTACCCGTGCAGGCGAGTTAGGCGCTCGCCTGCACGAGCTCGAGCACCGAGGGGCATACGGCCTCGTCAAATGGAGGCTCGGAGCAGCTCTGCTGCACCGTTCAGAGAAGCGTTCGCGCTAAGGGACTCGCGGCGCGTAACCAGATGCGACCTGTGGGTCGAAATAATGCCACAGGTCGTCTGCATATTGCGTCCAGGTGCGCTGAGTGCGTGCAGCGGCCTCCAACCGTAGCCGATCTCTAAGCTCGGAATTTGTCAGAAACTCCCGAATGGCCTCGGCCAAGGTGGCATCGTCTCTGGGGTCTACCAGGAGTGCCCCACCGCCGGCGTCCGCGATTTCCTTCATGCTCCCGAAGTTGCTCGTGACTACTGGCGTACCCACCGCGAGAGATTCAGCGACGGGTAGGCCAAACCCCTCGTTCACGGACGGAAAAAGAGTCAACGTGGCCTCACGATAGGCCTGCCAAAGTTGGCGGTCACTCAATCCGCGCGCAACGCGAACAGGTCGGCCAAACGCGATCATTCGATCAAGTTGCTGCTCAAAAGCGTCGCTGTTCCATGAATTGCCCCCGACGAAGAGCAGCTCAAAGTCTTGCCTCTCTCGCCACAAGAGTTCACATGCATGCAGTACTGCAAGGTGATTCTTTCGCGGTTCGTGGCTCCCCACGCACAGCAACAGGGGCGGACGCCTATGGGTACCCTCGGACTCGGACTCGGACTCGGACTCGGACTCGGACTCGGACTCGGACTCGGACTCGGCGAATTCCGCTGCTGTGGGCAGCATGATCTCCTGAATTTCGGGGCCGACTACACCGATGCTACCCAGCATGGTGCGCCATCCGCGGTACTCGGCTGTCGATGCGGTTGACGTCGTTGCAACTCTGGTCGCTCGCGCGACCGCACTGAGATTCTTGGCAAAAGCGCCCCCCATTCCGGGCCCCACAGTTTCCGCTGTAGTAAGTGGAACGCAGTCGTGTCCGACGACGTGCAGTCTGTTGTTCGAGAATTGCGCCAACGCCTGAATACGAGCAGTGCGGTCCGGTTCCGTCGCCAGCTCTGGAAGAATGTAGTCACAGTTCCACGGGATCGTTACCCTCGGGCGCGGCGCCTGTCGCGCGTTTGGCCGAGTTCCGAAGAGTGCGTTCTCACGCTCGTCGACGTCCAACATTCGTAATCGCGTGTAGTCCGCGTCCCATCCGACAAGAATGATCGTGTGGCTGGCTTCCCACTCCACGATTGTCTTGCGAACAACCTTCTGGATACCTGTCGCAAGTTCGGAGCGGGCCGTGTGATGGGCATCAACGATTGTTTCCCCTTGCAGAATCCGTACCTCGTTACCCAAACGTCCAATAAAGCGCGTTCGAGCCAGGCGCCGCACGTGCTGAAACGCCACCTGCGAGCCCATGAGGCGGGACATCCGAACCAGGTTGACGACCTCGTCTTGCACAGGCAACGTAGCTGTCATCACTGCGAAGAGAAGCCAGAGCCGTTCCGCACTGGTTCCGATGGCAGCACCGACCGTCCGCTCAAGCTGAGACTTCGACAACGACGCCCACCCACCGGAAAGCAGAATTCCTGCGAGTAACTCTGTCCGTGCAGTGAGCTTATTCATTCTTCTTTTCCAGGATAGGGAGTACGAGCTCGGCCCAAAGTTCTCTGGAGAAATCGTCCCATGTTCGCCGAGGTCGGGCCAAAGCCTCTGCACGCAGTCGGGCCAGGCACGCCGGATCTGTGAGTAGCGTTCGCATAGCGCTCGCGATCGCAAGATCATCACGTGGGTCAACGAGTAGGCAACCGCCGTCTGACGCGATTTCAGCTGTGCTACCGAAATTGGATGTGATCACAGGCAGTCCAAGCGCTAACGACTCGCCGACCGGTAACCCGAAGCCTTCATGGAGAGACGGAAAGACTGAAAACGACGCCTCTCTGTACGAGCTCAGCAAGATGTCGTCGCCGACGTTACGGAGCACCTCGATCGTGTGACCGGCCCGCCGCAGGCTTTTCACGTCTCGATCAAAAGCGTAGATGAAAGAGGCGCTCCCGCCTCCAATGAATCGCAATCGAAATCGCAGTCCCTCGCGCCAGAGCACTTCAGCAGCGAAGAGGACCGCGTGGTGATTCTTCCGTGGCTCTTCACTGCCGACGCAGAGGATTAGGGGATCTTTATTGGGACTGACGCCCGGACGAGAAATCGCCACTGGGGTGTCGATCGGAAGCGGGACAGACGTCACCACCGGACCCGTCAGACCCTGCGATGAGAGCGAGTCGATGAATCCTTGAAACTCGGAGGCTGCCGACTCGCTCACACCCGAAATGCGGTCGGCATGCTTGACAACGGCAAGAAATTCCACGAACCGGTCGGATTCGGCGAATGACACCATGTCGCCGCTCACTACCGGGATCATGTCGTGAACAACGAGTGCAAGCTTGTTGCCTGAGAACTCGGCTAAAGCACTCAGTGACGCACACTCCTCGCGCTGAGGAACCTCGATCATGGTCAGAATGCAATCAACGGGAACAATAATCTCCGTTCTGGCGGTAATCGGACAACCGTCAAGAATCGGTCCCTCGGCGAGGAGACGATCGGATTCTGCCGTCGTCAGGTCTCGGAACGAACGGTCATTGTCAGTCCAGACCACGAATTGCGGCTGAACGTCAACGCTCCACCGACGCGCTGTTTCACGGACGACGCGCTGGACGCCGCTATTGTGCCCCGTACGAGCAGAAAAGTTGACGTCCACTAAGACTTGCTCTCGGACCACCCGAATTGTGGTGAGGTGCGATCGGTACCGAATCGCTGAGTCACGACAGGCACTCAGAACTACTCGGTGCACCTGAGCCGTCGCGACAAGTTCGAGTTGGCGTTGCAGGGACCGGACTTCGTCGGGCTCAGGGAACAACCCGGCAACGCCGACGAACAGCAACCAGACCCTGTCGCTCGTCAAGTCAGCCTTCACCAGACGGCAAATTTCCCAAAGGAGCGGTCCTGACCCCTCTGTTTGAAGTCTCTCGAGTGACGTCGTGCTCAGGCCGAGATCTGGCGCGATCGCGCCAAGCCGCTGAGAAAGCGCTAATTCCATGGCGGTCTTTTGAGAACGCACTTCCGGCGGAAGCAGCAGATTCAATGTGTACGACCGCGCGCCAGTCGGCGACGAGCCCGGGATGCAACAATACCGACCGCCGGTCGAAGTCCAACCTGAGAAACTTTTAGTTGAAAGGTTCGAACAAGCCGAAGCGGACGCGTGACGCGCCAAGAGACGGTGTTGTGTACATCCGGGACAACCGTCGCGTAGGCCACAACCGATACGAGCCAGTCCGTCACGGTGTCATTCAGATCGGCATTTATGCGCGCCCTGAGATCGTCGCGCTCCGCTTCTGCAGCAGCCAGCCGTTTCCGCAATTCTTCAATGGGTTCATATTCCACGGTATTTACGTCCGTTCTACAATGCCGATGTGCGGTTCAACAGGTGAGAGTCAGGTCGGATGTCGCGCCAATCCGATCGAACAAGGGCTATTACTGAATTTTCCACAGCTGGATCCTTTCCTGCTCACCAACCTCGTTTTCATAGTAGACAACGGAACTGACCGCTTTCAGATCATCCGCGTAGGTTGCCGCCCAGTCCACCGCACAGGCTGTGTCGGTAATGGCCCATTCCACTCCTGCAGCGTGCGCGTGTTCGATGGAGAGTATATTTTCCCCCCGCTCGATCATGACGGCATGCACTGCATCATGATCGGCTGGCCAAGCCATACCGACGTTGTAATCAGCAACCGGGGCACCGGACGTGATCTTCATTGCGAGCACGTCCACGCACGGGTCCGCGACAATGAGACCACGCGTTTGCGCCGCGTCGGCCTCTTTTCCAAGTTGGCCAATGGCGTGGTCCCTGGGGTTGTCGTAGCTCCAGAGTGAGTGGTACGTGGTATCTACAGCGAACCGGGCGAAGTCCACGGCGGACACTGCCGCGGTAGAAACGCAAAGAGCAAAAACCCACGTCGCAACGAGGGTCGTCTTGCTCCGGACGCCAGGAGCCAAGCCCAAGTCCGACTCCGACTCCGACTCCGATGTTGGCCTCTCCGGTCGGGGCCGGAAGTAGCTGAGAGCCGCTAGGACGAAGATCGGCAGTGCAGAGATGGAAATGAGAACGAACAGATCGAGCCAGAACCGATACGGTTCCTGATTTGCTCCCCATACGTCGTTCGTTGCTCCGAGAATCCACGCCGCCAGCGCGCCCACCGGATAAGCGATCCACAGCATATTCTTCCGATGCAGCCCCGCAGCGAGCGTCGCGAGTAAAGGAATTGAAATACCGAGTGATCCGACGATGCCACGCCAATCTACTCCCAAGTTCTTACTGGACGCTACGCGGTAGGTCAGGAATGGATCATCACCGAGAATGCCCTGCGCCGTCCCCAGCAGCTGGGGTAGTGCTGCGAGCCCTGCTAGCAGGATGAACACGGCCACCAAGCCTCTGGATCTCGCGATTAGCGCGATCCAGCCTGGCACTGTCGGAATCAGCCCTAGTACCAAAGTGACGAGCGGACCGGCCTCCGCAGCGATGAGAGGACCAACGATAAACAGCCCCGCTACCAAAACCAGCGATATTCCCGCAAGGAGACGCGGACGGCGCGCTGTGACTATGACATATGCCGCCACGACGTAAGACAGAAGGTAGATCACGGTCAAGAACGCGTAGGTCTGAACGTTGGCAAGGAGGCCGACGGTCAGGCTCGCGATGCAGACCAGAAGGATCCGAGCCCAAGGCTGGCGCACCCTGAGAAAGGCGATGAGGATCAGCAGCAGGGCCGCCGCCCCCATGCAGAGTCCCACCGATTCGCCGTTCAGTGTAAAGAGCACGCCGAAGGGGCCCCACAGTACCGCGTGGGAGTCCATCGCCGTGAACCAACTGTCAGACAGAAAAACAGAAAATGTCCCGAGGATGAACGGGATTGGCGCAAGCAGCGCAGCCCACCACCGGCGGCTGAGTAGCACGAGCGCGGTGGCGAGCACCGCCACAAGGATCATCTGAGATATCAGCCCACCGACGGCCCATGCCTGAAGCGGGCTAATGCCGACAATCCGCGACACCGTGCCTAGAAAGTAGTAATACAGATGCGGGTAGCTATTCGTGCCGGTCTGCGTAAACGGCTCGACATTTGCGAGCTCACCCTGCGAGGCATTAACCACCATGGACATATAGGAAAGTTGATCGCCTGCAAAGTAGGCGCGAAAGGAACTGAACGAGAAATCAGATCGGGCGAACAGTGCCCCCCACTGCAAAGCTACATGGACAATAACCGCACTCACGATCGAGGCGGTCGTGAGCACACGGTTGTGCCTTTTAGTAGCTGACATGTTCACTTTCTGTAGGCTCCGTGGAGCGTTTCTTCGATTCTTACCATGCAGAAACTGCACTATGCGGAGGGACCCGTCGGAATGGTCGCCAACGGACCACCACTAATCGTCACGATCGTTGGTTCAGTACTCCCGCTCAATGCAATCAGCCGCCCCCATGATTCGATGGGCCGCTTCTGACCACCAGACAGCTGATACACCGTAGAACCGGCGGGATCCTTCACGAAGAAATTGCCCGCTACTACTATCGGCGAGTGCGGTATGACATCACACGTGATGGTGCTTAGCGCGGTAGCGGCCAGACCGAATCCGTCTGGTGATGATAGCTTCCACAGTTTGCCGTGACCTCCAATGAAGTAGGCGTCGCCACATTTGACCACGATCTTCAATGGCGTGGTATCGGTGCCATATGTCGCCAAGCGTGCGTCTGATGGCGTTGTATACCCAGCGATGCCAAGCTCGCTCGTAATCCCAAATGAGTCCACGGCAACTTTTCGAGCCAGTCCGTCTACGAGGAACACAGACGGATTGCTTGCTGCCTTCACGAGAGTGCCGGGAGCCAACATTTCGGCTCCGCGCGGTAGGGAGTTGAATGCAAAACGACTGATCTTCACGATGGTCGGTCCGCGGTTGCCATTGAGAGCTGCCACCGTGGACCAACTGTCGATCGCTCGAGACTTACCCCCATCGATTAGATAAACCGTCGCGTCGGAAACCGTCGTTACAAACAGCAACCCGTCAACAGTTTGGCCAGACATTGGGAGCGCATCGCACGTGATCGGACTCACCGCGGTGACAGGAAGGGCCGCGACTTCATTCGATGCCAGGGCAGTCAGTCGACCACTCCCGCCAATGTAGCGGCGTTCCCCGCACTGAATGACGTTGGTCAGCGGCTGTGACGCTGTTGGATACGCGGCCATTAATTCTTCAGATTGCGTACTCCAGCCATTTATTCCGAGATCAGCGGCCGTATCAAACGAGGACACCGGAATTTTTGCGCCTGTTCCGTCGATCATGTAGATATCTGGAGTAGACGCACCCTTGACGAGAGTTCCGGGAGCCAAAAGGGCTGGGCCCGCTGGGTAGGAGTTCATGAGGGCATCGGAGGCCGTGTAGATGAATGGGGCCTGCTGCCCGTACAGTGCGGCGACTATCGACCACGTCGAAATCGACCGCTTCTTTCCCGAATCGAGATAGTAAACCGTCGGGTTTAAGGCTGATTTCACGAACGGCGCGACTTCGCCACCCGTGGGGAACTTGGCTAGCTGCGACGGCAAGAGATTAACGGTATTTCCACAGCTCATTCCGAGCAGAGACACGAGTTCACAGGTGGCGAAGCGGTGCTTGACACCATTCTCAAAGAGAAAAATATCCCCCGTGCCCGGGTCGCGGAACAGTGCGCCAACGGTGTTTCCTGTTGGCAAGGCATCCAAGTACGAGGCGGCAACGGTTCGATACGGATACAGAGGACGCAAACTTTCGAGCACTGCCTGCGAAGGCACGTGATGTTTGGTCGATCCCACGATGAGAAAAATGCTCGGAGAGTCGGCACTCTTCACGAGGTCACCGCTTGCCTGAGTACTTCCGAACCAAGATGTGAATATCCGCCAGAAGTTGCGGTTCCCATACGACGAGCACGAATCGCCCAGGCCGTACAGATTGCTGAGGGCCGCTGCGTTGGGCCGGTAGGGCGTATAAATATAGAGAGCGGCCGTTGCCTGATTTTCGATGTAGACGCTCGACGTACCGCACGCAGCATTGGGATGCCACTGGATCGTGTTCGCGCGACCAGCACGGTAGGACCAGTTATTTGGGTTGGCTTGGTAGTTCTTGTACTGGTGGGCAGCGTTGTAGACCTGGTTGTAGAAGCCGTAGTACGCAGCATCGCAATCGGCGGTGTCAGGGCAGCCATAACCCGTTGCGCTGCGATATTGGCGGTCCGTGGGCCAGGAATCGGTCACGAGGCCCTGTTCCTTTTCGAGAAGAACGAGGAGCACTTGCGGGTTTATGCCACAGGCTTGGCTGACGGCGTAGATAATCGCAGCGCTGCTCTGCCCCCCACCCTGATAGGCGCCACACCGGCTGTCGGCCGGGTGCGAAGTAGTTACTTCGGAGTAATTCTTCAAGCAGGTGTACCCGGAACGGCACATTGGCACCTGAGCATTCAGGAATACCTGTATCTGGGATTCAGACATCGAACCCTGGTCGTAGAAGACTCCATCGCTAATAATGTTTCCGGCGTTGAAACCCGATCCATCGAGCGCTTCGGCCGGCGCAGGCGGAGTGAGCGCGACCAGCAGACTCGCAGCCGTCACAAGCGTGATTACGACTGCGACTAGGCGTTGCAGGTGACCCCGCCGCGGCTTTCTGGCACTACCGTCGGTGTGGAGAGGCATTGATTTACTCGTTTCCGCGTCTACTTCGAAAATCAAAGGTCTGCTAGCTCATTATCACATAGGCAACGGGGCAGGCTGAAGGAATCACAAGTCGTGCGCTTGTTAATCAACTGGCCCGAAGGTACGCAATTAGACTATGACGGTCCCGGCTGTCGTCTAGAGGAAAATACACGTGCCTGAAGAAAGTATTCTGTTCGATGCCACTGCGCTCCCGAAGGCACGAGGCGGAGTGGGACGCTACGTCGAGGGCCTGCTTGGCGGTTTGACCGCAGCGGGTGCGCGCGTGACCATCGTCTGTCAGAGTCGAGATGCTGCGTTCTTCCGGGAATCTTTCCCCGAATTCGCGCTCGTCGAGTTGCCGCGCGCGTGTCAATCCCGTGCGGCGCGGTTCCTCTGGGAGCAGAGTGGCTTGCCGCTCCTTGCACGTCGGATCGGTGCGACTGTCGTGCACTCTCCGCATTACACGATGCCGCTCGTTGGCTCGTTCCGCCGAGTTGTCACGATCCACGACGCCACTTTCTTCAGCGACCCGCAGGTTCATTCCCGGCTGAAGGGTGCTTTCTTTCGGTTCTGGACCAAGCGGGCTGTTAATGGCGCGGACGCCGTCGTCGTGCCCAGCGCGGCTACTGCGCGCGAGCTTTCCAACTACCTACCGGGCTTTCCTGCTCAGGTCTTGGTCGCTCACCACGGCGTGGATACGTCGATTTTTCACACACCCTCCGCGGCCGAGCGTTCCACCGCTCGCGCCAGTATCGGGCTCGGGGAAGAACCGTACATTGCTTTCCTCGGAACCCTGGAACCACGCAAGAACATTCCGGCACTCATCCGGGCGATGGCTTTAGTGGCAACTAGACATCCAGCTCCTGTTTTGGTTCTCGCCGGCGGAGCCGGTTGGGACACAGCGATAGCCGCGGAGGTCACCGCAGCACAAGGCACGGTGCGGATAATCCAGCCCGGTTACCTCCCGATCGACGCGCTCCCGTCCTTTCTCCATGGGGCGCTCGCCGTCGTCTATCCAAGCCTCGGTGAAGGTTTCGGGTTGCCCGTACTCGAAGCAATGGCGAGTGGTGCGTTGGTGATCACCACCCGTCGGCTCGCTCTGCCCGAGGTGGGAGGGGATGCCGTTCTCTATACGGAGATCGACGATGTATCCATAGCGGCCGCTATCGTACGCGTGATTGAACATCCCGAAGACTCAGCATCATTGCGCGACGAGGCGCTGCACCGCTCACTCAGCTTTACTTGGGTTCGCAGCGCCCGGATACACCTCGCAGCATATGTCGGGCATGAATCAACGGTGGTGCAGGGATGATCGCTGTTATCACCGTGACCTTCAGGTCGTCCGGAATCATCTCCAACCTTCTCAACTCCGTTCCGACTGCCGTATCACAGCCCTATGAGATCCACATTGCGGACAACAGCCTCGGTAGTGATGTGAATCTTCAGCCTGTCTTGGTGGGGTATCCCTCCGTGCTCTTGCATGAGATGAGCGAAAACGTCGGCTATGGTGCCGCGATCAATGCGGTGACGAGCACGCTGAACCCCGATATCGAGTGGATTGTCGTGGTCAATCCCGACGTGACTTTTGAGCCAGACAGCATCGATCGACTCCTTGCTTCAGCTCGACTGATCCCGACTGGTGCGGCTTTTGGTCCGCGAATCGTCGGTGCCGACGGCGAGGTTTATCCGTCGGCACGTCGACAACCCTCGCTTCGCACCGGCATTGGCCACGCTCTTCTCCATAAAACCTGGGCCGGAAACCCCTGGTCGCAACGGTATCTCGATGACGCATCCAGCTACCAGCTCGAACGTGCCACCGGTTGGCTATCCGGGGCGTGTTTGCTGCTTTCTCGCGAAGTGTTTGACACTTTGAACGGTTTCGACGAGCGGTTCTTCATGTACTTTGAGGACGTCGACCTGGGCCGGCGCATCGCACTGACCGGGCGTGAGAATATCTTCGTACCGTCCGCGATCGTCGTTCATACCGGGGCTCATTCAACGGAGCAGGCGCGAACACGCATGGTTCGGGCACATCACAACAGTGCGTACCTCTATTTAGAGAACCGCTATTCCGGTTGGTACCTCTGGCCGCTCCGAATGATTCTGAAAGCCGCGCTGTACCTCCGCGCACGCGTCATCGGCGGCAGGCAACGCAATGGAATGTAGACTCCAGAGGACACTGGTCCTCATCGGTGCCCGATCATCCAGGAAACTCTCGAGGATATGAATTCGACACTGCCCGCCGACGAGCTTCCAGAGCCCCCCGCGGGCATGCAGGGTGCACCCGGCCTTTTACTACGAGTCGTTAAGGACTATCGAGTCGCCTTCCTGCTTGTCGGAGCCGTGAACACCATCGTTGGATTTGCCTGGTTTGCGATCTTTCAATTCACGGTGGGAAGCGCCTTCGGCTACATGGCCGCTCTGGGTTGTGCTCACGTCGCGAGCGTGCTCTGCGCATTCGTGCTCTACCGGCGCTTCGTGTTCCGTGTACGAGGGCATGTCTGGCGCGATCTCGCGCGATTCGAGATGGTGTATCTAGTCGCACTCGGCATCAACGCAATACTTCTCCCGATCTTGGTCGAACTGTTCGGACTTGAACCGATTGTCGCTCAAGCTCTGATTGTCTTTGTCACCACAATGGTCAGCTTCGTCGGCCACCGCAATTTTTCCTTTCGGCGCCCCAGAGCGTCGCAGTCAGACGTACCAGAAATGAGCTCAGAGTGACCACGGTTTCCGTCGTTATCCCCGCCTACAACAATGCCGAGTACCTTGAGGAAACCCTCGCTTCGGTTTTTGCGCAGACGTTCGAAGATTTCGAGGTCATCGTTTCTGACCACTCATCCACAGACTCGACAAAAGCCGTCATAGAGAAGTTCCGGCACGAACCGCGCCTGGTGATCCTGGACACGGAAGCCGGTGGAGGGGCACTACGAAATTGGAACCGTGTTAGCCAAGCCGCGACCGGAACCTACCTGAAACTTGTCTGCGGCGACGATCTTATCCACCCCGATATCCTGGCCAAACAGGTTGCAGCGATGAAGTCGGCCTCCAACGTTGTCCTGGTCGCCTCGCCGCGATCAATCGTAGACGCTCGCAACCAGCCCGTAATTGCCCGCCGCGGCCTGGCCGGCCTCCGCGGACAGATGGCCGGTGCACGAGCCGCACGGGCAACAGTTCGATCTGGAACCAATATCTTTGGCGAGCCCGCCTGCGTCCTAATTCGCCGGGACGTACTTGAACGAGTTGGCTGGTGGGATTCGCGCTTTCCGTACCTCATTGACGAGGCGACCTACGTTCGAGTTCTTTTGGAAGGCGACTTCGTCGCCGTGCCAGAGGTACTGGCCGGATTCAGAATAAGCGATTCCCAGTGGAGCGTGCGCCTCGCTGGTCAGCAGGCTCAACAAGCGAGTGATTTTCACCGTTGGTTGAAGCTCGATCATCCCAACGTCGTTAATGGCGGCGATGTCCTCCTCGGTAATGCACGTGCTTATGCCATGTCCTTTGCGAGGCGACTTGCCTACATTCTGTTGCGACGAAGAATGAACCGGGGCAATTAATGGCGAACGAGGTCACTAAACGCACGAGCATTCCGGAACGACTGTGGACACACACAGACGCTCTCCTGTATCTCGTCACCGCGCTTGTTTCATCGATCGTCACTTGGTTTGCCATCGATCTCAAGGGCGCGCGCCTGAATGCGCCGTTTGAATACAACGGCGACGCTCTCGCGACGGGCGCGCATTTCAAAACGGTATTGCAAACCGGCTGGTACGAGTACCAGGGCCTGCTCGGCGCCCCATACGGCCAGACATACAACGATTTCCCCACGGCGGACAACCTCCACCTAGTCGTTGCCAACATCATTGGGCTATTCACCGATCAATGGCCCGTTGCTTTGAACGTCTACTACATAATCGGTTTCCCCTTGGCTGCGCTCGGTGCCGTCTGGTTCTTCCGTACCGTCGGAGTGTCCAGAGCCCTGACCGTAGCCCTCGCCACAGCGTTCGCCGTGGCCCCGTACCACTTCATGCGCGGCGAGGGGCATCTGTGGCTTGCCTCTTACTACGCGGTACCGCTCGGTGCAGGTTTGTTGGTGATTTTGCTGTCAGGCGGGCGTCTATGGGGTCGCGGCCGCTCGCAAAACAAATGGTTGGCCGTGATTTTTAGCCCGACCAGCCGTAGTCTCCTCTTCACCACGCTTCTTGCGTCATCTGGGTCATACTATGGAATCTTCTTTCTGGTCCTCCTCGCCTTCGCCGGTATCGCAGTCCTTATTCGAGACGGTTCCTGGGCACGTTTCTGGGGAGCTGCGGGATTGGGTGCGTTCACGGCTGGCGTTATGTTTCTCAACATGCTGCCGGACATTTTGTACGGCATATTCAACGGTGCGAATGCTGCGGGACTCGCTCGTTCTGCCCCTGAGGCGGAAATCTATGCCCTGAAGCTGACTCAGCTCATCATGCCGTGGCCTGGTCACCGGATTCCCGAACTCAGACATTTTCGGGAACTCTACGACAATTACTACCCGTTGCTGTCCGAGCGACCAGCACTCGGAGCACTCGGCGCGTTGGGCCTCGTGATCGGATTCCTGACGATTGCCTATCTCGCAATCGCCCGGCGGCGAACAGAGCGTGACGCCAGCGCCGGGCGTGGTGAACACCAGCAACTGTTACTCAACCGAGTGGGCGACCTCGGCGGGCTCCTGTTCGTAGCTTTTCTCTTCGCCACGGTCGGTGGCCTCTCCACCGTAATCTCGTTTTTCACCAGCAGCCTTCGCGGCTGGAACCGGATGTCAATAGTCATGCTGATTCTTGCGCTGGGTATTGTCGGTCTTGTGTTGGATCGGTTGATCGCAAATGCCGCCCGCAGGTTCAATTGGCGGCTTTCGGTTCGTGCAGTTGTCGCTGCAGGCATGGCCAGCCTGCTGCTCGTCGTGGCCTTCGTCGATCAAACTCCGAGCGATGTTACGGCCGGTCGAATAGCCGCAGCGAAAGCCTTCGATGCTGACACAGTGTGGATCGACACCGCACTTACGGGTATCCGCTCCGGATCCATGATTCTGCAGTTGCCCTATGTTCCATTCCCCGAAAGTTCTTCCGTCACAGGCGTTCTGGGCTCGGAGGGATTGATCCCCTACCTTCTCTCCGAGAACATCTCCTGGTCTGCTGGCGGAATTAAGGGACGGCCGAGATCTGACTACCCCTTGGCTCTTGAGCAGTACCGTCCCGAGGATGTTGCTAATCTTGCCGCGGCCTCAGGCTTTGCTGGAATAATGGTGGACCGGAATGCGCTGCCAGATCACGCTGCACTCCTCGAGGCAGGATGGACGTCTCTCCTTGGCCACACGCCCCTGGTGAGCGAGTCCGAGCGGTTTACGTTCTTTAATCTGCAGGATCTGGCTAAAACAATCAGCGAAACGATTCCTCCCACCGAGCTTGAATCCATCACTCGCCTCATCACCCAACCTGTTACTGGATACTTCGAACCTGACTTCGAGTCGCTGTCCAGTACCGATGGCCTTCCCGAGTGGGGAACTGCCCTCTCCAATGCGAAAATTCGGCTCACGAATACCACGACTGATTCCGTCTCACTTGAAGCCCAGCTCACTATCACCGCTGACCCCAAAGCGAACCTCAAAGCGTGGGTCGACGGGCAAGGATCGAAGGTACCCGTTACCCTGAAGGACGGCGTGGGTACGGTTCGCCTACCGGTTTCCGCAGCTCCTGGCACGACGAACCTTCATATTTCTGGACTCACCGGACCAATAACGGTGTCGCACCTGCGTCTCGTTCCGGATGAGGTAGTCCAGTTTCTGGGCGCGCTCCGCAGTTCGGGGGCCGGACAATGATCTGGCCGCTGAGAGCAATCCCCTTACCCAAGACGCCGGACCTTCAAACGGATGCTGCGACGAGATCAGTCGTAATAGCGGATAGGAAAACCAAGCGTGGACACTAAACCGCACACAGTCTCAATCGTTGTACCGGTCTATCAAGGCGAGAAGACCCTCGCGGAAATCGTCGCGGAAATCACGCCGCTGACGGTCGAAACTGCCTCCGCTGAGGGACATCATTTCGTAGTCAGCGAGGTGATCCTCGTACACGATCACGGACCAGACCAGTCTGACCGTGTCATGCGCGAGTTGGCTACGAAGTACGATTTCGTTCGCGCAATCTGGTTGAGTAAGAATTACGGCCAGCACGCAGCGACGCTCGCCGGCATGGCATCGAGTGGGAGCGAATGGATCGTTACGCTTGACGAGGATGGCCAGCACAATCCCCTGGAGATTGGCGGGCTCCTGGATACCGCCCTGCGTGAGCAAGCCGATGTCGTTTACGCCAAGCCACTCAATCCAGCGCCACACGGGGTTGTGCGAAATGCTGCTTCCAAGGGAGCCAAGTGGATCTTGACGCGATTCTTCGGGAGTGCCAATGCTGCCGACTACCAAAGTTACCGTCTCATGCTTGGGACCATCGGCCGCAGCATTGCCGCCTACTCAGGGTCTGGTGTGTACCTGGACGTCGCAATGAGCTGGGTTGCGACGAAGGTCGTGACCTCGCCCGTAACCCTGCGTGATGAAGGTGAACGTCGGTCCGGGTACTCCGCACGTCGTTTGTTCTCGCATTTCTTGCGAATGATCATATCCAGTGGCACGCGCGGCCTCAGGCTGGTCAGCGTGCTTGGCGTCCTGTTTGCCGCGATAGGCATCGTCGTTGCAATCGTTATCCTCATTGCGCGCATCACGGGCGGCGTTGACACCCAGGGTTGGGCATCGATGATTGTTGTTCAACTGCTCACGTCGGGGGCGGTCCTATTCTCGCTGGGCATCATCGCCGAGTACATCGGCGTCAATGTCAATATGGCGATGGGCAAGCCGCCCTACCTTATTACGTCTGACCCGCAAAACGGTCCGATGGGCCGCGCGGCTCAAGGTCGCCAATGACCTCTCTGGTCTGGGTTATTGGTTCACGGGGTCTACTGGGCAGCGCAATTGTCTCGGCCGTCGAGGACCGACCGGGGTGGGCAGTTCTCGACGTGCCATCACTTCCGTGGACGGACGACGCACGCATGGTTGCCGCTGTGAATCGAGCAACGAACCTACTTCTTGACCAGTCCCGTATCTCCCAATCCCGATGGGCGATCGTGTGGGCTGCAGGTGCCGTCGTGACCTCTAGCAGTGCGGAACAGATAGAACGCGAACTGGAACAATTCCGCCTCATCGTGAGCTCCATCGCTTCGACCGTTGCGGCAACTGGAGGCCAGCAATCGGGAGCTTTCTTCTATGCTTCCTCTGCCGGAGGTATCTATGCCGGCTCGCCCGAGCCGCCCTTCTCCGAGTTGACCGAGCCACATCCGCTCTCCGGCTACGGCCAGTTCAAACTCGACGCAGAGCAGGTCATGACGAGGGTGCTCGCTCCCGCGCGCATTTCGACGTTAGCGGGAAGGATCTCGAACATCTACGGTCCGGGCCAACGTCTCACAAAGATGCAAGGGCTCATCTCGCACATCGCCAAAGCACAATTTGGCACCCAACCAGCGTCGATCTTTGTACCTCTGGAAACATCGCGCGATTATATTTATGTTCGCGACTGCGCTGAGTTAATTCTGGATGGTCTCGACCGCACCCTCATTCTGAGCGATGCCGGAACGACTGTGCACACAATGAAAAATCTGGTTTCGGGACAATCCGTGACAATCAGCACCCTGCTGGGATTGTTTCGTTCGATCTCAAAAAATCACCCGCATGTCATGCTGGGATACTCGGCAGCTGGAGCACTCCAAGCGGTCGACCTGAGGCTGAAGTCGGTAGTCTGGACCGATCTCGATGAGCGAAATCTAACGCCACTGCCTGTCGGTATCCGCAACACCATGCAGGATATTCTTTTCCGACTACAAGCGGCAAATTGACTTCTACGAGCGGCCTCAGGTCGTCCAAGAACTAACCAGCGCACAAGCGAGGGGAATCAACCAGTTTCTGGGCACGTGAGCTAAGAGAGCAGCTTGGCCAAATATCGCCCATAACCGCTCTTGTTCAAGGGCGCCGCAAGTGCTGCGAGTTGGTCGTCATTAATCCATCCGGCTCGCCACGCGATTTCCTCTATGCAACCGATTTTGAAACCCTGACGGTCTTCGATGACCTTCACATATTCACTTGCCTGCATCATCGACTCAAACGTCCCGGTATCCAGCCACGCGGTTCCCCGATCGAGAACCTGCACGGTCAGAGTTCCCCGATTCAGATACACCTCATTGATCGTCGAGATTTCAAGCTCACCGCGTGCGCTCGGCTTGATCGCTTTGGCGATCTGAATGACGTCATTGTCGTAGAAGTAGAGACCAGGCACTGCGTAATTGCTACGCGGGATCTCCGGCTTTTCTTCGATGGACACTGCCCGAAAGTCGTCGTCGAATTCGACGACTCCATAGGAAGTCGGATTTGACACGTGATACGCGAAAATCGTGGCCCCGACAGTGGCCTCATTTTGACGCAGCGCAGTGCCGAGTTTGGATCCATGAAAAATATTGTCGCCGAGTACCAGGGCGACGCTGTCGTCGCCGATGAATTCTTCACCGATGATGAACGCCTGAGCCAGACCATCCGGCGAGTCCTGCACAGCGTAGCTGATGCTAACGCCAAGCTGTGATCCGTCGCCCAGCAGGGCACGAAACTGACTGTTATATTCCGGTGTTGTAATGATCAGAATCTCGTTGATACCCGCCATCATCAGCGTTGATAGCGGATAGTAAATCATCGGCTTGTCATAAATGGGCATGAGCTGCTTGGAGATCCCCTTGGTGATGGGCCACAAACGAGTGCCCGACCCCCCTGCCAAAATAATGCCGCGCATGTGTTTAGTTTCTTTCCGTGTTGAGAGAGGCGTAGAAGGCCTGTGAAGCCTCCCACGTTGGAAGAAGTCCCGATTCCAGGGCCTCCCCGAGGCTGGGCGCCAGCTCGTCCTTTTCCGACACGAGTGGATTTCCCAATTCGGCCGGAAAAACAAGTCCAATTTCAGGATCGAGCGGGTTGATCCCATGCTCGCGGCCGGCATCAAACACGCTGGTCACCAGATAACTGACCGTGGCGTCGTCGGTAAGCGCTACAAAAGCGTGGCCAACACCCTCAGGGATGTAGACAGCACGACGATCCTGCTCATCAAGGCGAACCGAATCCCAGGTGCCGAAGGCCGGCGAGCCCACGCGCAGGTCTACGATGAAATCCAGCACCGCGCCGCGGGTCACAGTGACATGCTTGGCTTGTCCCGGCGGTATGTCGGCAAAGTGGATACCTCGTACCACCCCTCGCTTCGACACTGAAGTATTGGCCTGGGCGAGTTTGAGCGGGTGCCCAATCGCCTCGCCTAAATGATCGAATCGGTACCATTCGAGGAACACACCCCGATCATCACCAAACTGCCTTGGGGTGACTTCGTAGGAACCGGGGATCGAGAGCTCGCGAATTTGCACGTTTGGAGTCTACCAATCGCTGTCCGATACAATCACAAGGCCATGTCTACGAACGGAACGGTTACTCCTATATGAAGATCCTCGTCACCGGCGGCGCCGGTTTTATCGGCTCCAACTTTGTGCGACGCACGATTGAAGACAAGTACCCGGGCCTTGAGGGCGCCGAGGTTGTCGTGCTCGACGCATTGACTTACTCGGGCAACCTCGAAAACCTCGCCCCCATCGCCGATTCACCGCGATACAGCTTTGTGCACGGAGACATCCGCGATGGCAAACTGCTCGACACCCTGTTTCCCGGGCTCGACGCGGTGGTGCACTTCGCCGCTGAGTCGCACGTTGACCGTTCGGTGATGGACTCGACCATCTTTGTCGAGACCAACGTGCTCGGCACCCAGCAGCTGCTCGACGCAGCGCTGCGCCACAAGCTGGCCCGGTTCGTGCACGTTTCCACCGACGAGGTCTACGGCTCGATCGCCGAAGGCTCCTGGAACGAGGAGCGGGCGCTCGAGCCCAACTCCCCCTATTCAGCGTCGAAGGCCGGCAGCGACCTGCTCGCCCGCAGCTATCACCGCACGCACGGCCTCAACGTGTCGATCACGCGCTGCTCGAACAACTACGGCCCGTACCACTTTCCCGAGAAGGTCATTCCGCTCTTCGTCAGCAACCTGATCGACGACCTGCACGTTCCCCTCTACGGCGAGGGCAACAACATTCGCGACTGGCTGCACGTAGACGACCACACCCGCGCCATCGCGATGGTGCTCGTCGGCGGCCGCGCCGGCGAGATCTACAACATCGGCGGCGGCACCGAGCTGACCAACAAGGAGCTCACCCAGCTGCTTCTCGACTCGACCGGCAAGGACTGGTCCTATGTGGACCGCGTCGCCGACCGTCTCGGGCACGACCTGCGCTACTCGGTGGACATCTCCAAGATTCAAGCCGAACTGGGCTATGCCCCGCAGGTTCCGTTCGAACAGGGCCTCGCCGACGTGGTGCAGTGGTACCGCGACAATCGCCAGTGGTGGGAACCGCTCAAGGCCCGGGCGGCGCTGAACTGACATGACCCGTTACCTCATCACCGGGGCGACCGGCATGCTGGGCCGTGACCTGCAGACTGCTCTAGCCGGACGTGAAGTGACGGCTCTCGGCCGCAGCGACCTCGACGTAACGAACCTCGACGCGGTGAAGGCCGCCGTTGCCGGGCACGACGTCATCATCAACTGTGCTGCGTATACCAAGGTCGACGACGCCGAAACACACGAGGACGAGGCCTACGCCGTGAACGCGGTGGGACCTTACAATCTGGCCGTCGCGGCATCCGCTCGGCACGCGAAGCTCGTGCAGATTTCAACGGACTATGTTTTCGACGGCAGCGCCACCACGCCCTACGCAGAGAACACGCCGCACAGCCCCATCTCGGCGTATGGCCGCACCAAGGCCGCCGGCGAGGATTTCGTGCAGGTGGAGAACGGCTCGCGCAGCTACATCGTGCGCACCGCGTGGTTGTACGGCGAGAACGGACCGAACTTCGCCAAGACCATGCTCAAGGCTGCTGGCACGCGCGACACCTTAAACGTCGTTACCGACCAGATCGGCCAGCCCACCTGGACGATGGACCTCGCCTCGCAGATCGTGCTGCTGCTCGACTCGGCCGCGCCCGCCGGCATCTACCACGGTACGAACTCCGGTGTCGCCTCGAAGTTCGACCAAGCCCGCGACGTGTTCGCCCTCGCCGGACTCGACCCTGAACGCGTGCTGCCGACCGACAGCTCGGCCTTTGTGCTGCCAGCACCCCGACCGGCCTATTCGGTGCTCGGCCACGACGCCTGGACGAAAGCAGGTATCGAACCGATGCGCGATTGGCGACAGGCGCTCGAAGCCGCCGTGGCTGCCGGAGCGCTGCGATAGTGGAAGCCCACGAGACGTTCAGTACGACGGCGCTTGGAACGATGTCGTGGCGACTGACGCGACCCTTGCGTTTCGTACGCTCGAAATTCCACGCGAGAGTTAAGTAACGATGACAACCCTTCGAGTGATTGTGGACCAGATGATTTCGCCAGTTCCGGGCGGAATCGGCCGATACACCGAGGACCTCACTCGTCAGCTGATACTCACATCACCCGTCGGCTGCGACGTGGAAGGTGTGGTGTGTGCGTCAACCCCCGCGAAATACGCATCGGTTATGGAGCGGCTGCCTGGCCTGGCCACCCTCTACACGACGACTCTCCCCCGACGCGAGCTCGCTGCGGCTTGGCAATTAGGGTTGACCTCACTGCCCGGCGGGGGCATGGTGCATGCAACGAGTTTGTTGGCGCCATTGAAGCGGCACGATCGCTCCACGAATCAAAATCAGGTCGCCGTGACCATTCACGACGTCGTGCCGTGGACGCACCCCGAGACTTTGACGCCCCACGGTGTGACCTGGCATAAAGCGATGGCCAAACGGGCCCGAAAGCATGCCGACGCGATCATCGTGCCCACACACGCTGTGGCGGGTGCCCTTTCAGAGATCATGGACTTCGGCGACCGCGTTCGTGTGATCGGCGGGGCAGTCAGCAGCGAACTGCGTTTGCCTACGAACGCGGATGCACGCGTTGCCGAGCTAGAACTGCCGAAAGAGTTCATTCTGACCGTCGGCACACTTGAACCGCGCAAAGGGTTAACTCCTCTCATTAGCGGGCTGGGCCTGCCCGGCGCGCCAGACCTGCCTTTGCTGATCGTCGGGCCACAAGGCTGGGGCGAATTGGACGTCGCCGCAGTTGCCGACGAGGCCGGGCTTGCGGAGGGTCGCGTTCGTGCGCTGGGCTTCGTCAGCGACAGCGACCTTGCGCTCATTTTGTCGCGAGCAACGGTGTTCGTGTACCCGAGCCAAGCCGAGGGATTCGGACTCCCACTGCTGGAGGCCATGAGTTTCGGCACCCCTGTGGTGCACAGCGATGCTCCCGCCCTCGTCGAGGTTGCTGGGGATGCAGGGCACGTTGTGGCGCTGAACGACGCTGCTGGGTATCCGGAACGACTGGCTGCGGCCATCACGCGAGTATTAGGCGACGCGTCCCTGAATGCCACTCTTCGGCTGCGCGGCCTGGACCGGGCCCGAGCGTTTAGCTGGCGGGACTCCGCCGAGCGGGTCTGGCAATTGCATGCGGACCTGTAGCCCATGCGCATATTCGTTGAATACTTGAGAGTTTCAGTCCAGCCCCACCTCACCCCACGATTTTCCGTTCAAACATTGCCTCGCGACGCCGCCGTCGGCGCAGGGGTCTTGGAGGCAGCATGATCACTCTGCGGGTAGTCGTCGACCAGATGGTCGCCCCGGTTCCGGGCGGCGTCGGGCTTTACACCGAGGAACTCACGCGCGCGCTGATTGCCACCGCGCCGGCCGAGTGCGACGTAGAGGGCATCGTCTCGTCGTCACCACCCGCACAGTATGAACTCATTGAGGCTGCCCTGCCGGGCCTGGCTAATCTGCACAAGACCACGCTGGCCCGCCGCGAGCTGGCCACGGCGTGGGCGCTCGGCGTGACCGCGGCATCGGGCACCGGCCTGATTCACGCGCCGGGCCTGCTCGCGCCGCTGCGCCACCACAACCGTGCCGACGACGGCACTCAGATTGCGGTGACCCTGCACGACGTGCTGGCGTGGACGCATCCGTCGTCTCTGACGCCGACGACCGTGGCCTGGACCAAGGGCATGCTCAAGCGTGCCCGCAAGCACGCCGACGCGATCGTGGTGCCGAGCCACGCCGTGGCCCGACAGCTGACCGAGATCATGGACCTCGGCGACCGGGTGCGCGTGATCGGCGGCGCCGTCGGACGTGGGCTCGTACTCCCCGCTATTCCGCTCGTGGAGGAGCGGCTGCAAGGCCTGGGGCTCCCGTCGCAATACATTCTGACCTCCGGGTCACTCGATCCGCGCAAGGCGGTCACTGCGCTGATCACAGCGATGGGTCTGCCGGGCGCGCCGGACCTGCCGTTGATCGTGCTCGGCCCGGACACCTGGGGCGAGCTCGACCTGGCCTCGGTCGCCGATGAAGCCGGGCTGGAGCCGGGTCGCGTGCGCGCTCTGTCGGGTTTGAGCGACTCCGACCTGGCCATTGTTATTGCCCGGGCCAGCGTCTTCGTGTATCCGAGCCTGGAAGAAGGCTTCGCCCTACCGATCATTGAGGCGTTCCACCTCGGTACACCGGTCGTGCACTCCGACGCCCCCGCGCTGCTGGAAGCGGCCGGCGACGCCGGTGTAGCGGTCGAGCGTTCCAATTCCAAGGACTATCCCGCACGTCTCGTCGACGCGGTGAACCGGGTGCTCGGCGACAGCGTGCTGCGGGGCCGCATGAGCATCTTCGGTCAGGACCGCTCGCGGGCGTTCAGCTGGCGGGACTCGGCCGAGCGCGTGTGGCAGCTGCACGCGGATCTGTAGGCCATGGGGAGTTTTCTACAGGACCAGCGTGTGCGGTTTCTCGCGGTCGGCGCGACAAACACGCTCGTCGGGTACTTGGTCTTCTCGGCATTCACCGTCTGGGTCTTCACGGATGTCTACCTCGGCTATCTGCTGAGCCTCGCTCTCTCGTAAGTGGTTGGCATTTCCCTGGCCTTCGTGCTGTACCGACGATTCGTGTTTGTGGTGCGTGGCCACGTGCTGCGGGACTTTGTTCGCTTCGTGAGCGTGTATCTGGTGGCGATCGGCATCCATGCGGTGGCGTTGCCGCTGCTGGTTGAGGTCGCCGGGGTGCCGCCGCTGCTCGCCCAACTGGTGATTCTCGTGGTCACCACGTTGTTGAGCTTCTTCAGGCACAAGAAGTTCTCGTTTCGCCGCAGTGGTGAGTGAACAAAGGGGCCGCCGCCGCTCGCCGGCGGGTAACCCACTCGTATGTGGCCGCTTCGCGATGTGGGTTGCTGTTCTGGGGAGCATGTGCACGATCATGCACTTGCCGGATTGTGGATGATCATCCATAATGGGAGCTGTGGACGATCCACCACCGTGGAGGCTGAAATGTATACACGTTCCGCACAGGATCTTGGTGCGCTGGCGCGCGCGAAACGCGAGGCCTTGGGACTTACCCAACAGCAAGTAGCCGACCGCGCAAAAGTCTCTCGTGAATGGCTCGTCAACTTCGAATCCGCGAAGGTGGGCGTGTCGCTCTTTCGTGTTTTCGACGTGCTTCAGGTGCTGCAGCTCGCCCTGGATGTCAGCGATCGAGCCCCGGACCCGCACAATGTGCTTGACGATGTCTTTGCCGATCTGGGGCGATGACCGGTGAACTCCGAACTCTACGTCTACCTCGACGGCGAGCGCGTCGGCACGCTCGCCCAAACCAAACAGGGCAAAACCACCTTTGCCTACGACGAACGATACCGGTTGGATAGTCGGTCGACGCCCCTATCGCTTTCCATGCCGCTGGCAAGGCGCGAGCACCCATCGCAGGTCGTCACGGCCTTCCTGCAGGGCCTTTTGACCGACAGCCCGACCAAGCTTGCTGAACTAGCTGCAACGTATCAAACATCCGCTCGAAACGCTTTCGGGCTGCTGGCCCACGTCGGCCGGGATGCCGCGGGAGCCGTACAGATCCTGCCGCCCGATGAGACCTCGACCGATGCCGCCACTCGACAGGGAGATGTCGAACGACTTTCCGATGATGAATTCAGTAGCCTCATCAAAGACATCGTTCAGCACTCCGATACCTGGGGACAGCGCGGCGACGACGCGCGGTGGAGTTTGCCTGGCGCGCAGCCCAAGGTTGCCCTATTCCGATTCGATGATGGAGGGTGGGGCGTGCCCAACGATTCCACGCCGACCACGCACATTCTGAAACCGGCCATCGCGCCGTACTCCAATCATGACGTGAACGAGTATGTGACGATGCGCGCGGCCCGCCTTCTGGGGCTCAACGTCTCCGACCACGAGCTCACGACGACGGAGCAGGACGATCGCGTCTTTGTCTCCCGCCGATACGACCGACGACAATTCGACGGACGATGGGCACGGCTACATCAGGAAGACCTCTGCCAGGCTCTGAGCGTTCCACCAGACCTCAAGTATCAGCAGGACGGCGGCCCGGGCGTTGGCACCATCGCTCAATTGCTCGGCCGATTGCCCTTAAACGATCGGGAGGCAAGCCAGAAGCGGTTCTTTGATTCCCTCGTGTTCAACGTATCGGCCGCTTGCACCGACGCGCATGCAAAGAACATCTCGATTCTCTTGCGTGGCGACCGCGCTGTGCTCGCCCCGCTTTATGACCTCGGGACGCACGCGCCGTATCCGGCGACTGGTGCGCTTCGCTCGGCGATGAAGGTCGGCGACGAGTATCGCATGGACGCCATCGGGCTCCAGGACTTTCTCGCGGTGGCCGCGAAACTGCAGATCCCTGCAGATTACGCTGAAGAGCGTGTTCGCTACATACGCGGCAATGTTGCCGGCGCATTCGCGGATGCCGCCGGGAGCGTCAGTGGTGGCTCGGAGGAACAGGGATTCGCGACGACGGTGTCAAAATCGATCTTCACACTTGCGCGCGAACGCGGTTGGTAACGAAGGGCTACGGGGCGGGCGTGGCGGTGGGCGCGGGGGCCAGCGCCGTGGCGATCATGGCCTTGATGGCCGCGTAGTCGGGGTTTTCGGGGTCGACGCCGTTCTCGGGAATCAGGGGCACCGAGATGACCGGCAGCTCCTTGGTCTTGCTGGCGAGGTTCACGAAGTAGCCGAGCATGCCCTGCGGGACATCCGTTTTGATTACCTCAGTGCCTGCTGTGGCAACGCCCTGAAATTTGGTCAGCACATTTGCCGGGTTGAACTGGGCGAGCAGTGCTTCTTGCAGCTGTGTCTGGCGCCCCATTCGGTCGTAGTCGCTGGTCGTGTGGCGGGACCGGGCGTACCATGTGGCGGTCGTGCCGTCCATGTGTTGGGGGCCGACCTCGATCCAGCCCTCGACCTCTTTGAGTTGCTCGTCGCCGCCGATGGGAAGCCGCTCAGAAACCGTGATGTCGACGCCGCCGAGGGCATCGATGAGGTCGGAGAAGCCCTGCATGTCAATGAGCACGAAGTATTGGATGGTGAGTCCGGTGATGCCCTGTGCGGCCTCGAGCGTGGCCTGAATGCCCGGGGAGCTGCCCTCGGCCGTGGCGTTGGGGTAGTATTCCGGACGTTTCAACTCGGCCTCGGTGAAGATGGAGTTGAGCATGCAGGCCGAGACGTCGCATCCGTCGATCGAGCCGTAGCCCTCGGGGTAGAGGGCGCCGAGGGAGGATCCGGCCGAGAACGGCGCGTTCTCGAGGTTGCGCGGCAGGCTGATGGTCGTGGCCTGGCCGGTCGTGGCGTCGATGCTGACCACGGAGATGCTGTCGGGGCGGAGGCCCTCACGGTCGGCACCGGCATCGCCGCCGAGCAGCAGAATGTTGTAACGGCCTTCGACCGGCGGTTGACTCGGGCCGGCAACGAAGACGGAGGAGAGAAACCCGCTGGCCGAAGTGGCGACGAAGGCACCGTAGCCGGCGGTGCCGCAGACCACGACCATAAGGGCGGCGGAGAACGCCGCGATGAGCGGGCGGGCACCGGGCGCGGCCTTCACCAGGTTGATCAGGCTGAGGGTGTTGACGGTGAGCACGAGCCAGGTGACCGCGTAGAACGCGAGCACTGCGGCGGCGACCCAGAGGCCGATCGTGCTCGTGAACACCGTGAGCAGCACTTCGGGCCAGAACAGATAGACGGCGCCGGCGATGATGGCCACGGCCACCAGGGTGAGGGTGGCACCGAGGCCGAACCGGCCGAGCCGACGGTTGCCGGCCAGCACCTGCGCCGAACCGGGCAGAACGAAATTGAGTACGACAAGCCACCACGCACGCGTTGTCATAATGCGTGCGGAGCCGGAATTCGGGTGCCGGATCGGGTCGGAAACACTACTCATAATCGCTCTTGGAGGTCCCGGTTCTTCTGCTCAACCAGATCTGCAAGCTGTACCGAATAGTCTTCGAGCTTCACGCGCAGCGCGTCGTCGCTGGTGGCCAGAATCTTGATCGCGATCAGCGCTGCGTTCTTCGCTCCGCCGATCGACACTGTCGCCACCGGAACGCCGGCCGGCATCTGCACGATCGACAGCAGCGAGTCGAGGCCGTCGAGCAGCCCGAGAGGAACGGGCACGCCCACCACGGGCAGCGTGGTCATGGAGGCGAGCATGCCGGGCAGGTGCGCGGCTCCCCCGGCTCCGGCGATGATCACCTTGAGGCCGCGGGCCTGCGCGGTGCGGCCGTAGTCGAGCATCCGTTCTGGGGTGCGGTGTGCCGAGACAACCTGCACCTCGTGCGCGACCCCGAAGTCCTTCAGGGTTTGCGCCGCAGCGCTCATGACGGTGAAGTCGGAGTCGCTGCCCATAACCAGGCCGACGATAGGCTTGCTGCCGTCAGTAGGCACAGTGGATGTCTCGGTGTTATCTGGCACGCAGATGATCCTATGGCTCAGTCCTGAAAGATTTGTGCAGTGGCGCGCGCCTGATAGGCAACTTCGTCGAGATCGTCGCCGCCCGCCGTCACGTGGCCCACCTTGCGGCCGGGCCTCGATGCCTTGCCGTAGTTGTGCACCTTCACAAGCGGATGCTCCGCGAGGGCGCTCCCATAACGATCACCCAGCGAGCCTGACGCGGGTCCGCCAAAGATGTTCACCATCACCGTCCACGGGTCCCGGGCGCCGGTCGCTCCGAGCGGCAAGTCAAGCACAGCGCGGAGGTGCTGCTCGAACTGGCTCGTGGTCGAACCCTCGATCGACCAGTGACCACTATTGTGCGGGCGCATCGCCAACTCGTTGATGAGGAGGCGTTCATCCGTGGTCTGGAACAGCTCGACGGCGAGCACCCCGGTGACGCCGATGCCCTCGGCCACGGCAACGGCGATGTCGGTGGCGACGTCGGCGAGACGCCCCATGGACTGGGGGGCCGGCGCGATGACCTCGGCGCAGACTCCGTCTTTCTGCACGGTCTCCACGACCGGCCAGACCGCGATCTCACCGCTCGGGCGGCGGGCCACGACCTGGGCGAGCTCGCGGCTGAAATGCACGAGCTCTTCGACCAGCAGAGCGCCGCCGTTGCCGTCTTCGGCGAGCGCCTGAAACCAGTCGTCAACGTCGTGTTCGTGACTGACGACGCGCACGCCCTTGCCGTCGTAGCCGCCGCGGGCGGTCTTCACGACGGCGCGGCCGCCGTGGTCCTTCAAAAAGTCGGCGAGGCCGGCCGCATCAGTGATGCGGGCCCAGTCCGGCACGGGCAGGCCCAGTTCGGCGAGTTTCTCGCGCATGAGCAGCTTGTCCTGCGCGTAGAGCAGGGCGTCGGGGCCGGGGTGCACCCTGACGCCCTCACGCACGAGCTCGCGCAGAATCTCCTGCGGCACGTGTTCGTGGTCGAAGGTGATCACGTCGACGGTCTTGGCGAAGGCGAGCACGGTGGCCAGGTCGCGGTAGTCGCCCACGCGGACCGCGGCGAGCTCGGCGGACATGCCATCGGCTTCAGCGAGAACCTTGAGCTCGATGCCGAGGTTCACGGCCGCGGGGATCATCATGCGGGCCAGCTGGCCTGCGCCAATCACACCGACGGTCAAAGCCATCTGTTCACCATTTTCTATGCAAGCGTTCAGCTAAACGAACGGGAATACCCAGCCAGGCAATTTCAACACGCCGTAGACTGCGAGACTTCAATGCTTTCCTAGTGCCACTTTACCGAACGTCGGACGGACGCATGTCGATCACCCTGAAGCAGCGCCTGCTCAGCTTTCTGAGTCAGGGCCTCAAGTTCGGCGCCGTCGGTGCACTGGGCTTCGTGGTGGACTTCACGGTGTTCAACCTGCTGCGCACCACCGTGCTGGATTCCGCCGACGTACACGCCGGCCCCATCTACGCCAAGGTCATCTCGACCGTGCTCGCCATTCTGGTGAACTGGCTCGGCAACCGCTACTGGACCTTCAGCAAAAACCGGCAGGACCACACGGCTCGCGAGGGCCTGGAGTTTCTCGCGGTGAGCCTCGTGGGCATGGGCATCGGCATCGGCTGCCTCTGGTTCAGCCACTACGTGCTCGGCTACACCAGCGTTCTCGCCGACAACATCTCGGGCAACGTCGTTGGCCTCATTCTCGGCGCGGTGTTTCGTTTCGCGCTGTACCGCTACTGGGTGTTCGCGCCGAGTCGGAGCGGGGCGCCGACATCCGTTGGTATCGCCGTGGTCAGTACCCGCACCGGGGCTATTCGGCTAGCGGCGACCCCAGAACGCTGACTCTTCGGAGAGGGCCGACTGCTCCTGCCGGCGGGAACCCATGACCGTGCTGGCCTGCTCCATGAGGTCGTGCAGCGTGCTCTGCACGAGGTCGACGTTGGGCAAGTCTTTCAACACAAGCGGATGCTCCAGCCCCGAATTTATGAGCACCGTGCCCGAGCGGAACCCGGCCTGCAGCCAGTTCTGCCGCACACTCACGTCGTAGCCGCGGCTGTGCAGGAGCTCTTGCCGGGTGCGCACGAAGAATCCGTGGCGAAAGATGATGCGGCGGGTGGTGATCGTGTAGCGCTTGGTGAGCCAGGCGGCGAGCGGCAGCAGCCAGCCGAGCAGTGCCAGCAGGATGGCACCGGCGAGCAGGGTGGCGTTCTGCCACGGCTCGGGCAGGTTGCCGAAGAAGTAGCCGGTGCCGCCGGCCAGGGCGAACAAGAGCAGTGTGGGCCAGGCCAGCACCCGGGCGTGCGGGCGCAGGCGGGCAACGACCTTCTCGGGCCGGCTCTCGCGGGCGTAGCCGGAGGGTTCGGTCTCGTTGGGCTCTGTCTTCTTAGCTTTCATTACTTCAATTAATACCTCAGGTGGGTGACATCGCCGGCGGCGACAGACCGTTCTTCGCCATCGACCTGGTTGACGACGCGCAGCCTTCCCTCGGCGTCGATGCCGGTGGCGGTGCCGACCAGGTCGGTGCCGCCGGGCAGTTCGACTCGCACTGCGCTGCCGAGCGTGCCACACAGTTCTTCGACTTGCTGATGCAGTCCGCTGTGTTGGGCGTCGCCGTTGGCCTTCAGGAAGGCCCGGTACAGCGTAGCGAGCTCGTGCAGGTAGGCGGCGAGTACCGCGTCGGGGTCGGGCGCGGTGCGGGTGACCAGCAGCAGCGAGGTGGAGGTGAGGGTGGGCAGGTCGTGCTCGTCGAGCGAGAGGTTGAGGCCGGCGCCGATGATGATGCCGCTGGCGTCGGGCAGCAGTTCGCAGAGGATTCCGCACACCTTGTAGCCGTCGATGAGCACGTCATTGGGCCATTTCAGGGTCACGTCGTGGCGGGGATCCTCGGCCTCTTTGACCCCTTCGACGGGTTTCATGCTCTTTTCCACCACGTTTTTGACGGCACGGGTCATGGCGGCGCCGGCCAGGAGCGGGAACCAGCCGAGCGTCGCCGGCGGTAACTGGGGTCGGATCAGCACCGAGATGGCCAGGGCTTTGCCGGTCGGGGCCAGCCAGACGCGACCGAGCCGGCCACGCCCCTGAGTCTGGTTGTCGGTGACGAGGGCCGAGAAATCGGGCCAGGCGGCGGCATCCGTTGTGGCGAGTTCTTTGAGCACATCGTTGGTGGAGGCGGCCTCGGACCGGTACTCGAACCGGGTGACCTCGGTGCGGCTGAGCGAAAACTCCATGGCTACTCTCTCCTTCAAACGTAACTGCGGTAATTCTGCCGAATCTGACCGCTAATGTGTTATTCCTTGCCATTTCGGCCAGGATCTCCGCAGTTATGAACGGGGCGGGCGGTAGAGGTCGCCGATTGAGCCACGATGCGGGCTGAAATGCGTGGCCAGAGGGGGAAACGACCAGTGTTGCGCTGCAAAGTTGTGGAATATCGTCAACGGAAAGCGCCCGGGGGGTGCCGGTAGAGTGAAACGGTGACTGATAAGACGCCCGCTGCGGCACCGGACCTGTATACGACGGCGGGAAAACTCGCCGACCTCAAGCTGCGCTATCACGAAGCCGTGACCGCCAGCGGGGCGACCGCCACCTCGAAGCAGCACGCCAAGGGCAAGATGACCGCCCGCGAGCGCGTCGACCTGCTGCTTGATCAGGGGTCCTTCGTGGAACTCGACGAGTTCGTGCGGCACCGCACCGTGGCCTTCGGCATGGAGAAGAAGCGGCCGTACGGCGACGCCGTCGTCACCGGAACCGGCACCATCCACGGCCGCCAGGTGGCCGTGTACTCCCAGGACTTCACCATCTTCGGCGGCTCGCTCGGCGAGGTAGCCGGCGAGAAGATCATCAAGGTGATGGACCTCGCCCTGAAGACCGGGGTGCCCATCATCGGCATTCTCGACTCCGGCGGAGCGCGCATCCAGGAGGGCGTCGTGGCCCTCGGCAAGTACGGCGAGATCTTTCGTCGCAACACGGCGGCATCCGGTGTCATTCCGCAGATCTCGATCATCTGCGGCCCGGCCGCCGGTGGCGCGGTCTACTCCCCCGCGCTGACCGACTTCGTGATCATGGTCGACAAGACCAGCCAGATGTTCGTCACCGGCCCCGACGTGATCAAGACCGTCACCGGCGAAGACGTGGGCATGGAAGAGCTCGGCGGCGCCCTCACCCACAACAAGATCTCCGGCGTCTCGCACTACCTCGCCAGCGACGAGCCCGACGCGCTCGACTTCGCCCGCGCCCTGCTCAGCTACCTGCCCGACAACAACCTGGCCGAGCTACCCGTGTTCGACAGCGAGGTGGAGCTCGAAACAACGGATGCCGACCGTCGCCTCAACACGATCATCCCCGATTCGCCCAACCAGCCCTACGACGTGAAGACGGTCATCGAGCACATCGTCGACAACGGCGACTTTCTCGAGACGCAGCCGCTGTATGCACCGAACATTGTCGTGGGGTTCGCCCGGGTCGAGGGCCGCTCGATCGGCATCGTGGCCAACCAGCCCAACGCCATGGCCGGCACGCTGAACATCGAGGCCGGCGAGAAGGCCTCCCGCTTTGTGCGGTTCTGCGACGCATTCTCCATCCCGATTCTCACCCTCGTGGACGTGCCCGGCTTTCTGCCCGGTACCGACCAGGAATGGACCGGCATCATCCGTCGCGGGGCGAAACTGCTCTACGCCTACGCGGAGGCCACCGTGCCGCTGGTCACCGTCATCCTGCGCAAGGCCTACGGCGGCGCGTACATCGTGATGGGTTCCAAGCAGCTCGGAGCCGACACCAACCTGGCCTGGCCGACCGCGGAGATCGCCGTCATGGGCGGCCAGGGTGCCGTGAACATTCTCTATCGCGCCGAGATCAAGGCGGCCGAGCAGGCCGGCGAAGACGTCGCCGCCGTGCGCACCCGCCTGGCCAACGAGTACACCTACAACGTAGCGAGCCCGTTTCTGGCCGCTGAGCGCGGGGAGCTCGACGGCATCATTGAGCCGGCCGCAACCCGGGTATCGGTCATCAAGGCGCTGCGCGCGCTGCGCACCAAGCGGGCCACCCTGCCTGCCAAGAAGCACGGGAATATTCCGCTCTAATGCCATCTTCGAAGCCGTCAGAGTTCGACCCGTCAGAGCTGGTTTTCGTGACCACGCGTGTGAGTGATGTCGAGGTGTCGGCGGTGAGCGCCGTCATCCGTGGTCTGTTGCAGGAAGAGTCCGACGAGCGTCGGGCCGCGCCGGAACTGGGCCAGAGCGCCTGGCAGCAAAACCAGCGTGCCATTCGGAAGCCCGTGTACCCCGGCGCCGGTCGCTGGCGCGGCTTCACCGGCTGACTCCCCCCGCCTCTCGCCCGTGTCTACTGCGGACGAAATGCGGGGGCAAAACCACCGGTCGGTCTGTCCTCCTAAATGCCGACTGTGCGGGCAGCGGGGATAGTACAGACTAAAGGTGCTCGGTGACGCTCCTGGAGTTTCACCACCAATCATTCGCTGACTAGGGTAAGCGAGCGAATGTGTTGGGGGCGAGAACGGATGCCATTCGGGTTGGCGTCCTTTCTCGAATAGTCGTTAGGGGATCAGCTTCGGCTGATCCCCTTTCGCGTTCCCACCAGCGGATGGTCCGTCACGCCGCCTACTTCGCCGCCCGTCAAGCACCCCGTCACGCGGCCAGTCACGCCCCCGTCAGACCACGGCAGTCGCTGCCCGCCGAGGGATCTCCATCCACAGGTCGACTTCTTCTTCGCCGGATAAGTCCGGCCCGAGGGCGCTCACGGCCGGGTCGGGGCTGTTCAGGCCCACCACGGTCACCGCGATGGTCGCGCTGTCGGCCGACGTGCGGGCGATGATCTTATCCGCGTTCGTGCGGCCGATGGCCGTCGCGAGGGCGTTGAGCACGATCTCGAGCTCAGATCCGTTGAGGTCGTCGATCCCGCCTTCATCGAGCAGGGTGACGCTCGCACCCCGTCGCCGGGCGGCCATGACCTGCTCGCGCACGGCGTGGTTCAGCAGACGCCGCCCGCGGATTTCGTCCCGAATTGCCGCTTCGAGCAGCCGGCACTCCTGGCGGTCGACCTCGCTCAGATCGCCGTCGCTCTCGCTGATGCGGCGCAGCATGGGCATGGCCAGGCGCATGGTCTGGGTCAGCCGAACCTGGCGCTCGTAGAGGTGAGCCTCCTGGGCGGCATGCCATCCGCTCGCCTCACGCTCGGCCCGCGCATACTGGCGCGCATCCCGGCTGGCCTTCACGAGGGCTCGAGAGAGCAGCCCGGCAGCGACAACCCAGACCACGCTGCCAATGACGCCCATGTGCCCCAGCTCGCCGACGCCGGCCCAGATGACGCTGTGCACGACGAGCGCGCCGACGCCCAGCAGGGCCAGCTGCGGGCGCTTGCGGGTGGCGGTGATCGTCATCAGGGTGCCGACCGCGGCGACGTACCAGGTGGCGTACCCCAGCCTGCCGGAGGACCCGTCGAGTTGGCTGCCCACGATCAGCGGAATCGCCACCGAGACGCCCACATTGAACAGGGCCAGCGGCAGCGACATGCGCATCGGGCTGGAGGGCCAGAGGCTCGCAACCGTCGCCACGAGGTACAGGCCCATGGCAGCGAAAATCGGCGCTGCCGAATGCGGTGTGTCGAGCGAATATACGCCGAGCAACACGTGGTAGCCAGAGAAGAAGGCCGCCACGATGAGGGTCAGGGCACGGGAGACAACGACGACGCCGGTCATCAGTGTTTGCCCGCGTCGCGCCCGGACAGCGCGCCCTTCGCCTCGGCTGACTGGACGGCGATCGGCTCGCCCGCCTCATCGGGCCGCGGCCAGGTGATGGTGATGGTCGTGCCCTGGCCGAGGCTCGTGCGCAGCACGGCAACACCGCCGACTGCGGCAATCCGGTCATGAATCGACACCCGCAAGCCCAGGCGGGCGCTAGCGACGGCGGACACGTCGAAGCCGCGGCCGGTGTCGCTGATCTCGATGGTGCATCCGCTCTGGTCGTTACCGCCCACCGTGACGCTGCGCGATTGTGCGGGACCCGCGTGCTGCACGCTGTTGACCATGGCCTGCACGCTGGCCGAATAGAGGGCTTCGGCGGCATTCTCCGGAATGCTGAGGCCATCCACGCAGAGCTCGGTCACGGTGAACACGCCCGTCGCGGTCGCGGCGGTGCGGATGCGCGCGACCAACTTACTGACGGCGACGGACGCATCGTCGAGATTGCGCTCTCCGTTGGCTTCCTGCAAGCGGATGATGGCGCTGCGAGCCATGGCGGCGGCCAGTTCCGCGCCCCTGGCATTGCGCACGCCCGCCGCAGAGAGCAGGGTCGCGAGCACACTGTCGTGCACGATGGAATCAACCTCGACCCGTTCCACCTCGGTGGCGTGATGGCGCACCGCCACGGAGTACTTCGCGAGCGCATTGGACTGGGCGGAATCGACCTTGGCCGTGGCCTCGCGCAGAACGTAGATGATGATGAGCACGGTGCCGCCGAGCAACATGGCATAGAACGTGTCAAGCACGGCAAGCAGGGTCTCGGCCTCACCGCCGGACGGCAGCCCCCGCACGAGTCCGAAGGCGACCGGGGTGATCACGGTGTAGGCGACGGCCCAGAACAACGGCAGGGCGATGGCCGCGCACGAGGTAGCAACGCTGCAGAGATACCACAGCCAGGGCTTGTTCTCGAGTACAGCCGTGGGATCGATCATGAGCATGGGCCACACGAAAAGTGCGGCGAGGTAGACAGCGGCCACTGCGGCCGCGGCCGTTCGGATGCCCTGCCGGATCAGCGTCGCAACGACGAAGATCACAATCGTCAGCGCCAGAAGGATCGCAATCGGCACGCCCGCCGCGGCTTTGCGGCTCTCCAGTTGCTCGAGCATAAGTGGCACGGACTGCAGGGCGAAGATCACCGCGACGGCGGCCACCGATCGCGACAGCACGATTTCGATCTGGGCCTGGCTGATCGGGTTGCGCGGCTGCCGGGCGCGGCCAAACAGGCTGCCGTCGGTATCGAGTGCGTCGTCACCGACGGCCGTGAATGGCTGCGTTGCCGTGGAGGCCAGGGTGCCCTGGCGGTTGCGGTCGCCCTGGCGGGCGGCCCGTTTAGACACCGCGGTCAGCTTCGGTGGCGTCGAGCCCGGGCAGGATTCCGTCTTCGACGGCGCGGCGCAGCAGGTCGACCTTGGTCGGCGCAGGGCGACCGACCTCGACGTACTTCACGCGAATGCGATCGAGGTATTCGCGGGCGGTGGAGTGCGCGATCCCCAACTGCATGGCCACCATCTTGAGCGGCAGGCCCGAAGCGTAGAGGTGCAGCACGTCGCGTTCGCGGCGGCCGAGCTGCGCCTTGGCGAAGTCCCGGTCGGCGTCGATGGCGGTGGCCCACTCGAGGTTGTTGAGCACGTCGCCGCGGGCAACGGATGCGACGGCCGCCATGACCGTGGTGGTCGGCGACGACTTGGGGATGACTCCGGCCGCGCCGGCAGCGAGGGCTTCCCGCACCGAGGCGACCCGGTCGGCGATGCTGTGCACGAGCACGGCGGAGCCGGTGGTTTGCACGAGGTGCACGTTGTCGGTGACGAGCGACCCGTCACCGAGCGAAAGATCGAGCACGATCACGTCGCACTTGCGGCCGGCCAGGCCGGCGACGAGCGCCTGCGCGGTTGCTGCCGCGAACAAAACTTCGTAGCCGGCGTTCTCGCAGGCGGCTTGTAAGCCCAGTCGTACCGACTCGTGGTCGTCGACAATACCGACGCGAACGGGCGCGTCGGTGGGGGTGGTTGGTGCGGGATCTGCTGCTGTGTTGCTCACGGTAGGGCTGCCTTCGGGTTGTTTGGGTACAACGATAGCTACTTGCAGAGCAGCGCGACGGCTTCGACGTGGTGGGTGTTGGGGAACAGGTCGAAGGCGCGCAGGGACTTCAGCTGGTAACCCTGCTTCGCAAACAGGGCCACGTCACGGGCCAGAGCCACCGGGTCGCAGGCCACGTAGACGATTTGTTGCGGTGCAATGGCGACGAGCTGGTCAACGACGGCCTTGCCCGCTCCGGAGCGTGGCGGGTCGAGCACCACCGTGGCGGCGGCGAGACGGGCGCGTTCGGCGGCATCCGCTTCGCGCAAGAGGCGCTGCAGAAAGCGGTCGACGCGGTCGGCCTCGGCGGTGGCACCGGCCCATTCCTTGAGGTTGCGGGCGGCGAACGCGACAGCTTCGGGGTCGCTTTCGACCGAGGTGATGCGGGTCGTCGGGCCGAATTTATCGCCGACGGCCGCGGCGAGCAGTCCGACACCACCATAGAGGTCGAGGTTGGAGGCGCGCGGGTCGAACGACGACGGATCGATAATGTTCTGCACCGCGTGGAACAGCGTATCGGCGGCCATGGAGTGTACCTGCCAGAATCCGGAGCGGTCCAGCTCGAATTCACGGTCGGCGACGACCTCGTGAATGAGACCGTGCGGCACCCGCTTGGGCTTGCCGTTGCTGTCCTTGGCCGAGACCAGCACCTGCACGTCGCCCTTGCTCGGCGCGACCAGGTCCACTTGAGCCGCGTTGTGAAACAGGGTGTCGAGCGGGGCGCGCAGTTCGAGCTCGTGTTCGGCGAGCGGCAGGTCGTCGACCGGAATCACCCGGTGGCTGCGGGCGGCGTACGGGCCGATGGTTCCGTCGGCGGCCACGTGCAGGCTGACCCGGGTGCGCCATCCGGTGCCGTCCATCGCGTCGCCGGGGCTGGCCTTGACGCTGACCGCGACCGGCTCGACCACGACGTCGGTGGCGAGTCCGGCCATGCGCTGCAGGGCGTCGGCGAGTACCTGGCGTTTGAGTTCGCGCTGGAAGCCGAGTTCGATGTGGCCGAACTCGGCGCCGCCGGCCCGATTTTCGGGGGCGCGGTCAATGGATGCCGCACTCCAGATATGCGGCTGCCGTTCGGGGGCAGCGTCGATGACGGCGACGGTTTCGGCCCGCCAGAAACTCTTGTGGTTGGCCTCGGTGAGACGGGCCCGCACCCGTTCGCCGGGCAGGGTGTCGCTGACGAAGATGACGCGGCCCTCGTGGCGGGCGATGAAGATTCCGCCGTGGGCGACGTTGGTGATGTTCAGTTCAAGCTCGTCGCCGACACTGGCAGACAATGTCGGCTCGGAGGCCTGGGGCTGGTGACTCGTGTTGCTCATCTAACGATGATCCCACACCGCTTGCCGGGCTGCGGGTTGCCGCCTGCTTGAATGGATGCTTACGCCCCGTTTGAAAAGGATCACCATGCGCCTCTATCTGGCTTCCACCTCTCCGGCTCGCCTGGCCCTGCTGCGCGCGGCCGGCATCGAACCGGTGCTGATCAACCCCGAGGTGGACGAGGCTCGGCTCGTCGCCGAGACTGAAACCGCTGTGGGCTCGGCGCTCGAGCCGCGAGTACTCGTGGAGCTGCTGGCGCGCGCGAAAGCGGAGGCAGCGGCATCCGCTCGGCTGGACGAACCGCTGGACGAACCGCTGACCGGCCTGCTGCTCGGCGGCGACTCGGTCTTCGTGCTCGACGGCGTCATCTACGGCAAGCCACACACAGCGGATGCTGCCCGCGAGCGGTGGGAGCGCCAGCGCGGCCGCACCGGCACGCTGTATTCCGGGCACTGGCTGATCGAGGTCGCTGATGGCCGGCCCGGGCGGGCGATCGGCGCGGTCGCGGTGGCCGAGGTGACCTTCGCCGACGACCTCGACGACGCCGAGCTCGACGCCTATATCGCCACCGGGGAGCCATTGTTCGTGGCGGGGGCCTTCACGATCGACAGTCTCGGTGCTCCCTTTATTACGAGTATCGTCGGGGATCCGTCGACCGTGGTGGGGCTGTCGCTACCGACGCTGCGGCGGCTGGTGCGCGCCCTCGGACACGAGTGGCCGACCCTGTGGAATCGCCCCGGAGCACTGTAGTTGTAGGCATCCGCAAGAATCTGCCGGGTCTTTTTGTGGGACAGAACCAAAAGGGATGCGGCGGCGGGCAATAGGCTAAGTGATTGTGTCACTCATAACGAAGGTCCTCATCGCCAACCGAGGCGAGATCGCCGTTCGGGTCATCCGTGCCGCGAAAGACAGTGGAATTCTCTCTGTCGCCGTCTACGCCGACCAGGATCGCGACGCTCTGCACGCCCGTCTAGCCGACGAGGCGTACGGTCTCGACGGCACCACCGGCGCCGAAACTTACCTGGTCATCGACAAGATTCTGTCGATCGCCCGCCGGAGCGGCGCTGACGCCGTGCACCCCGGCTACGGCTTTCTGGCCGAGAACGCCGACTTCGCCCGCGCCGTGATCGGCGCTGGCCTCATTTGGATCGGGCCGTCGCCCGAGGCCATCGAGCAGCTCGGCGACAAGGTCTCGGCCCGTAAGATCGCCGAAAAGGTCAATGCACCGATGGCGCCCGGCACCCTGAACCCGTGCAGCGATGCCGCCGAGGTGCTCGCCTTCGTCGACGTGCACGGCCTGCCCGTCGCGATCAAGGCTGCCTTCGGTGGCGGCGGCCGCGGCCTCAAGGTGGCCCGCACCCGCGACGAGGTTGCCGAAATGTTCGACTCCGCCACTCGGGAGGCCATTACAGCCTTCGGTCGCGGCGAATGCTTCGTCGAGAAGTATCTCGACTCCCCCCGCCACGTCGAAACCCAGTGCCTCGCCGACATGCACGGCAACGTCGTCGTCGTGTCGACCCGCGACTGCTCGTTGCAGCGCCGGCACCAGAAGCTCGTCGAAGAGGCGCCGGCACCGTTTCTCACCGAAGCGCAAACGACCGAGATGTACCGCGCGTCCAAGGCAATTCTGAAAGAGGTCGGCTACCTCGGCGCCGGAACCTGCGAGTTTCTGATCGGCCAGGACGGCACCGTCTCGTTCCTCGAGGTCAACACCCGCCTGCAGGTCGAGCACACCGTCTCCGAAGAGGTCACCGGCATCGACCTGGTACGTGAGCAGTTCCGCCTCGCCGAGGGCGGCGAACTGACCTACGGCGACCCGGTCGCATCCGCTCACTCCTTTGAATTTCGCATCAACGGAGAGGATGCCGGCCGCGGCTTTCTGCCTGCCCCCGGCCCGGTACACGTCTTCAAGCCCGCCGGCGGCCCCGGCGTGCGTGTCGACACCGGCGTGCAGTCGGGCGATGTAATTAGCGGATCGTTCGACTCGCTCATCGCCAAGCTCGTCGTCACCGGCGCAACCCGTGAACAAGCGCTCGAGCGTTCGCGCCGTGCCCTCGACGAGTTCGAGGTGGCCGGCCTGCCCACCGTGCTGCCCTTTCACCGCAAGGTCGTGCGCGACCCGGCCTTCGCGCCGACCGACGGCAAGCCCTTCACGGTCTTCACCCGTTGGATCGAGACCGAGTTCGAGAACGACATCGAACCGTGGAGCGGCAGCATGGAAGACGCCCCGGGCGAGCAGAAGCGCCACAGTATCGTCGTGGAGGTGGGGGGACGCCGCATCGAGGTGACGTTGCCCACCCGTCTGCTTCCCGGCGGCGCGAGCGCCCGTTCGGTGGGACCAGCACCGAAGCGTCGTAGCGGCCTGCACTCCGTCGACACCGCCACCGGAGACGCCATCAAGGCGCCGATGCAGGCGACCATCGTGAAGCTCCTCGTCGCCGAGGGCGACCTGGTCGTCAAGGGCGACCTGCTGCTCGTGCTCGAAGCCATGAAGATGGAGCAGCCCCTCGTCGCGCACCGCGACGGCACCGTGGGCAACGTCGCCGCCGTCGTCGGCGAGACGGTCTCTTCCGGCTCGGTGCTGCTGACTGTCTCCGACGCCGCCTAGCCTTCAGCCCTCGCGCCTCGTTTTCGAGCAGGCGCGGGGATTGAGGAACTAGAGGACTACGTGCATCGCTCGCGCAGCATCCGTTATGGAGCCGGTCAGGGAGGGGTAGACGGGGAAGGTTCGCGCAACCTCGTCGACGGTGAGGCGGTGCTCGACGGCGAGGGCGAGCGGGAAGATGAGCTCGCTGGCCTTGGGGGCAACGATGACGCCGCCGATGACCGTGCCGCTGCCGGTGCGGGCGAAGAGCTTGACGAAGCCGTCCTTGATTCCCATCATTTTGGCGCGCGGGTTTTGCGACAGGGGCAACTTGTAGATCTCGCCCTGGGCGAGTCCGTCTTCAATCTGCTTCTGGGTGTAGCCGACGGTCGCGATCTCGGGCTGCGTGAAGATGTTGGCGGCCACGTTGCGAATCTCGATCGGGTTGACGGTGTCCCCCATGGCGTGGAAGACGGCGGTGCGGCCCATCATCGACGCAACGGATGCCAGCGGAATCTCGGTCGTGCAGTCCCCGGCCGCGTAGATGTTCGGAATCGAGGTTCGGGCGACGCGGTTGACCTGGATGTGACCGGAGTCGGTGATCTGCACGCCGGCCTGTTCGAGCCCGATGTTGGCGGTGTTCGGAATGGAGCCGACGGCGATGAGGCAGTGGCTGCCCTCGACCGTGCGTCCGTCTTCGAGGGTGGCGATGACACCGGTCTTGGTGCGTTCCACCGAGGAGGCCCGCGACTTGGACAGCACCGTCATGCCGTTGCGCTTGAAGACGTTTTCGATGACGTTGGCGGCGTCGGCGTCTTCACCGGGCAGAACCTGGTCGCGGCTGGAGATGAGGGTGACCTTGGCGCCGAGGGCACGATAGGCGGAGGCGAACTCGGCGCCGGTGACGCCCGATCCGACCACGATCAGGTGCTCGGGGATGGCCTTGAGGTTGTAGAGCTGGGTCCAGGTGAGGATGCGCTCCCCGTCGGGAAGTGCGGAGGACAGCACGCGGGGGCTCGCCCCGACCGAGACCACGAGGGTGTCGGCGTCGATGCGGTCGAAGTCGGTGGCGGTCGAGTCGCCGGAGGTCGCGACGATGATTCCGGTGGTGCCGTCGAGGCGTCCGTGGCCCTGTACGTAGCGCACGCCGGCGCGAATGAGCGTGGCCTTCATATCTTCGGACTGCTGGCGGGCGAGGGCGAGCAGGCGCTTGTTGACGGCGGCCAGGTTGATGGCCACTTCCGGGCGCAGGGGCTTGCCGGTTTCTCCGCGCACGAAGAACTGCACGCCGAGGTCGGTGGCCTCGCCGATCGAGTTCGAGGCCTCGGCCGTGGCGATGAGGGATTTGGAGGGGACGACATCCGTTATCACGGCGGAACCGCCGACACCGACGCTTTCAATGAGGGTGACGTCAGCACCCTGTTGTGCTCCGGCGATGGCCGCTTCGTATCCGCCGGGCCCACCGCCCAGTACTGCGATGCGCTGCTTGCGTTCGAACTCATAGGCCATGTACTCCATTCTCTCAAGGCGCCGAGCCCCTACAAAACCGCTTCGCCGCCCGCGGAGCCCGGTTTGTCCCTCGAAAAGGGCGAAAACACGCCGAATGACCGTTTCGACGGCCGTTCGGCGCGCCGATGAGCAGAATTCGCGCAGAATCTCCGTGCTCAAGGTGGGGGTTCTAGAGTAGTGAAATGTTCACGAACGAGATCAACCCGTTAGACCTGCCCGAAACAGATCCGTTTGAGGCAGCACGTTCGGCCGCTGCGGAGATCGCCGGCATCACGGGAGTGCCCCGGCACGACATCGCTCTCACCCTCGGCAGCGGCTGGGCCAAGGCCGCCGACCTGATCGGCGAGACCACGCACACCGTGGCCGCCGCAGATATCACCGGGTTCAGCGCTCCAGCGCTGGTCGGCCACGCCGGCACGTTGCGCTCAATCCTGCTTCCCGGAGGCAAGCGCGCGCTCGTGATCGGCGCCCGCACGCACTACTACGAGGGCCACGGCGTGCGCCGGGTTGTGCACAGTGTGCGCACGGCGGCGGCGACCGGTGCGACAACGATGATTTTGACCAACGGGGCCGGCGGCATCCGTGAATCGTGGAAGCCCGGAACCCCGGTACTGATCAGCGACCACATCAACCTGACTGCCGATTCCCCGATCGAGGGCGCGAACTTCGTCGACCTGACCGACCTGTATTCGAAGCGACTGCGCGATCTCGCGCGCGGCATCGACCCAACCCTCGACGAGGGCGTGTACTGCCAGTTTCGCGGGCCGCACTACGAGACGCCCGCCGAGGTACAGATGGCCAAGGCCATCGGTGGCCACATCGTGGGCATGTCGACCGCGCTCGAGGCCATCGCGGCCCGGCAGGCCGGCATGGAGGTTCTCGGGCTCTCGCTCATCACCAACCTCGCCGCCGGCATTCAGAAGACCCCGCTCAGTCACGGCGAAGTGATCGAGGCCGGCGCGCTGGCCGAACCCGTGATCAGCGCGCTCCTCGCCCGGATCGTGGCCGCGCTGTGACCGGCAGCGAGCGTGGCGATTCCGAAAACGACGCCCCGACGGTTTCGCGCAGCGGCGGTCGCCATTCCGGCCCGCCAGCGGATGCCGCGCCGCACGTCACCGATGCCGACGCGGCCGACGAAGTGCACACCCCGACCCGCGCCCTGCCGATCGTGCAGGACGGCGACGATGCCGGATCCGAGCCCACCGTCGCCATTCAGACCATCGTGCACGACAGCGACGATGCGGGCTCAGAACGAACCGTTGCCATCCAGACGATGAGCCCTGATGGCACGGCAAACGACGATGTCGACGACCTCGCAACGGCTCCGGTCGCGCACGAGGCGCCGGAGACTCCGAGCGACCGTACAGCGACGCTGCTGCAGGCGGCGAGGTCCTGGCTGAATCAGGATCCCGATCCGGAGACGCAGGCGCAGCTGCGCGCTCTCATCAATGCCGTCGACGATGGCGACACGGTGGCCCTGTCGAACCTACACTCGCGCTTTGACACCCGCCTTGCCTTTGGCACGGCCGGGCTCCGCGGCGAAATTTCCGCCGGACCGAACCGCATGAACCGCGTGCTCGTCTCGCAGGCCGCGGCCGGCCTCGCCACCTACCTGCGCCGGCACGCAGCGCCCGGCGTGACGCCATCGGTGGTCATCGGCTACGACGGACGCAAGAACTCGCACGTCTTCGCGACCGACACGGCGGCGCTGATGGCGGGCGCGGGGGTGCGCGCCATCCTCTTGCCGCGTCTGCTGCCGACGCCCGTTCTCGCGTTCGCGGTGCGGCACTTCGACGCGAGCTGCGGTGTGATGGTGACCGCGTCGCACAACCCGCCCAATGACAATGGCTACAAGGTGTATCTGGGCGGCGCGAACAACGGCGCGCAGATCGTCTCCCCCGATGACAAGGCGATCTCGGACGAGATTCTGCGGGTCGCCGCCGACGAGCACGTCTTGAAGCTTCCGCGCGGGGCGTATGAGACGGCCGAGGAAGACGTCGTGCTCGCCTACATCGCGGCGACAGCCGGCATCGCGCACACGCCGCGCGCGCAGGTGAACGCGGTGTACACCGCTATGCACGGGGTCGGCTGGGATACCACCCGCCGCGTGCTCGTCAAGGCCGGCTTCGACCTGCCGACCCTGGTCGATGCGCAGATAGCCCCGGACGCCGCCTTTCCGACCGTCGCATTTCCGAACCCGGAAGAGCCCGGCGCCATGAATCTCGCCTACGAGACCGCCCGCGAGGTGAGCGCCGAGCTGATCATCGCCAACGATCCGGATGCGGACCGCCTCGCCGTGGCCATCCCCGATCTGTCCAGCGCGAGCGGCTACCGCCGGCTGAGCGGCAACGAGGTTGGCGCAATTCTCGGCTGGCGGGCCGCTGCGCTGGCTGGTTCTGACCCTGACGCTGTTATCACTGAGGAGACCGGCGCACTCGCGTGTTCCATCGTGTCGTCTCCCGCCCTGCACGCGGTAGCGGATACCTACGGCCTGCGTTTCGTAGAAACCCTCACCGGTTTCAAGTGGGTATCGCGGGTGCCTAACCTGGTCTACGGGTTCGAAGAGGCGCTCGGTTACCTGGTCAACCCGGAGACCGTGCGCGACAAGGACGGCATCTCCGCCGCGGTCGCACTGCTCTCGCTGGTGAGCGACCTCAAGTCGGAGGGGACCACTCTCGTCGGCTACCTGGAGCTGTTCAGCGAGAAGTTCGGACACTTCGCGTCGGGTCAGATCTCGGTGCGGGTGTCCGAACTGTCCACGATCGCGCTCGTGATGACGCGTCTGCGGGAGTCCCCGCCGACCCACGTCGGGCGCATTCGGGTCGACGAGATCGACGACTTTCGCTGGGGGTTGGGCGACCTTCCCCCGAGTGACGTGTTGCGCATCCGTTTGACGGACGGGTCGCGCGTCATGGTGCGCCCGAGCGGAACCGAACCGAAACTCAAGGTGTACATCGACACCCGCAGCACGGTCGGCACGTTGGTCGAGCGGCGCGCTGCGGCGCAGGCGGCGCTCGATGAGCTCGATCGGGGCATGCGAGCGCTGATCGCGTAGGTGGTGCGGCTGGGCGCGCAGCGAGAGCGGCATCGTGTCGGTCGGGCTAAACGCCATGGAGTTGGACAGCGAGAAGTACACGTAGTCGAAGTATGACGCGACCCAGCCGATGCGCCGCGAGGAGCGGGCCGCGACCTCGTCGATGGCGTCGTGGTCCTCGTCCTGCGGAAAGTGAAAGTCGGCTGGGCGTCAAGACTCACGGTTCGGCGACTGCAACCGGCTGAAACTCACGGTTCGGCGAGCGGATGCCGCGGCGCGGCCCGCTCGCGCTGGCTGGCATCCATTGTGCGGCGCTCACTGAGTGGGCGGCAGCACGCGGGTGCCGGGCCCACCTTCGGGAACCGGGCCCAGGTGCAGGGAACCGGAAACAGAACCCAAGTCTATCGTGGTCCCAGTTTCCGGGACCGGGCCCGGAAAGCGGTAGTGACGGGGCATATGGTCGCCGGGCCCACCTTATAGCCCAGGGCCCAGCTTATAAACTGGGCCCGTGGACACCATCTGCAAGGCGGGCACCGAACGCTACCCGCGTAGGCACAAAGCGGGGGCTAGGAGCCCAGGGCGACCTCTAGCTTGGCGACGAGTTCGTCGACGTCGAAGTAGTTGTTGATGACGATGACGTCGGCGTTGGTCTTGCCGATCGCGTCGACGAGTTCCGACGAGGTCAGGATGACCTGGGCGTCGGCGGCGGCGGCGCGCAAACCGGCGACATCCGTGGCCTGCACATGCGCGTCGATGTCGAGGCGCTCAAGGGCGCGCTCGGCGTTGACCTTGAGGATGGCCGAAGTGCCCAGGCCGATTCCGCACATCACGACGATCTTCATGACGCGAACACGCTTTGCACGAACTCGGCGGTGGTCGCGCCGGCCAGGGCGGGAATCACGTCGGGGTCGTTGAAGACATTGGCCAATTCGGCGACGAACTGCAGGTGGTCGTCGGCTCCGGTCACGGCCAGACCGACGATCACGCTGACCGGGTCGTTGTGCGGATGTCCGAAGGCGACCGGCTCGGCAAGAGTGACGACGCAGAGACCGTCGGTGAGCACATCCGCTCCCGGGCGGGCGTGCGCGAGCGCCAGCCCGGGCGCGATCACGATGTAGGCACCGAATTCGCGAATCACCTTGATCATGCGCTCGGTGTAAGCGGATGTCGCGGCGCCGGAGCGAACGAGCGCGTCGCCCGCGGCCGTGATGGCCGCCGGCCAGTCGTCGACGTGTGCGCCGATGGTGATGGCGTCAAGCGGAAGGTGCGGGAGTGGCATGGTCACTTTCGGGTAAGTGGGGGTCGTACTGGATAGGCCCGGAGAGTGGGCAGATGCGTCAGGCGTCGCCGAAGCCGGCTTCGATGGCTTCGACGAGCTCTTCGCGGTCTTCCAGCGGCAGGAACGCGGCGTGGGCCGCGTTGAGCTGGAAGGTCTCGAGGTCGCCGAGGTCGTAACCGAAGGCATCCGAGAGCAGGGCGAGCTCCTGGGTGAGGGTCGTGTCGCTCATCAGACGGTTGTCGGTGTTGACAGTGACCTTGAAGCCGAGCTGGTAGAGCAGGTCGAACGGGTGGTCGAACAGTTCCTCGCCCCAGGCGGCGACCGCTCCGGTCTGCAGGTTCGAGGAGGGGCTCAGTTCGAGCGTGATCTCGCGGTCGCGCACCCACTGGGCCACCGGGCCGAGGGTGACGAAGGTGTTGTCGTCGTCCTGACGTTCAATCGTGACGTCTTCGGCCAGGCGCACGCCGTGGCCGAGGCGGAGGGCGCGGCCGTCGAACAGTGCGCCGCGGATGCTGTCGAGTCCGTCGGCCTCGCCGGCGTGCACGGTGACCGGCATGAATTCGCGGGCCAGCAGGTCGAAGGCTGCCCGGTGGTTTCCGGCCGGGAAGCCGGCTTCGGCACCGGCAATGTCGAACCCGACTACGCCGTCGAACCGGTAGCGCACGGCGAGTTCGGCGATCTCGAGGCCGCGGTTCGCGTGGCGCATGGCGGTGATGAGCTGGCCGATGCGGATGCTGCGGCCGGACTGCTCGACGTTCTCGATGCCTGCTTCGATACCGTCCTGCACGGCTTCGACGACCTCGTTGAGGGTGAGTCCGCGGGCCAGGTGCTGCTCGGGAGCCCAGCGGATCTCGCCGTAGATGACTCCGTCGTCGGCGAGGTCCTCAACGAATTCGCGGGCGACGCGGCTGAGGCCCTCGCGGGTCTGCATCACGGCCGTCGTGACGTCGAAGGTCTTCAGGTATTCCACGAGCGAGCCGGCGTTGGACTGGTCGGAGAACCATTCGCCCAGGGCGTCAGCATCCGTTGTGGGAAGCACGAATCCGATGGAGTCGGCCAGCTCGATGATGGACTGCGGGCGCAGGCCGCCGTCGAGGTGGTCGTGCAGGGAGACCTTGGGCAGGGTGTTGATGCTCGTGCCGCCGCCGGGCATGAGGAATTCCTCGATCAAAGTCATACGAACAAGCTCCTCGGTACGGGGGCGGATGTGAACTACAACCGCGCGCCCAGCTTATCGGAGGCGCTCTGGACGGACCATGAGAAATGCGGTGAGCGGATGCCGCGCCTCCCGTCGCTTTGGTCGCCCGTCCTCGCTGCGTCTTGCACACTGCACCGGGCCCGGAAAGCGCACGACCACGTACCCTGAGCTGTGCCCACCAAAATCATTCTCGACTGCGACCCCGGCCACGACGACGCCATCGCGTTGCTGCTCGCGCACGGCAATCCGAACATCGACCTCGTCGCCGTGACCACCGTGATGGGCAACCAGACCCTCGCCAAGGTCACCCGCAACGCTCTCTCGGTCGCCCGCGTGGCCGGCATCACCGGGGTGCCATTTGCCGCCGGATGCCCGCGCCCGCTGGTACGGCAGATCGAGACGGCGCCGTCCATTCACGGCGAGTCCGGCCTCGACGGGCCGATGCTGCCCGAGCCGACGCTCGAGCTCGACGCCCGGCACGCCGTCGACCTCATCATCGACACGATCATGGCGCACGAGCCGGGTGAGATCACCCTCGTGCCGACCGGCGCGCTGACCAACATCGCCCTCGCCGCCCGCAAGGAGCCGCGCATCGTCGAGCGGGTCAAACAGGTCGTGCTGATGGGCGGCGGTTACCACGTGGGTAACTGGTCGGCCACGGCCGAGTTCAACATCGTCATCGATCCCGAAGCTGCCCACATCGTCTTCAACGAGAAGTGGCCGTTGACCATGATCGGCCTCGATCTGACCCACCAGGCTCTCGCCACCCCCGATATTGTCGCCCGCATCGCGGCCGTCGGCACGGCGCCGGCCCGGTTCGTCGGCGATCTGCTGGCCTTCTTCGCCGAGACCTACAAGGATGCCCAGGGTTTCGACTATCCGCCGGTGCACGACCCGTGCGCGGTCGCCTACGTGATCGATCCGAGTGTGATCACCGTGCGGAAGGCTCCGCTCGACGTGGAACTGGCCGGCACCCTCACCCTCGGCATGACCGTAGCAGACTTTCGCGCGCCGGCCCCATCGGATTGCACCACGCAGGTGGCCGTCGACCTGGACCACGAGAAGTTTTGGGCGCTCATCGTCGACGCCCTCGAACGCATCGGCGACCCGCCGCAAGGCTGAGCGCTCCGGCCTGCAGGGCGCCGGCAAGACGGACGGGGCCCGGGCCTTGGGGCATTGTCTTGGAGCGAAATCGCAGCCGCGGAGCAGTCGCAGACCGGCCATTGCGCACCCGTGAATGTGCCCGGCACACCGGCAGCCGCGTGACTTCCCCCGCCCGAACGGGTTCAATAGAGCACCACGACAACGGGAGCCTCATGACGAAGACCAGCACCAAGACCCTCCCCGACATTCAGGTTCCCGACCTGCGCGGCAAGCTCGCCGTCGTCACCGGCGCCAACAGCGGACTCGGCTTCGGACTCACCGGCCGCCTCGCCCGGGCCGGCGCCGATGTCATCCTCGCCGTGCGCAACGAGGAGAAGGGCGCCGCGGCGGTCAAGCTCCTGAATGAGCAGAAGCCCGACGCGACCCTCAGCATCCGTCATCTGGATCTCGCGTCGCTGTCGAGCGTCGCCGGATTCGGCGAGGAACTCACGAAGGAGGGACGCCCGATCGACATCCTGCTCAACAACGCCGGCCTCATGATGCCGCCCGTGCGCGACGAGACCGAAGACGGGTTCGAGCTGCAGTTCGGCACCAACCACCTTGGCCACTTCGCGCTCACCGCCCACCTGCTTCCGCTGTTGCGCGCCGCCGGAACGAGCCGGGTCGTGAGCCTCTCGAGCCTGATCGCCCGCACCGGCCGCCTCGATTTCACCGACCTGCAGAGCCTGCGCTACCGCCCGCACCGCGCCTACGCTCTCTCCAAACTGGCGACGCTCATGTTCGCCCGGGAACTCAACCGGCGCAGCATTATCGGCGGCTGGGGGGTGCGCAGCGTCGCCGCGCACCCCGGCGCGACCGTCACGAACCTGCAGATCACCGGGCCCACGCACAACGGCGCGTCGGCGAAGGTCTTCCTCGCCGCGAACGAGGCGTCCCACCGCATCGGCTGGATGTGGCAGCAGATCGACCAGGGCATCCTGCCGGCGCTGTACGCGGCGACGAGCCCGGCCGCGGCCGGCGGCGGCTACTACGGCCCCGGCGGGTTCGGCGAACTCACCGGCGCTCCGGCCCCCGCCAAGCTGCCTCCGCGTTCCCTCGACGAAGCCGATGCCCGCCGCCTCTGGTCGCTCTCCGAGGAGCTCACCGGAGTTACTTTCCCGGCCGTCTAGCCGTCGATCACCTTCACCAACACCCGGGCAAGGCGCTTCCGAATGATGTGGTCGTTGGCCTCCACGCGGTGCATGGTGACGTGGCGCATCCGCTCGATCACGGTCATGCTGCCCTGCGCGATGAACGCGTCGAACGCCCCATAGATCACATCGACCGGCACAGTGAGGCTCGCGATGTCGCTCACCACGGTCTGCGATTCGATGCAGTGCTCCATCGATTTGATGAACGGCGTCCAGGTTTTCTCGGTCAGCTCGAAGATGCCCTTGGGCAGCAGGCGCGACATGATCGCGGCGTTGGCGAGTGTGAACTCCTTGTTGGCGCGCAGAAAATCGTAGGCACGCAGGTAGGCGCTCACCCGGGCCCGCACCCGCGGATCGCCGATATCACTCGGCGACAGATACACCGGCGGTCCCACCAGCAGCAGGCGGGAGACCGGTCCGCGGGCGGCCAGCCGGCGCCATGCTGCCCGGAATCGACCGTGCCGTTCCATGGCCGCATACCGGGTACTGATCAGGCTGCCAAGCGAATGCCCGACCAGAACGAATGGTTCCTTCAGCTTCAGCGAGCGGATGGTCGCGGCCAAGGCCCCGACATGATCCTCCAGCCGGTACTCACACCCGTCCGGCGCGGGCGACTGGCCGAAGCCCAGAATGTCGACGGCGATCACCCGGTGATTCGGCGTCAGCATCGGGATCACCTCGTAGAAGGTGACCGACGACGACGCGATGCCGTGCACGAGAATGACGACCGGGCCGCTGCCGGCATCCGTTGCGACGTGCAAGAGCGGCGGGCGGGGCCGACGCGCTCTGCGCATCCGCTCCGCCCACCAGGTCATATCTAATTATCGTCGCGCAGCGTGGCTTTGAAGTCATTCTTGGCCTCGGTGACGCCCCGCTCGGCCTCGGCGTGCTTCACGTCGCCCTCAGCCTTTTTCACCTTGGCGTCGGCTTTGACCTCATCGGCCTTGTCTTCGATGCGGTCCTTGGCATCATCCACGGCCCGGCCGATCTTCTTGCCGGTGGCGTCGAGTGCATCCTTGGCATCGTCAATGAATCCCATGTCGTCCTCCTGGTCGTTGCGAGTCGGGCTGAACCGCCGACCCCACGACCTTACTTCGGGGGACAGACATCGAGTCCCAATTGTGATCCGACTCCCAGACTGCCTCCAGTCCCGGGCGTCGGCGCGCCAATACAGTGAGACATGAGACGAACTTGGGGTGTGATCGCGGTTCTTCTGACCGCCGTCTTGCTGGCGGGATGCACGACGAACAGCGGCAGCTCGGTGAACCGCGATTCGGGAAATTCGTCGGAAAGTGTCTCCGGCGGCGTAGCTCCTGCCGCGGGCGATAAGGCCTCCGTCACGGGCACCACCGGCGACGTGAACACCTCCAGCCGCGATGTCATCACCACCGGATCCCTCTCGATCACCGCCACCGACCCGGTGAAAGCGAGCGAATCGGCCGTCACGATCACGGAACAGGCCGGCGGCCGGGTCGACAGCCGCAGCGAAAACCCGGCCACCGACGTGCAGCCGGCCAGCGCCAACCTGACCCTGCGCATTCCGTCCGACGAACTCGACCGCACCCTGGCCGAGCTGAAAAAGCTCGGCACCCTCAACTTCGTCACGCTCACCGCGCAGGACGTGACCCAGCAGAGCCAGGACCTCGACGCCCGCATCACCGCGCTGACCACCTCGGTCGACCGGCTGCTGGCGCTGATGGCGTCGGCCACCACCACGGCCGACCTGATCAGCATCGAAAGTGCTCTGTCGAGCCGGCAGGGCGAGCTGGAAAGCCTGCAGTCCCAGCGCGACTACCTCGCCGACCAGATCGACTACTCCACCGTGCAGCTCGAACTGGTCGCGGAGGGCACCGTCGCCGCGAGCGGTCCCGACACCTTCTGGAGCGGAATCATCGTCGGCTGGACCGCCCTCGTGACCGCCCTCGGCGGCCTGTTGGTCGGCCTCGGAGTTGCCTTGCCCTGGCTGGTTCTGCTGGCGATTGTGGGGACAATTGTGCTTCTGATCGTGCGCATGTTCGCGCGGCGCCGCAAGGCTGCATAGGCTTGTCTGTGTGACCGAGTTTCTCCCTGCTATAGCCCTGCCCGCGGCGCCCGTTTTTGTACCCTCGAGCGACGAACCGCTGCTGTCCGCCGAGCTGCTGGCGGGCGTCCGCGCGCGGGCTGCCGGGTATGACGAGGCCAACGCGTTCTTCACCGAAGACCTCGAAGCGCTCGTCGCCGCCGGCTACCTGCGCGCCCTGGTGCCGACAGAGTTCGGCGGACTCGGACTCACCCTGCAGCAGACCATGCGCGAGCAGACCCGATTGGCCGCGCACGCCCCGGCCACCGCCCTCGCCGTGAACATGCACCTGGTCTGGACCGGCGTCGCCCGCAGCCTGCACGCCCAGGGCGACCGCTCGCTCGACTTTCTGCTCGACGAGGCCGGCCGAGGCGAAATCTTCGGCTTCGGCGTGAGCGAACCCGGCAACGACCTGGTTCTGTTCGGCTCCCAAACGGACGCCCGCCCTACCCCAGAAGGCGGCTACCGGTTCACCGGCACCAAGGTTTTCACGTCGCTGTCCCCCGCCTGGACCCGGCTCGGCACCCTCGGACTCGACTCGACCGACCCGTCAGACCCCGCGATCGTCTGGGCGTTTCTCGAGAAAGCGGATGCCGGCATCCGCTCCAAAGATGACTGGAACACCCTCGGCATGCGCGCCAGCCAGAGCCAGAGCACCGTGCTCGACGGCGCTCTGGCCCGCCCGGACCGGGTCGTGCGGCGGCTGCCGGTCGGCCCGAACGGCGACCCGCTCGTGGCCGGAATCTTCGCCAACTTCGAGATCCTGCTCTCCGCGGTCTACACCGGAATCGGCCGGCGCGCGCTGGAGCTCGCCGTCGCGGGAGCGCACCGGCGCACGTCGCTGAAGAACGACGGGCGCACGCATGCGCAGGATCCGGTGGCCCGATGGCGGGTCGGCGACCTCGTCATCGCGATGGACGGCATCTACCCGCAAATCGACGCCCTCGCCCGCGCGGTCGACGAGCTTTCGTTCACGGTCGGACCGGCCTGGTTCGCGCAGCTGTCCGGGCTCAAATACCGGGCCACAGAGAACGCCAAGTTCGTCGTGGACACCGCCGTGCAAGTCGCCGGCGGCCAGGCCTACAACACGACCTCCGAACTCTCCCGGCTCTACCGCGACGTGCTCGCCGGTTTCTTCCACCCCTCCGACGCGGATTCCGCGCACGCCACCGCCGCAGCATCCGTTCTCGGCCCGATTGATCTGCGCACCTCATGACCTTCAGCAAGACCACCGCTATCACCCTCGACCACTCCGGCTATACCCGGGCCGTTCTCGACCTCACCATGCGACTCGCGGAAGTTATCTTCACCGCCGGAGCCGGTGCCGAAGACGCGACCGCCGCGATGATCGCGCTCACCCGTGCCTACGGGCTCAAGGGCACCGACGCGAACATCACGCACACCATCATCACGCTCACGCAGGAAGACCCGGCGACGCACGAGTCGATCACCCGCAGCCGCAACGTGAAATACCGCACCCTCGACTACTCCAAGCTCACCGCCACCTCGGAGCTGATCGCGGACATCATCGAGAAGCCGATCGAGGTGGCCGAGGCGCGCAAGATTCTGGCGACCATCGTCAGCTCGAAGCCGCAGGTGCCCAAACAGTGGCGCCGCATCGGCTGGAGCCTGGTCGGTGCGGGCGCTGCCGTGCTGATCGGCGGTGGGCCGACGGTGATCATCGCCGCGTTCATCGCCACCTGGATCATCGATTGGATCACTTCGGTGCTCGACCACCGGCAGGTTCCGCTGTTCTACCAGACCGTGGTCGGCGGTGCGGTCGGCCCGATCGTCGCCGCGATCGTGGGGGTGATCGACCCCACCGCGAGCCCCTCGCTCGTGGTCGTCGCCACCATCATCATGCTCCTGGCCGGCGTCACCACCTTCGGCGCCGTGCACGACACACTGTCGGGGTTCTACCTCACCGGCACCGCGCGGTTGGTCGAGGCGCTGCTGATCACGGCCGGCCTGGTCACCGGGGTGTCCGGTTCGGCGCTTTTTTTGGCGCGGTTCGGCCTGGTTCTCGAGATCGATTCAAACCCGATCGTAACCCTGGCCGTTCTGCCGGTGCTGCTGGTGGCTGCCGTGGTGATCGTTATCGGGTTTGCGCTCGCCGTTCAGGTGCCGTGGCGGGCGATCTGGGTGGTTTGTGTGCTCGGCGCCCTCGCTGAGTTTTTGTTCGTGGCCGCGATGGCCGGCGGATTTGGCCTGGTCTGGGGGTCAGCGGCGAGCGCCCTCGGCGTCGGCCTGCTCGCCGCGGTCGCCGCGCGCATGGTGCGCACTCCCCCGCTCGTGATCATGGTGACGGCCCTGGTACCACTCGTTCCCGGGCTCACCCTGTTTCGCGGACTGCTGAAGCTCTCGGAGGGCGATATCAATGGGCTGCTCTCGCTGCTCACCGCGGCGGGCATTGCCATGGCACTTGCGGCGGGCGCTCTTCTGTCGCAGTACGTTGTGCAGATCGTCTGGGGTCCGGCTCGTCGCCTGCAGCGCCGCTTCGTCGGACCGCTCATGGCCCTGCCGGTTCGGCTCGGCCGGGACGCCACCAAGCGCATCTAACTTTCGAACGAGGGTGGCGGCATCAGCTGTGAAAGCGGATGCCGCCACTCGCGTCAGTTAGGAACGTCGGCCTCTCCGTCGTCTTCGGCGACGTCTTCTTCGACGAACCGGTACGGGATGGGTTCCTCGGTCTCCCGACCGCGCTTGTAGGTGCGGGTGATCGTTTCCGTATCTTCGACCGACTCGAGCACCACGGCGTCTTGGTAGGCACCGTCGATATATTCCAGCTCCACTTCGGTTCCGGCGGCGATCGGGTTCGGTCCAAAGAGAACTGCACGGTAGGTGGCGCTATGGCTCATGAGGGTGACCTTTCGACGAGAAACGGTTCGGTAGAGCGACAGCATACGACACACCGGCAGTCGTGCACAGGGCTGCCGGCGGGTTGGCCGGCTGAGCCGTGCCGCAAGATGCCGTTTGCGCTAAACCCGCGTATTCTCAAGGTGACGGGGCCCCACGGCTCGGCGCGAAGGAGTACACAATGGCTGACAAATCACCGAAAAAGGATGCAACCAAGAAGGTTGCCGACAAGTCCCTCAAGGAAAAGAGGGCCGACAAGAAGGCGAAGTCTGAAGAGACCGCTTCTCGGGCCCGCAAGAGCTAGGTTCCAACCAGCGCACGAGGTGCCGCCACGATCGTGGCGGCACCTCTTTTTTTCTCGCACCACTTCAATCCGCTGGGTTGATGTACCCGCTTGCGCCGCAGCATCCGCTCGGATGACGCGCCGTCTGCCACAGTGAAAGGACCAGCCATGACCCTGCCCACCGAAGACACCCGTGTGCTCTACCCGGGTGGCGCGGTCGACGCCCAGGCGACCGTTCTGCACTCCGAGCTGCTGCCGGGCGGCGGGTTTGCGGTTCTGCTCGACGTGACACCCGTGCATCCGGTCGATGCGGGCTGGCCCGACCAGGGCCCCGACCTCGCCCTGCTGCACCACGGCGCCGCCTTCTGGCCGGTCGAAGACTGCATCGTGGGCGCCACCGACGGGTCAGCGCTGTATATCGGCGAGGACATTCCGGTGGGCAAGGGAACGCCCGGCTGGGCCTTCGTCGTCGTGCACGTGGTCGAGACGGACGGGCTGTCGGCCGGCGACACCGTCACCGTCGAGGTCGACGAGGGCCTGCGCGACAGTACGAGCGCCGGGCACACGAGCTGCCACCTCGCCTCGCTCGCGCTCAACCTCGCACTCGCCGACCGTTGGAAAAAGGAGGTGCGCCCCGACGCCCTGGGCCATCCCGACTTCGACGGCCTCGCCATCGACGAGTCGCTGATCGGGCCGAACGCCTCGGTCGACACCTACCGGCTCGGCAAGTCGCTGCGCAAGAAGGGTTTCTCCGTGGACGGGTTCGCCGAGGCGCTGCCCCAGCTCGAAGCAGCCATCAACGCGACCCTCCTGGACTGGACATCAACGGAAGCCGCGGTGCGCATCGACCGCGACGGCGACCTTTTGACCGATCGCCGCTACTGGGTCTGCGAGCTGCCGGGCACGAGCGTGCGAATCCCCTGTGGCGGCACCCACGTTTCGTCGCTCGGCACCCTCGGTGTCGTGAACGTGACGCTGGGCCTGCACGACCTGGACGGCACCGACGTTCTGACTATGAACACCTCCGCGACGCGCTAGCGGGTCGCGCGCGGTAGCCATCCGCTCGCTGAGGTGTGAGTCTGAGGCGATTTTGAGCAAAATTCGCACTCAAACTCACACCTCGGCGCACGAAACTCACGGGTCGATGACGCACCTCGGCGATCACCTCCTGGCGCCCGCCTCGGAGGCTTACAATTGGGCGCTCGCGCAGAGAGGGCAATCTGGCGGGCCTCCTCCCCCAAGTCTTTTGCATTATGCACGGTCTTCAGGCGAGAGATTGCGCAATTGGGCTCATTGGCGCACAATTCAGGTGTACCAGGTCAGAGAGGACCAGCCATGAGCATTGTCATTGCCAGCACCGACATCGACGCCACCAGCGGCATAGACGACGCAACGGCCTACCCCGAAACGGATGCTGCCAGCCCCGCTTTCTTCACCGGCCCCACCGCCGACTTCTTCTCCTACCAGGACCTGCTTTCCCCCGAGGAACAGCAGCTCGTAGCCCAGGCCCGTGCTGTGTTCGAACGCGAGATCCGCCCGGTCGTGGCCGAGCACTGGAACAACGCGACTTTCCCGTTCGAGATCATTCCCGTGCTCACCTCCCTCAACCTGGTTGAGCTGTGCGCCCGCGGCAACAATTTCTTGCTGCACGGGTTCATGACCCTCGAGCTCTCCCGGGTAGATGCCTCCATCTCCACCTTCGTCGGCGTGCACAGCGGACTGTTCGCGGCGGCCATTGCCCAGCTCGGCACCGACGACCAGCGCGAACGCTACCTGGACGACGCCGTCTCCCTGCGCAAGATCGGAGCCTTCGCCCTCACCGAGCCCGAGCACGGCTCTGACGTTTCGCGCAATATGGAGACGACCGCCACGCGCAGCGGCTCCAACTGGACCCTGAACGGCGTCAAGCGCTGGATCGGCAGCGGAACCTTCGCCGCCAACGTGCTGGTCTGGGCGCGCGACACCGCCGACGACCAGATCAAGGGCTTCATCGTCGACGCCACCCTGCCCGGCTACACGGCCGAGGCCATCGAAAACAAGATCGCCCTGCGCATCGTGCAGAACGCCACGATCACCCTCGACAATGTCGTGGTAGCCGAGCGCGACCGCCTTCCAGGAGCCTCGAGCTTTCGCGACACCAACCGGCTGCTCACCAACTCCCGCGTGTGGGTCGGCTGGCAGACCGTCGGGCTGCAATTCGCCGCCTACGACCATGCCCTGCGCTACGCCCTCGAGCGCCAGCAGTTCGGCAAGCCGATCGCCTCGTTCCAGCTCGTGCAGGAGAAGCTCGTACGCATCCTCGAGAACGCGACGACGTCGCTCGGCACGATGGTACGCATCGCCCAGCTGCAGCAGGCCGGCACGCTGCGGCCCGAGCACGCCGCGCTGGCCAAGGCTTCCTCCAGCGCCCGCATGCGGGAGTCCGTGGCGCTCGGCCGTTCTGTGTTCGGCGGCAATGGAATCTCCACCGATTTCGGCATGGCCCGCGTCTTCGCCGACGCCGAAGCGCTATACACCTACGAGGGTAGCTACGAAATCAACACCCTCGTGGTCGGCCGCGCCATCACCGGCATCTCCGCGTTCCAGTAGCGTTTTGCGGGCCCGGAGATCCCCAAGACGGATGCCGCACGGCAACACTGATCCCGTCGACGAGCGCGGCCGGCGACATCGTGGCCAAGCTCGACGCGGTCGGGTCATCCTGCGGCACTGAGACCGAGTCGCGCACAGCCGGGCCGTATTACTTCGACGTGGGTTCCATTCGCAACGACCTCGCTTTGGTTCTGGCGGGTCTGGTGCCACGACCGACGGCAGCTACACCGAGGGCGATTCCGAGGCCACGCCCGGCGTCGACGGCACCTATCTGCGCGGGGCCCAGGTCGGCTTCGATGACGACCGCAACGGGGTATCTGGGCTGCATCAACCTCGATGTCGGCGCGGTCTGAAGCATCCGTTCGCCGAGGTGTGAGTCTTACCCCGAATTTGGCCGAGAATGGGCGCAAACTCACACCTCGGCGGCGAATCAGAGGCTGCCTGTGCATAACGAATATGCGCGATCCCGATTCAATGCACTATTCCTCTATGTCCACTCCGCATGATCGTGCTGCCCTGCCCTATCGACGTCTGCGTGCTGATCACGTGCAACCGGCATCCGTTCTCGAATTGACCACGGCCTACTCACAACGGATGCCCGCGACTCACGTCTTCAGCCACGCGACGGCTGCCGTAATCCAGGGAATGTGGCTGCCCTATCGGCTCGAAACAGACCGACGCCTGCATGTCAGCGTGCCGCAGAATGCCCGGGCTCCGCAGATGGTGGGGATCGTCGGGCACAAGCGGGAGGTGCTCGTCACTGACCGGGTCGAGGGCCTTCGGGTGACGTCGCTCCTGCACACCTGGATCGATGTCGCCCCGACGCTCAGGCGAGTCGAACTCGTCGCCGCTTCGGACTTTCTCTGCCGGGGTCGAAATCCCATCCACACGCCCGAGGAGCTGAAAGTTGTCGCGGCCGAACTCACCGGACGACGCGGATACCGCGCCCTGCGGGAAGCCGCGAGTCTCGCACGCGCCGCGGTCGATTCACCCCAGGAGACCAAGACGCGCCTGTTCATCGTGGATGACGGCATTCCAGAACCCGATGTCAATTTTGTCATTCGGGACTCCGACGGCTACTTTGTGGCCCGCGTCGACCTGGCCTGGCCGCGATTTCGGGTCTGCGTCGAGTATGAAGGCGACGGTCACCGCACGGACCCGAAGCAATTCCGTAAGGACATCACGCGACGCGAGCGGGTCGAAGACCAGGGCTGGCGCATGGTTCGCATTACCGATGATGACCTCACGTACGGCGGGCAGGAACTTCTACGCCGAGTGCGCGCTGCGCTGGCCGCACGCGGCGCCCGCTGGTAGCCATCCGCTCGCCGAGGTGTGAGTCTGGGGTCATTTTGAGCAAATTTCGGGCTCAAACTCACACCTCGGCGAAGCGGATGCTGCTACACGCGCTCGAAGATGGCCGCCAGGCCCTGCCCACCGCCGATGCACATGGTTTCGAGCAGGTAGCGACCCTCGGTGCGCTGCAGGTGGCGGCTCGCGGTGGCGAGGATACGGGCGCCGGTCGCGCCGACCGGGTGACCGAGCGAGATGCCCGAGCCATTGACGTTGGTGCGGGCCCAGTCTTCGGGAACGAAGTTCCACTCCCGGCTGACGGCGAGCACCTGGGCGGCAAAGGCCTCGTTGAGTTCGATCAGGTCCATGTCGGCGAGAGTGAGGCCGGCGCGCTCGAGTGCGAGCTTCGTGGCGGGTACCGGGCCGAGGCCCATGCGGGAGGGGTCGACGCCGGCGCGCGCCCACGACGCGAGCCGCACGATGGGGGTCAGCCCGAGTTCAGCCGCCCGCTCCGGGGTGGTCACGATGCACGCGGCAGCGGCGTCGTTCTGACCGCTGGCGTTGCCGGCGGTGACGGTGGCTGCGGCATCCGTTTTGCCCATGATCGGGGTGAGGCCTGCGAGGGCCTCGAGGGTGGTGTCGCGCGGAGTTTCGTCGACGGAGACGACGACGGGGCCCTTTCGACCGGGTACGGTGACCGGCACGATCTCGTCGACGAAGCGGCCGTCGGCGACGGCGGCGAGGGCGCGGTGCTGGGATTCCACAGCGAGCTGGTCTTGTTCGACGCGGTCGATGCTGTAGTCGCGGCGCAGGTTCTCGGCGGTTTCGAGCATGCCGCCGGGCACCGGATAGTTGCGCCCACCGGCGGTCTCGCGGCCACGGCCGAGGGCGTCGCGCAGCAGCACGCCGGCGGTTCCGGCCAGGCCCCAGCGGGAATCGACCGTGTAGAGCGGGGCCTGGCTCATGACGTCGACGCCGCCGGCGATCAGGAGATCGCTGACGCCGGTTTGCACCTGCATCGCGGCGTCGAGGATGGCCTGCAGGCCGCTGCCGCAGCGACGGTCAACCTGCACACCGCCGACTGTGACGGGCAGGCCAGCGTTGAGGGCGGCGACCCGGGCAACGGGCGCGGCCTCGGCCGAGGGATAGGCCTGGCCGAAGATGACGTCATCGACAACGGCCCCGTCGAGTCCGGTGCGTTCCAGCAGCGCGACGATGACCGCCGCGGCGAGGTCGGCCGGGGCGACGGTCTTGAACGCGCCGCCGAACCGGCCGATCGGCGTGCGGAGCGGTTCGCAGATGACGACCTGGCGCAGCTCGCTCATTCGGCAGCGCCGATCAGGGTCGTGATGGTGGTCGGCGGGGTCGGCACGAGCAGGGTGGCCTCGGTGGCGGCCTGTACCTCGGCGACGGTGACGCCGGGCGCGACCTCGCGCAGCACGAGTCCGTCAGGGGTGACGTCGATCACGGCGAGATCGGTGATGATGCGCGTGACGACGGCCTTGCCGGTCAGAGGCAGGTCGCAGACCGTCTTGATCTTGAACTCGCCGGTCCTGGTCGTGTGTTCCATGACGACGATGACGGTATCGGCGCCGTGCACGAGGTCCATCGCGCCGCCCATACCCTTGATCATCTTGCCGGGCACCGCCCAGTTGGCGATATCGCCGACCACGCTCACCTGCATGGCGCCGAGCACGGCCACATCGATCAGCCCGCCGCGGATCATGCCGAAGCTCTGCGCCGAGTCGAAGTACGCCGCTCCCGGGTTGACCGTGACGGTCTCTTTGCCGGCATTGATGAGCTTAGGGTCGGCCTCGCCCTCCCACGGGTACGGGCCCACGCCGAGCACACCGTTCTCGGAGTGCAGCACGACGTGCACGCCGTCGGGGAGAAAGTTCGGAATCAGCGTCGGGAGGCCTATACCCAAATTGACATATGAGTCCGGGGCGAGCTCTTGGGCGGCGCGGGCAGCCATTTCGTTACGCGTGAGAGCCATCAGTTCGCTCCAGTTTCCGTCGACGGTCGCGGCCGCGTCGTTGTCTTCTCAATCGGCAGATCAGCAGCATCCACCGCGCCCAGCTGCACGATGCGGTTCACGTAGATGCCGGCGAGGTGCACCTCGTCGGGGTCGATCTGACCGGGTTCGACCAGTTCGTCGACCTCGGCGATGGTGATGCGGCCGGCCATGCCGGCCACCGGGTTGAAGTTGCGGGCCGATTTCTCGAACACGAGGTTGCCGTGCCGGTCGCCCTTGGCTGCACGCACGAGGGCGTAATCGGTGACGATGGCCTCTTCGAGCACGTATTCCTTCTCGCTGCCGAGCGACGAGAACAGCCGAGTCTCCTTCGGCGGTGAGGACACTGTCACCTCGCCGTCGGGGCCGTAGCGCCACGGCAGTCCGCCGTCGGCGACCATGGTACCCACGCCACTCGCCGTGTAGAACGCCGGAATTCCGGTGCCGCCAGCGCGCAACCGCTCGGCCAGAGTGCCCTGCGGGGTGAGCTCAACCTCGAGCTCACCACCGAGGTAGCGGCGGGCGAAGTCCTTGTTCTCACCGATGTACGAAGCGATAACCCGGCTGATCCGGCCCTCGCGGAGCAGCTCGCCGAGCCCCCACCCATCGACGCCGCAGTTGTTCGACGCGACGTGCAGGTTGGTACTGCCGAGCGCGAGCAGCGCACGAATGAGCACGATCGGCACACCGACCAGGCCGAACCCGCCGACGGCGAGCGACGCACCATCGGGAATGTCAGCGACGGCAGCCGCAGCGGAGGGATAGGTCTTGTCCATGGTTCGAGGTCCTTAGCTGGGCCGAATAGTGGTGTCGTCGGTGCAGGTATCAGCAGCCGCATCGAGCCCGGCGAAGGTCTCGCGGGCCACGGCGAATGCGGCGTTGGCGGCCGGTACGCCCGCATAGATTGCGGTGTGCAGAATCGCCTCGCTGATTTCGGCGCGGGTCAGCCCGTTGGTCAGGGCGGCCCGAACGTGCATCGCGAGCTCGCCCTCGTGCCCGCCGGTGACGAGCGCGGCGATGGTCAGAAAGCTGCGGGTGCGGCGGTCGAGGCCCGGCCTGGTCCAGACTTCGCCCCAGGCGTAGCGGGTGATGAAGTCCTGGAACACGGCGGTTTCGGGGGTGATCGCCGCGGTTGCCGCATCGACGTGCTTGTTGCCGAGCACCGCGCGGCGCACGACCATACCGTCGTCATAAGCGGATGCTGCGGTGCGGCCTCCCGGCAGCGGCTCGGCCGCGGCGGTGGGTCGCGGCGCCGCGGAACCGACGTCGGCAACAGAACCGACGCCTCCACCAGAACCGGTACCCGGGGCACGACCAGCACCGGCCGGGCCCGGCGTAGCCGATACTCCCGCCACCCACTCCGCCAACAGCACGCCGACCTCAGCCGGGCGCTCAAGCGACGGCAGGTGCGCGGCCCCGGCGATCACAGCCGACGTAGCGCCCGGGATGCGGGCAGCCAGCTCCTCGAGCTGCGCGGTCGGTGTCACCTCGTCGAACTCGCCCGAGACGCACAGAACGGGCGTGCGAATGCCGCTGAGGGCATCCGTTTGGTCGAAAACGGCGAGCGCCTCGCATGCGAGTGCGTAGGATTCGTCGTCGATGTCGAGCAGCTGGTTGAGGGCGTGCGCGCCGGCCTTGGGGTCGCGGCCGAGAAAGTCGGTGGCGAACCAGCGGGAGGCGCTGCCGGCGATGAGCGAGGGGGTGCCGCTCGCCCGCACCCCGGCGGCTCGTTCGGTCCAGGCCTCGAACGAGCCTATTTTTGCGCCGGAACAGAACACGGCGAGGCTCACGAGGCGGCCTGGGTGGTTCACGGCGAGGGCGAGGCCGATGGCGCCGCCGAGGGAGATTCCGGCGTAGTGAAACGTGTCGACACCAATGGAATCGACGAGGCCAACGACGGCGTCGGCGACCTCCTCAAGGGTGAATGCGGCCGACGTCTTCGGGCTGAACCCGTGCCCGGGCAGGTTGAAACACAGCACCCGGTGGGTGGCGGCGAGCGCCGGCACGACGGTGGCCCAGAGGTCGGTGGTGGTGCCGAGCGAGGGGCCGAGCACGATCAGTGGCGCGTTGGCGTTTCCGTTTCGCGCCGGCTCGATGGTGCAGAGAATGACGGGCTGGGTCATGCGGTCCTCACGTCATTGTTGGATCGAGCATTGTTGGAGCGAGCATTGTTCGAGCGAGCGGGGGCGCCCACCTGCGCGGAGTCTCCTTCGACCATATCGGTAGAGGTGGCCGCCCGGGCACGCCGTGCGACGGCATCCGCTCGCTGGCGAAAGGCGTGCACGACGCGGTCGATGCCGCCCGCCGATTGGCCGGGCTGGCCCTCATAGTCGAAGGCCGCCCAGATCTGCGCGCGCAGTTCGTCGGAACAGCCCTCGGTGATGAGGATGCTCGCGAGGACGACCTGCAGCGGCCGGTTGGTAGCGAACGCCTCCTGGGACGCGCGTTCGACTAGCGCGAACGCCGTGGTCTTGCCGACGGTTTCGGCCAGAATCGTGGTGACTCGCTCACTGAACACAAGTCCGTCGGTCAGGTCGAGGTTGGCGCGCATGCGATCGGGGTCCACGTCGAGGCGAGCGACGAGCGACGCGGCACCGGTCACCGCCGAAATCGTTAGCCGTTCGAGCACCCGCAGCGACTGCCATTCGGCATGCCAGGCCCCGCTCGGGCGCTGGTCTTCAGCGAGCATGCTTCCATACAGAGTGGATGCGAGACCCGGCGTCTGCAGCGCCGCCGCAGTGATCAGCACGGCTGAGACGGGGTTGCGCTTGTGCGGCATAGCGCTGGAGCCTCCCTGGCCGGGGGCGAGGCGTTCGCTCACCTCGGCGATTTCGGTACGGGAGAGCACCGACACGTCGAGAGCAAAGGTGCCGGCGACCCCGGTCGCGGCGGCCAGCACGGACGCCAGTTCGGAGATGACGACCCGGTTGGTGTGCCAGCTGAGGCGCGGCACGACCAGGCCGACATGGTCAGCGAACCGCTCCAGCACAGTGTCGAGAACCTCCGAGGCTGGTGTTTCACTGCGCCGGGCGCGGGCGATTTCGGTGAGCACGGAGAGGTTGCCGACGGCTCCGCCGAGTTGCACCGGCAGGGAGTCACGAATGCCTTCGAGACGGGTGACGATCAGCAGCACGGCGTCGAGCCAGCCGGCCGCGACGAAGCCGAAGCTCGTCGGCGAGGCCTGCTGGCCGAGGGTGCGGCCGCTCATCACGGTGCCGCGGTGTTCGTCGGCGAGGGCGGCGAGGTCGGCGCCGAAGGAATCGAGCTGGTGGATGAGATCGCAGATGACCTTGCGGGCCACGATCATCGCGGCGGTGTCGAGAATATCCTGGCTGGTCGCGCCAACGTGAAGGTGGTCCGACGCCCCGGCACGCACCCGTTCGGCGGCGCGGCCGAGGTGTTTCACGAACGGAATCACCGGGTTACCGCCGCCCCGGGCCTCGACGGCGATCGCGCCGAGGTCGAACTGGCTGGCGTCGGCGAGCGCGTCGCAGACAGCGAGCATCCACTCGGGGGCCAGCTCGGCGTCGACGAGCGCGCGGGTGAGGGCGAGCTCGGCGTCGACCATGGCCTGCAGCCAGGCCTGGTCGCTCGTGAGTTCAGACTCGCGGGTGCCGTGGCTCAGCGGGTTGAGCAGTCCGGCATCGAACGTGAAGTTAGGCATCAAAGTCCAAAAAGACGGTCTCATTCTCGCCCTGCACGCGAATATCGAAACGGTACGACTCGGCGCCCCCGATCACGCCCTCTGAGACACAGATGAGTGTCTTCCGGCGGTCAGCAGGCAGGCTGCTGAGCACGGCATCCGTCGCGTGCAGCGCGGCATCCTCGGCAAAGTAGGCCCTGGTGAACAGGTGGTGGGTGACTCCGCGAGCGAAGACCGTCACCAGAATATACGGCGCTGCGGTGCCGGCCGCCCCCGGTTTGAGCGTCGTGAAGGTGTAGTGCCCGGCGATCGTGGTCGCGCAGCGGCCGAACCCGGTGAAGGTGAAGCCGTCGCGGTCGAGACTGCCCAGCTCTCGCACGAGCGTGCCGTTCTCGTCGGCCTGCCAGATCTCGAGCAGGGCGTCGAGGATCGGCTCGCCGGCGCCGTCGGTGACGGTGCCGTGAAAGCGGATGGCGCGGGGATGGTACCCGGGAACCAGTTCAGGTCCGCCCGCATAGGGCAGGGCGTAGCCGTAGAACGGGCCGACGGTCTGCGACGGTGTTTGGAGCTTATTCATCGGCGTCTTCGCTTTCCATCCAGGTGGACTTCGGGCCGGTCAGCACGATGTCCCAGTTGTAGCCGAGCGAGAATTCGGGCACGCTCAGGCTGTGGTCGTACTGCCCGACCAGGCGGGCGCGAGCGTCGGCATCCGCTATCGACTGGTAGATCGGGTCGAGGGCGAACAGCGGGTCGCCGGGAAAGTACATTTGCGTGATCAGGCGCTGCGTGAACGCGGTGCCGAATAGTGAAAAGTGGATGTGGGCAGGTCGCCACGCATTCAGGTGGTTCTTCCACGGGTAGGGCCCGGGCTTGATGGTGGTGAACGAGTATTCGCCGCTGTCTCCGGTGATGGCGCGGCCGACTCCGGTGAAGTTGGGGTCGAGCGGCGCTGGGTGCTGGTCGCGTTTGTGCACGTAGCGTCCGCCGGCGTTGGCCTGCCATAGTTCGATCAGCTGGTGTCGCACCGGGCGGCCCTCGCCGTCGAGCACGCGGCCGCTCACTGTTATGCGTTCGCCGATCGGTTCGCCGGCGTGCTGGATGGTGAGGTCGCTCTCCAGCACGTTCACGTCGGTGTGGCCGAAGGCGGGTGAGACCCGTTCGACCTCTTCCGGGTCGACGCGCACGAGCTCGTGGGTGGGGTGGCGCAGCAGGGAGCTGCGATACGGGGCGTAGTCGCGGCGCGGCTGCAGCTCGGGTGAGCCGCCGGCGGCGACGCGGGCGGCGGCATCCGCTTCGATTCTCTCGATCTCGGCGGTGATCTCGTTCTGACTGGCCGGGCCGGTGCCGGGTGTTTTCTGGGTCATGGCGTCCTCGATATCGATTAGAGCAGGAGGCCGGTGTACTGCTCGGCGAGCATGCGCTGGGCGAGCGGTGAGTGGGTGACGTAGTCGAGCTGGCCGAGCTGGCTGCGGTAGTCGAACGCGCCGGTTTGCAGATCGCCGGGGCTGGTGTGCAGCATCTCGGTCATGTAGCGGGAGAACTGCTGCACCCGCCACTGCCGGGCCAGCGCGGTCTCGCTGTACCGACCGAGCAGCGTTTCGTCGTTCGCGTAGAAGGCGGTGAGCGCCGCGGCGAGCTGGGTGACGTCGGAGATGGCTGAGTTGAGGCCCTTTGCGCCGGTCGGCGGCACGATGTGGCCGGCGTCACCGACTAAGAAGAGGTTGCCGTAGGCCAGGCGCGACGCCACGAAGCTGCGCATCGGGGTGATCGATTTGTCGGTGATCGGGCCTTGATTCAGGGTCCAGCCGGGCGTGCCGAGCCGGGTCTGCAGAGCTTCCCAGATGCGGTCGTCCGACCAGTTCTTGATATCGTCGGCCGGATCGACCTGCAGGTACAGCCGGGAGACGACCGGCGAGCGCATCGAGAGCATCGCGAAACCATCTTCGTGCAGCGCGTAGACGAGTTCGTCCGAGGACGGTGCCACGTCAGCGAGAATGCCAAGCCAGGCGTAGGGGTAGCTGCGGTCGAACAGGGTGATTTCTTCGGCAGGGATCGACGCGCGGCAGATGCCGTGAAATCCGTCGGCACCCACGACGAAGTCGGCGTCGATGGTGTGCGCTTCGCCATCGTGTACGAAGGTCACGTTCGGGTTCTTCGTGGTGAGCGAGTCGACGGCCACATCGGAGGCTTCGTAGTAGATCGTCGATCCGGCCTGCTCGTGGGCTGTGACGAGGTCTTTCACGACCTGCTGCTGGCCGTAGACGGTGACCGTGCGGCCGATCAGCTCGTTGAAGTTCACATTGTGGCGCTCGCCGGCGTACTGCAAGTAGATTCCGTCGTGCTGCAGGCCCTCGGATGCGAGGCGGTCACCCAGCCCGAGGCGGGTCAGGGTCTCGACCGAGCCCTGTTCCAGCACGCCGGCGCGGATGCGCCCCTGCACGTAGTCCTGCGAGCGGTTTTCGACGACGATCGAGTCGATGCCGGCATCACGCAGGGCCCAGCTCAGGAGAAGTCCGGCTGGACCGGCGCCGATGATAGCGACGCGGGTTGTTTCGTGGGGCACGGAGTCTCCTAGCGACAATGACAGGGGTGATCTGAACAGTGTGGTGTGCTACTCAGGCCCGCGGTGTAATTCTTCCACTCAGTGAAAGTGTTGACAATCCATCATTGCTGGGCCCGCCGATAGCCGAGGGCCCGACTGACCCCCTGAGCGGCCAGGCGCACCGCGCGTTCGTGCTCCGAGTCGACAGTGTCGGTCGTGCGGGTCACGATCGACACGGCAGCCACGACCTGGCCGGTGCGGTCGCGAATTGGGGCGGCCAGCGAGCTCGAGCCGGCCGTCATCTCCTCCGACATGCGAGCGATGCCCTTCAATCGAATTTCGGCCAGCCGTTTGCGTACGGCTTCCGGTTCGGTGATGGTACGTGGCAGAAAGCGCTGCAGGCTTGTGGCGAGGTATTGCTGCACGACGTCGGTGGGTGCGTAGGCCAGGAGTACGAGCCCCACCCCGGTCGAGTGCAGCGGCAGGCGCGCGCCAACCCGCGAAATCAGTCGAACCGCGTGGTGGCCAGAGAGTTTCTCGAGGTACAGGGCGTCACGTCCGTCGAGAATGGCGAGGTGCACATGCTCACGCGTCGTCTCATAGAGGTCCTCGAGGTAGGGCAGCGCTATGGTGCGCAGGTTACGGGCAGTCGGCGTCTGCACCCCGAGCTCCCACAGCTTCATGCCGAGGGAATACTGGCCGTTTTCGTGCCTGGCCAGGCCACCCCAACTCACCCACTCCGCAACCAGCCGGTGCGTGGTCGAGAGCGGCAGGCCCGCCCGCTGGGCGATGGCCGTCAGCGTGAGAGTAAGCGAGGTTGCACCGGCGGGAGCCGCGAAGGCGTCCAGAATGGCGAACAGCCTGGCCGCGACGGAACGGTCGTCGACGGCAGCGGCGTCGCCGCTCGTACGCTTTTGTACCGGTTTTCCGCTCATTACTCGCCACGCTACCGCGATGTGCCAAGAACTTCCACTGAATGGAAGCGCATGTTTTTGCATTGAAACGCATGGCTAGTCTCCAATCAGAGCGGATCAGTCTTCACGACCGTAGCTCGCAGTGCCCCGGGCACCCACAGCAGCACGACCCGTATCACCACACAATGGAGTGAAAATGAAGAAATCGCTATTGATCGGACTTGCCGCGGCATCCGTCATCGCCCTCAGCGCCTGCTCGGCCGGCGCCAGTACCACGGCACCAGCCGAAACCGACGCGCTCACCCCAATCACCGTAGGCGTCATCCCCATTGTCGACACGGCGCCGATTTGGCTCGGCAAGGAAAAGGGCTTTTTCTCCGATGAAGGTCTCGACCTCACCGTCCAGGTCACGACAGGAGGCGCTGCCGCGGTACCGGGAGTGATCTCGGGCGACTATGAGTTCGCGTTCGGCAACTTGGTCTCTGTCATGGTCGCCAGAGACAAGGGCCTCGACCTCCGATATGTCGCGAACGGCAACTCGACGGCCGGCACGCCCGACTTCGGTGCAGTCATCGTTCGTGGCGACTCCCCGATCACGTCGGCCGCGGACCTCGCAGGGAAGACAGTCTCCGTCAACAATCTGCAGAACATTGGCGACACGACGATTCGTCAGATCGTTGAGGACGACGGTGGAGATTCCTCCACGATCCAGTTCGTCGAGGTCGGCTTTCCCGATGCCGAGGCAGCGGTTGAGAACAGCCAGGTCGATGCGGCATGGATTCTCGCTCCCTTCCTCAACTCGGCCGTCGCCAATGGGGCCCGAATCATTTCGTACAACTTCTCAGCGTTCGACACCAACCTTGATATCGCCGGCTACTTCGCCAATGGCGACACCATCAGCAACAATCCTGACCTCGTCACGAAGTTCCAGACCGCGATGAACAAGTCCCTCGAATACGCCCAGGTCCACCCCGACGAGGTGCGCCAGATAGTGACCACGTACACGAAAATGACGGCCGACCAGCTCACGAATATGGTCCTGCCAGAGTTCCGGGTTGACTTCAACGGCGACGCAGCGACGAAGCTTGGCGAAGCAGCCGTCAAGTTCGGCACTCTCTCGGCGAAGCCCGATCTCAGCGTGATGCTGCCGTAGCTCACCATCACCTCGGCATAAGAACGCGCTGCGAAACGATGAGGAACAGCAGAATGTCAATGAAACACCTGAACGGCCCCGCGCTAGGGGTCACGGGCATCCTGCTGTTCCTTGTCGCGTGGGAGGCAATTCCGCGGCTCGGCCTGGTAAATGAGCGATACCTGCCACCCGCCAGCCTGGTCATGGCGAAATTCTTCGCCTATTTGGTTCAGCCCGGTTTCTGGAGTGATGTCGCCGAGACTATGACCGCCTGGGCTCTGGGCCTCGCCATTGCGATCATCACTGCAATCGTGCTCGGCCTTTTCATCGGTTCCAGCCTATTTCTTCGCCGCGCCACGAGATCTACGATCGAATTCCTCCGGCCGATCCCCTCCGTCGCCTTGATTCCGCTGGCGGTTCTCCTTTTCGGGCTGAAGATCGAATCATCACTGCTGCTGATCGTCTATGCATCGTTTTGGCAGGTACTGCTTCAGGTGCTTTCCGGGGTGGCCGACGTCGATCCGGTTGCTGACAACACGGCCCGCAGCTACGGCCTGGGGCGGATGGCTCGGATCCGATACGTCGTCTGGCCGACGACGCTGCCTTACCTCATGACGGGGATCCGCTTGGCGTCCGCGGTCGCGCTCATACTGGCTATTACAGCCGAGTTGGTCATCGGCAGCCCCGGCCTCGGCCAACAGATTGCCTTGACCCAGTCAGGAGGCGCGGTTGCCGAAATGTACGCACTCATTGTCGCGACCGGCCTCATCGGCGTTCTCATCAATGCCGGGGTGCGCCTGGTTGAAAAACGCGTTCTTTCCTGGCACACGTCGGTCCGCGGAGAGGTAGCATTATGAGATCGACTAAACGTACCCTTTATTTTGTCGGCCTGCCCGTGCTTCTTGTTGCACTGTGGTGGACGCTAACGCTCGGGTCGACCAACTTCTTCGTGCCAAAGCCCCTCAAGCTCATGCAGACATTCTGGGCGGTCTGGGCCGGAGAGAGGTTCTGGACGGACTTCGTTCCCAGCGTCCTCCGCCTGCTGGTCGGACTCGGGTTGACAATCCTGCTGGGTGTGATCTTCGGCGTGCTAATCGGCTCAGTGCGCTGGCTCCGCAGCCTCACCGAGCCACTGCTGGAATTCTTCCGAGCGATTCCTCCGCCAGTACTCGTTCCACTGCTCATGCTGCTGGTCGGGATCAACGACCAGATGAAGATCATTGTGATCATTTCCGGCGCCATCTGGCCCGTGCTGCTCAACACTATTGAGGGGGTGCGGGCCGTCGACCCCGTGCTCGGCGACACCTTTCGGACGTACTCGATGACCGGTTTTGCCCGGTTGCGTTATCTGGTATTGCCTGGGGCCAGCCCCCAGATCATGACCGGGGTACGACAGAGCACGTCCATCGCACTGATCCTGATGGTCATTTCTGAAATGTTCGGGTCATCCTCCGGACTGGGCTTCACCATCGTGCTTTTCCAACGTGCGTTCGCTATCCCAGAAATGTGGAGTGGGATCGTCGTTCTCGGCCTCATGGGCCTTGCACTCTCCGTGATTTCCAAGTCGATCGAAAACCGGTTGCTGAGTTGGTACACCGGCCTGAAAGAGGTTCAGCATGGCAGTTAAAGTACTCAATGACGGCGAGCGCATCCCGGGAGAATTCTCATCCGAGCCGCCAATGCTGTCGGTCAAGGCCCTGCGAAAGGTCTATCCGGTCCCAGGCGGCGAAATCGAAGCGGTGCGCGACCTCACGTTTGACATCGCGCCAGGTCAGCTTGTCTGCGTGGTCGGACCGTCCGGCGCGGGCAAGACGACTCTGCTGAAGTGCATCGCCGGACTACTTACCCCGACATCGGGATCGATCGAACTACGCGGTACAAATGTCGTCGGCCCGCCTCATTCCATGGCCGTCGTCTTTCAGGAGTACGGTCGCAGCCTTCTGCCGTGGATGAGCGTACGCGCCAACATCGAATTGCCGCTGAAGAACCAGCGAATACCACGCGCCGAACGCAAGAAACTCGTGGATGACGCCCTCGCCGCCGTCGAGCTCTCCCACGTGCCAGACAGCTATCCCTGGCAGTTGTCCGGCGGAATGCAGCAACGTGTCGCGATCGCGCGAGCAGTGGCGTACAGGCCAGAGGTCTTGCTGATGGATGAGCCTTTCGCCGCCGTGGACGCGCAGACCAGGGCCGATCTGGAGGACCTAGTTCGCCACATCTGGCAGAAGCTCGGCGTGACGATCATCTTCATCACGCACGATATCGACGAATCGGTCTACCTGGGCGAACGGGTGCTCGTGCTGTCGAACTCCCCAACGGTCGTGCAGGAAGATCTGACGATCGACCTTCCGGTAGATCGCGACCAACTTACCACCCGGTCGAGCGCACGCTTCAACGAGTTGCGCGGGCACGTCTACGAGCAGATCCAGCTGGCGAAGAGCGGTCCCCTTTCAGGGCCGATCGCGGTAACGAAGAAGGGCCACAAGTCATGAGTGCTGCCACCGCCACCGTGCGGGACGCGTGTTTCGACGTCATGCGCGCCGAAGGCCTCACTACTATCTTCTCGAACCCCGGGTCCACGGAGATCCCCTTCCTAGTTGATCTGCCGGAAGACATCCAATTTGTTCTCGCGCTTCACGAGGGGTCGGTGGTCGGCATCGCCGCCGGCCACGCGCTCGGTAGCGGCTCGCCAGCCTTCGTGCTCCTGCACACCACGGCGGGATTCGGGAATGCAGTCGGGGCGATCGCAACGGCGCGGGTTAACCGCGCGCCAATGGTCGTCGTCGTCGGTCAGCAGGACCGACGACACCTCGCACTCGAGCCCTTCCTCGCCGGCCGACTCGCCGGGCTCGCGGGAGATTATCCGCTGGAAGTAATCTCGCCGGTCATCGCCGCCGATGTACCGTCGGCCATTCGACGGGCGATACACCTCGCCCGCCAGGAACGCGGGCCGGTCATCGTGATCGTTCCGATGGACGACTGGGATGAGCCAGCAGATCCGACCGCAACAGCCGCCGCGAGCCACAGTATTTCGGCTCCGCGCGGGATCCCGACGGAACTCGAGAACGTCGTAACCGCGCTGCGCGGCGCGGCCGCACCCGCAATCATCGCCGGGTCGGGAAACGACAACGAAGCAGGATGGGCCGCTCTGGTGCAGCTCGCAGAAAGTCTGCATGCCCCGGTTTGGCAGGAAGCCTTCGGTTCCCGGGCTGGCTTCCCGCAGGATCACCCTCTATTCCGCGGCAGCCTCCCCGCCGACCGCCCCCGCGTGCGGGAAGCTCTCAACGGCCACGACGTTCTCCTCGTTGTTGGCACCGCCGCCCTACGCCAATATCCATACAAGCCCGGTTCTCTTGTGCCAAACGGCATGCGGGTCTTCGTCCTGACCGCGGATGCCTCGGAGGCGAATCGGTCCCCCGCTGAGCTGTCCATCATCGGAGACCCTGCCGCCCTGTGCTCGTTCATCAGCACCCAAGTCGGAGTTCGCAGCCCCCTTCCCGCGGTGCAAAAGTCCGACCACGTGAAGCGTCATGCCCAGAGCTACCAGCTGGATCCACCGACCGCCGACGAGCCTCTGCGAGCAGCACACGTTTTTCAGCTGCTCGCAGAGCGTCTTCCGATAGAGACGACCGTTGTCGAGGAATCCCCGTCCTCCCGTCCGGCTCTGGAGGCTCTTATTCCGGCCCGTCGACCGTTCGGGTTCTTGTCCGCTGCGATGGGTGGGCTCGGGTTTGCCATGCCAGCGGCCATCGGGCTGAAGATGGCCCAGCCGGACCGCCCCGTCATCGGAATCATCGGCGATGGTTCGTCGATGTATTCAATCCAATCGCTATGGACAGCCGCGAATCTCGGAGTCGGGGTCGTCTTCATCGTCCTGAATAACGGCGGCTACGCCGTGATGAACCGTCTGGCCGATCAACGCGGCGGCGCTGCCCCGTGGCCGTCCTTCGGTCGGGTGTCGGTTTCCGCTATTGCCGCTGGGTTGGGCGTGGAGGCCCTGAAAATAGACGGTTACTCCGACCTAGTGTCGGTCCTGGACCGTATCGCGCCGTCTCTTGCGGGCCGTCAGGAAGCTCTGGTCTTGGAAGTGATTGTCACGCCGGATGTCCTGTTCTTGCCCTGAATCGGTCTGACCGAAGCGAGCGCCCGGCGCGAATCGTCCAACGACGCTGTCGCAAGGCAGGTCTGGATCCGGACGCACATGAAAGTAATCTCAATGCGACGAGGAAGAAGAGACAATGACTCTCACGACTAACGAAACGAAAACCGGCCTGTTCCTCGATCCGGCAACCTGGGCAGGAAAGATCTACGTCAATGGCGAGTGGAAGATTGGAGCTGGCGGCGAGCTCCCGGTCATCGAACCGTCGACCGGGCAAGAGTTGGGCCGCATAGGAATTGCGACGCCAGCGGACGTGGCCGTGGCTGCCTCTGGCGCAGCAATCGCGCAAAAGACATGGGCAGCTACCCCGCCCTCCGTGCGCGCCGGAGTGCTGCGCAAGGCGGCAGCACTCATGGAAAAACATGCCGACGAGATCATGGACTGGAACGTCAGAGAAGCCGGCAGCGTGCCGGACTTTGCAGGGTTCGCGCTGCATGTCGGAATCCAAGAATGCTATGAGGCGGCCTCGCTGCCGTCGCATCCGCTCGGCCAGCTCCTCTCGAGCGAAGAACCCAGAATCTCTATCGCCCAGCGGGTTCCGGCGGGTGTTGTCGGTGTGGTTTCACCGTTCAACGTGCCGATCATCCTCGGAATCCGAGCGGTCGCGCCCGCTCTCGCGCTCGGCAATGCGGTGGTACTCAAGCCGGACCCTCGCACCGCGGTGACAGGCGGTGTGATGATGGTGCGCGTCTTCGAGGAGGCTGGGCTGCCAGCCGGGGTCTTGCAGTTGGTCACTGGAGGCGCCGACGTCGGCGAGGCCATGGTCACCGACCCAAACATCCGCGTTATCGCCTTCACCGGTTCGACCAGGGCCGGCCGGAAGGTTGGCGAACTCGCCGGCAAGCACCTCAAGCGCGCTCACCTCGAACTCGGTGGCAACTCGGCCTTCATCGTGCTTGAGGACGCCGATGTCGACAAGGCCGTCAACCTCGCGGCGTGGGGTTCCTTCCTGCACCAGGGGCAGATCTGCATGTCGATCGGACGCCACGTCGTGCATGAAAGCATCTTCGACCAGTATGTCGAGAAGCTTGCGGCGAAGGCTGAGTCGATGGCGGTCGGCAACCCGGCAACGGACCACGTGCATCTCGGCCCGATCATCGATGAGAACCAGCGCGACCGGATTCACCGATTGGTCCTGGACTCCGTCGAGGCGGGCGCGGAGTTGAAGGCCGGCGGCAGTTACGACGGACTGTTCTACCGCCCGACCGTGCTGGCGAATTCACCGTTGGACGGCCCGGCCTACTGCGAGGAGGTTTTCGGCCCGGTCGCATCCGTCGTCAAGTTCAGCACGGACGACGAGGCCGTGCAACTGGCGAGCGCGAGCGACTACGGTCTGTCACTCGGGATCGTGACGTCGGATGCCATGCGCGGGCTCGAGTTGGCGCAGCGCATTCCGTCAGGCATCGTCCACATCAACGACCAGACCGTGAACGACGAAGCGAATGCCCCCTTTGGCGGCGTTGGTGCGTCCGGTACCGGATCGCGTCAGGGCGGTGCCGAGGCGAACATCGAAGCGTTCACGGAGACGCGTTGGATCACGATGCGCCGCGTTCCGGGGGCCTTCCCGTTCTGAGTGACGGGTCGTGCCCGCGAGGTTGAAGACGGTCACCGTGCAGTTCATTGTGCAACGCACCCCAACGTGACGTAACCGCCACCCGAAGAGTGGATGCCCGGCTCCGGGCATCCACTCTTTCCGTGGATTCAGTCGTGGAGCAACTTACCGAGCGTCTCCCCGAGGTGGTCGTGTTCGGCCGGGGCGAGACCGCCGTTTCCACCGATTGAATGAAGCAATCGGGACCAGAATCAGTCATGACTGCCTCTCAGCGTCGGGTTCCGCGCAGAAGCTGCGCTGCCAACCGTACCGGGGGATTCGGCGCTCCGTAGTCGCCGTAGAACAGGGCCGGCAGGCCGAGATCCTGCAACGCAGCCCAGAGCGGGTAGAACTGCTCGTCGCTCGGGTTGAAGGTCTGCACCGTGGGGTGGAATTTGAAGCCGCGCACGCCGAAATCACCGGCCAAGCGCAGGGCTTGGGTGATGGCACCCGCTCCCCGAGTGGGGTCGACCGAGCCGAAGGCAATCAGCATGTCATTGTTGCGGGCTGCGCCGATCGCAGTCTCCTCGCTGCTGTTCGGCCGTTGGTTCAGGTTGCGGGAAGGGTCGACGGCGAGCACCACCGCGGCCGTCTTGCGTTCGCGGTACAGTTCGTCGATCTCGTCGAGTACAGACACCGTCGATCTGACCACCGACCGCCTACGCGAACCGGACCGGTTGCGGGACACCGATCTGGCCAACGAAATCGAATTCATGACCGCGCGGGCACGCTCGGTTGGTTCCGGGAGGGCGGATACCGTGCTCGCCGAGCTGGATCTGCGCGTGCGCTCCTATTCGGTGCCGTCGCTGGCGTGCAGCGGGCAAAACCCGTCCCGGCGCGAGCTCGCGGGTTTTCTCAGCCTCGACCCGAGCCAGATCGTGGCCCTGGTCGATCACTTGGAAAACCGTGGTGCGGTCACCCGCGACCAGGACCCACGGGATCGCCGGTCCAATGTGATCGTGGCCACGCAGCCCGGCCGGCTGCTCTGTCGGCAGGCCCGCGCCGTCATCCAGACCGCCGAGGACCGCTCCCTGCATGACCTCAACCCCGCCGAACGCGAACAGTTGCCCTCCCTGCTGCGCCGCATCGCCTTCGAGCCGACGGCCTGAAGCACTCGCTAACTCGGGCATCCGCTCTGACCTCCTGCGCGGCATAACTCCTGCAATTTGTGCGCTTGTCAGAATTGTTCCGCAGAATCACGCGGAAGCCGTCGACGGGTTCCAGAAATTGCAGGAGTTATCCGCCAGAGAAATGGCAGACACTTTTGCCCATGCACTCAGGCCGGCAATGCGTGCCGGCCTGTATCGTGTCAATTTCGGGTGCACTGGGCCAAGATGGGCATGAATCCACTGACCCAACTGCACGATAACGAGGAGACAGTCATGACCGACACGAGCATCGGAACCGGCAGCAAGGACGACCCGTGGGTGCTGCGCACTCCGCCCGGGTCGTCGGAGTACCTCATGTATCGCGACGAGGCGGCGACTCCCCCGTCGCTCATCTGCAAGGTCGGGTCCACGACGCTCTCCTATCGACTGAGCTGCATTGAGGACCTGCACGCCATGCTCACAGAGAACGGTGATTGGGTCGAGCTGGGCGCCGCCGACGAGAAGAAGGCGGCCAAGCCCGACACCGTCGAGGCCTGGGGTCGCGCAGAGAGCAACCCGGTCGGCGGCTGGTACGGCCTGAAGAACGGGTTTCGCGGTCGTTTCGGCATGTACGTTCCGCCGTTGCTCGAAGCCCTCGGCCTTGCCGAGGTCGAGCACAACCCGCGCAATAACCGGATGCGCGCGCTCTGAGCACCGTCGGGTCGCGGCCGTCCGGGCGAGCGTCGGCGCTGGGCGCACGTTGGCTTGCCTGGCGTACGTTTGATCCTGCGCCCGGCACCGAAACCCCGACCACCCCAGAGCGGATGCCCCGCCCCGCCCCGCCCTACGCGCGCGCGTGCGCCTCCAGCAGCTGCCGCTCGGCCCGCTCGAGGTACTCGACCATGAGCGCGGCGGCCTCGGTGCGCGCACCCGCCTCGAAACGCTCGAGGATTCCCGCGTTCTCGTCAACATAGGGCGCGTGGAACAGCGGGTCAGCGACCATGGAATGAAATACCAGCCGCATCTCCGCGAGCACCTGAGCCATCTGCCGGCTCAATCTCTCGCTGCCGGCCAGCGCCACGACGCCGGCATGAAAGTCTTGGTTGGCGCCGGCCATATCGGCCACAGAGCCCCGTGACCGGGCCAGGCGGGCGCGCTCGATCGCGGCGTGCAGGGCATCCGTTGTGGGGCTGGCCGACCATAACAGCGCCGCCGGTTCCAGAAAGCGCCGCACCCGGTAGATCTCACGGATGTCATCGGCGGTCGGTCGTGCCACGAACACACCCCGGTTCGGGATGCGCGCCACCATGTGCTCGATGGCGAGCGTCGCAAAGGCCTCCCGGAGGGTGTTCCGGGAGACGCCGAGGAGATCGCAGAGCCGCTCCTCCGACAGCTTCGTACCGGGAACCAACTGCCCGGCGGCGATGCGCCCGCGCAGCACCTCCGCGGCCCAGCTGCCGGTCTCGGCGTGGCGCACCTTCGCGCCCTGACCACGCAGGTCGGCAAAGATCTGGTCGAGAGTCATTCCCCCAGAGTAGCGATTGGGCCGCTCAGGTATCGATGCGAGCGATGGCCTCGTTCAGGGCAACGTTGTCTCCCGCGGCCACGAGCACACCGCCCAGCGTTCCCGAGCGGTGCGCCACGACGGTCGATTCCATCTTCATGGCTTCGAGCACCAGAAGAGGATCGCCCGCGGCCACCGTGGAGCCCTCCTCGACCAGCCATTTGACCACGGTGCCGACCATGCCGGAGCGGAGCTCGGCCGGGTCGGATTCGTCGATCACCGGCGCCGCGACAGCGGGAGCGCCGTGCACGAGGCCGCCCAGCAGGCTCTCTGGCAGCCCGAGCGCCACCCGACGCCCGTCGAGCTCGATCGTGATCGTGCGGCGGCCGCCGGCCGGGGATGTAGTAACCAGCGAGGGGTCGGCCGCGAGCTGCTCGGCGAATTCGGTCTCGATCCAGCTCGTGTACACGCCGAGCCGGTCAGGCCCGGTGAACGCCGGCAGGTCGACGACGGCGCGGTGAAAGGGCAGCACGGTCGGCAGCCCGGCGATCTCGAACTCGGCGAGCGCCCGGCGCGCCCGGCGCAGGGCCTGCGGCCGGTCGGCGCCGGTCACGATGAGCTTGGCGAGCAGCGAATCGAATTGCGGCGCCACCGAATCATTAGAGCGGATGCCCGCATCCACCCGGATTCCCGGCCCCGTCGGTACGGTGAACGTGGTTATGGTGCCCGGCGCGGGCAGAAAGCCGCGGCCCGGGTCCTCGGCGTTAATGCGGAATTCGAAGGAGTGGCCGCGCGGCACCGGGTCTTCGGCAACCGGCAGCTCTCCGCCGGCGGCGATGGCCAGCTGGGCAAGCACGATGTCAACGCCGGAGGTCTCTTCGGTGATCGGGTGCTCCACCTGCAGGCGCGTGTTCACCTCGAGAAAGGAGATGCTGCCGTCCTCGGCCAGCAAATACTCCACGGTGCCGGCGCCGGCATATCCGGCCTCACGGCAGATGGCCTTCGCCGAGGTGTAAATAAGATCCCGCTGGTCAGCGGTGAGAAACGGTGCCGGCGCCTCCTCGACCAATTTCTGGTTGCGGCGCTGCAGCGAGCAGTCGCGGGTGCCGACGACGATCACCCCGCCGTGCCCGTCGGCCAGAATCTGCGCTTCGACGTGCCGGGGCCGGTTCAGAAAGCGCTCAACGTAGCATTCGCCGCGACCGAACGCGGCCATGCTCTCGCGCACGGCGGAGTCGAACGCCTCCTCGATCGCGTCCAGCTCCCAGACCACCTTCATTCCGCGGCCGCCGCCGCCGAACGCCGCCTTGATGGCGACCGGAAGGCCGTGTTCCTCGGCGAAGGCACGCACCTCCACAGCGGTCTCGAGGGTGCCGTTCGAGCCGGCCACGAGCGGAGCGCCGACTCGCACGGCGATTTCGCGCGCCGACACCTTGTTTCCCAGCAACCGGATGCTCGCCGGGCTCGGGCCGATCCAGATCAGCCCGGCATCCTGCACGGCCTGGGCGAAGTCGGCGTTCTCGGAGAGAAAACCGTAGCCGGGATGCACGGAGTCGGCACCGGCCCGCCGGGCGATGGCCAACAGTTTCGGCACATTGAGATAGGTGTCAGCTGGGCTGTCACCGCCCAGCGCGTAGGCCTCGGTGGCCATACCCACGTGCAGGGCGTCGGCGTCGACATCCGCGTAGACAGCGACGGAGGTGAGCCCGGCATCTGAGCAGCCGCGAATGATGCGCACGGCGATTTCGCCACGGTTGGCGATGAGTACTTTCTGCACGGTTCAGCTCTCGTTTGAAGGAATTGGAGTGAAACGGATGCGCGCGCCGGTTCCGAGCTGCGCCGCCCGGTCCAGGTCGGCGTGCAGCACCACGCCGAGCACCGGGTAGCCGCCGGTGACCGGGTGGTCGGCGAGAAACAACACCGGAACCCCAGAGGCCGGCAGCTGGATGGCGCCGGAGACGGTGCCCTCACTCGGCAGTTCGCCATCCCGCGCACGTTCCAGCGCCGGCCCGTCGAGGCGCAGACCGATGCGGTTCGACTGAGCGGTGACGCTCCACTCGGTGCGATCGAAATCGGCGAGCGTGTCGGCGCTGAACCAGTCGGCGCGCGGGCCGGGCACGTACCGCAGCACGGTGACCTCGACCGGCGGGGCCGGCGACGGTTCGGCGGTACCGACCACGCTGGTCGGCGGGGCCGGAAGCACCGGCAGTTCGGCACCGGCCCTGAGGGGCGCCGGTCCGATGCCGGACATCGAATCGGTGGAACGGCTGCCCAGCGTGAGCGGCAGGTCCAGGCCGCCGCGCACGGCGATATAGCTGCGTACGCCCCCGAGCGGGGTGCCCAGGCTGAGTTGTTCGCCGGTGTGCAGCGCGAACGGGGCATCGGTGGGGACGACGCGGGGGGCGGCACCCGTTTTGCTGATCGTGATCAGAACGGATGCCCCCGCCACCGCCAGTACCTGCTCGGTACGGGCCTCGAGCACGAGCCCGCCGAGGGCGTTTTCGAGCACGGCGGCCGAGCCGGGGTTGCCGACCAGCCGGTTGGCGCGGCGCAGGGCGCCGCGGTCGAGGGCGCCGGCGCCGGCCACACCGAGGTGGGCGAGGCCGGGGCGGCCGAGATCCTGCACGGTGGTTTGCAGGCCGGGCTGCACGACGACGAGGTCCCCGGGGCGCTGTGCCTCCGCCATCGAGGCCGTCGGTGCGACGCGTAGGAACTCACGCACGGCACGAAACTGCACCCGGTTGCCGGGTTGCACCAGGGCCGGCTGGTCGCGGTCGAGGTTCCACAGGGCGGCGTCGGTGCGGCCGATCAGCTGCCAGCCGCCGGGACTGACCCGAGGATACACGGCCGAATAGCCGTCGGCGAGCGCCACCGCGCCGGCCGGCACGGCCTTCCGCGGGGTGGCGCGCCGGGAGACGCGCAGGCGGTCGTCGCCGACGAGGTACGCGAAGCCGGGGGCGAAGCCGCCGAACGCGGCGGTCCACAGCTGACCGGTGTGCGCCGCGATCACGCCGCCCTGGCCCAGGCCGGTGAGCTCGCCAACCTCGGCGAGGTCGTCCCCGTCATAAATCACGTCGATGGTCACGAGCCCGTCGTTCCCGGCCTGAATCGTGCGCGGTTTTATCGCGCGCAGCCGGGCAGCAAAGCTGCGGGCCGCTGTCGCCGAGTCGGCCGTCACGAGCACGGTTTCAGCGGCCGCGACGACATCGACCTGCCCGGGCAGCGGATGCCCGCGCAGCGCCTCATACAATCCGAGGACCTCGGTGAGCGTGCCGAGCTGCACGAGCACCGCCCGCTCACCCACGGCCCGGATGGATCGAATGGGGGTCGGCATCCGCTAGACGAAACTGGCGATGGACACGCCGGCGGCCGACAGCGCGGAACGCACCGCTGCGGCGAGCCGCACGGCGCCGGGGGTGTCGCCGTGCAGGCAGATGCTCGCTGCCGGCACCGCGATGACCGAACCATCGACGGCGACGACGGTGCCCTCGAGGGCGAGGCGCACGACCTGCGCCGTCACCGCGTCGACCGAGTGCAGCACCGCGCCCGGCAGCGTGCGTGACACCAGGCTGCCGTCGGGGTTGTAGGCACGATCGGCGAAGGCTTCGGCTACGGTGCGGAGGCCCGCGGCCTGGGCAACTCGTTCGATCTCACTGTTCGGCAGCACCATGAGCGGCAGGCTAGGGTCGACGGCGAGCACGGCGTCGACCACGGCACGGGCCTGCACCGGGTGACGAGCGATCGTGTTGTACAGGGCGCCGTGCGGTTTCACGTACTGCACCCGCGTGCCGGCTGCGCGGGCGAGGGCCTGCACCGCGCCGATCTGGTAGATCACGTCGTTGCTGAGCTCGGCCGCATCCATCTCGATGAACCGGCGGCCGAAACCGGCCAGGTCGCGATAGCCGGGGTGCGCGCCCACCGTCACGCCAGCAGCGGCGGCGGCAGCGCAGGTCGCACGAATAGTCGTCGGGTCACCGGCGTGGAATCCGCCTGCCACGTTGACGCTCGTGACCGAAGCGATGATGGCGGCATCGTCGCCGAAGGTCCAGTTGCCGAAAGATTCTCCGACGTCGCTGTTCAGATCGATCGTTGCCATAGGTTCTATGCTGCCGTATCGGTCGGCTTCACGAGGGCGGATGCCGACAACAGCGCATCCCAGGCGAAGGTCGCCAGCCAGTGCGAGGACATGAACTCCTGCGCGACGACGGCCTCGAGTCCGGCCCGCAGCAGCGGTTCCCTGGCCGCGGTCAGGGCTGCCACTGCTGGTGCCGACTCCGGCGCCCGACCCAGCGCACGCAGAATGCGTGCCACCTGCCCGGCGCGGGAGAGGTTCAGCCCGTGCAGGTGCACGAGGTAGCCGTCGGTTTCATCGGTGACCCGAAACGGGCGCACGATGCGTGAATCAGCCGTCAAGCTGGGCAGAAAGGACACGAACCAGGCGTCGAATTGCTCGGGCGCCAGCACCCGGCGCAGCAGGTCTGCCTCGCTCAGACCGGCGGAAAGAAAGTCCTGGCCGCTCATTTCCCAGTCGCCGGGCCAGTCGGCATCCGCTTCGAACCAGGCGAGGGTCGCGGTTTCACAGGCCGCAGCAGCGTCGGCGCGGCCGAGGGCTCGAAAAGCGTCGAGCATCAAGCCAAGCCCGAACGCCGTATTGGTGTGCAGACCGTGACGCACCGGCCATTCGGCCTTGCCCGCCCAGGCCACGAACAGTTCGGCCACAGTGTCGACGATCGGATCGAGAGCGGATGCCCACCCGCGAATCTCGGCGTCGGTCGACGCCGCGCAGGTGGCCGCAAGCCGCACCAGCCAGGCCCAGCCGTATGGGCGTTCCCAGCTGGGGTTGGCGAGCAGGTACGCGCCCTCGACGCGCAGCTTCTCCACCGTGAGGTTGGCGCCGATCGCTTGACGGAGGGCAGCCTCCCGCCCACTGTCCAGACCGTGCTCGAGCAGCATCACGCCCAGGGCGTGCATGTGCACGCAGGAATGCCAGTCGAACGAGGTGTAGAACGACGGGTGGATCTGCTCGGGCGTTGGTCGATCATCCGCTGCATGCGTGGTGTGGTGCGCCGAGTGCGGGTAGGGCCTGGCCAGATTGTCGAGAACGACATCGGCGTAGGTCGGTGCCAGCCCAGCCAGCAGTGCGGGTGCGTCGAGAACGGTTGATGCGTCGGGCATGGTGCTCCACTTCGTTGTGCGGTTTAGAACGCGAGAAAGTACATCAGGGCAACGTTGACGCCGAGCATGGGCACGCCGGTACCGACCTGCGCCTTGATCACCCCGTACTTATCCTTCATCTCCAGCAGGGCTGAGGGAACCAGGTTGAAGTTGGCGGCCATGGGGGTGACCAGGGTGCCGCAGAATCCGGAGAGCATGCCGATGGCAAAGACGGCGGCCGGGTTGCCGTCAAAGATCTGCACGAGTACCGGCCAGCCGATGGCGGCGGTCATGATCGGGAATGCCGCGAAGGCGTTGCCCATCAGCACGGTGAACAGGAACATGCCAACGCAGTAGACGAGCACGGCGGCGATCAGCGAGCCGTCCGGCAGAACGACGGTCGCGAGGGTGCCCACGGCCACGCCCACGCCGGCCTTGGTGAAGAGGATGCCCAGGGTCGACAACATTTGCGGCAACAGTGCCGCCCAGCCGATCGACTCCAGAATCCGACGCCCTTCGAGAATGGGGGTGAAGAGCTGGCGCGGCCGCAGAATGAACAGGCCGACGATCACGCCCGCGAGCGAACCGATTCCGAGAGCGACCAGGGTCGTGTTGACCGGGCTGATCAGCAGCTGTCCGTTGATGGAGATGTAGGGGGCCAGCAGCACGATGAGCACCGTGACGACCGGCAGGGTCAGTGCCGGGATGAACAGTTTGTTGCCGAATCGGCGAGAGGAGACATCGCGTTCCTCAGCAGTGGTCGTGCGTGCCCGGCCGTCTTTGAGCCGGCCGGTGCTCGCGAGCACGACCATGACGATGACGGCGATACCGAGAATCCAGCCGGGAGCCTGTTCGCTCTGCACCCAGGTGCCGTAGAAGAAGCAGAGGCCCAGGAGGCCCCAGAAGGCTGAGCTTCCCCAGCGGCGAGGGTGGCCCGCATCGCCGGCGATGAGCAGCGCCCAGGCCAGAAAGAGCGCGCCGACAAACCAGTAAACCGCTTCAACGCCAATCATGCCGTGCCTCCTGCGTTGATGATCTCGACGTTGTCGGCGGCCTCAATGGCGCGCACCTCGCGGTCGAGCTGTTTGTCGAGTCGAAGCAGCCGGAATCCATGCACGAGCAGGGCGGCGATGGCGGTCGGGATCGCCCAGACGGCAACGTGCAGGGGGTCGAGCTGCAGACCATAGGTGGCATCGACGAAGGTGGTGATCAGCAGAATCGAGCCGACGGCCACGAAGATATCTTCGCCAAAGAACACGCCGACGTTGTCGGTCGCGGCCGAATGCGCCTTGATCTTCTCCTTGATCGGGTCGGGAACCGTGCCGTAGCGCCGCAGGGCCGCGCCCTCCGCCATCGGAAAGATGAGCGGACGCACGGTCTGCGCGTGGCCGCCGACACTGTTCAGCCCGAGCGCCGCCGTAGCCTGGCGAATAACGAGGTAGCCGATCAGCACCCGGCCCGTGGTCAGCCGCGACAGCCGGGAAATCAGTCGTTTGGCCTGCTGTTGCAGGCCGAAGCGTTCGATCAGTCCAATAACCGGGAGCACGATCACGAAAACGGTCACCGAGCGACTGCTGGCAAAGCCCGTTCCGAAGGCATCCAGAATCTCCAGCGGCGTCAGCCCGCCGAGCAGAGCCGTGACGATCCCCGAGACCGTGACCACGACCAGGGGGTTCATGCGAATGGCAAACCCCACGATGACGAGCAACACACCAATCAGTACGAGCATATTTCTCCCAGTAGCGCCCGCGTACCCGGGTATCCGGGTACGCCAAATAAACCCGTGATCACCGGGGGTATTGCTCGCCATTTCAGAGCGGATGCCCGATCAGCGTTTTCCAGAGCCTACCGAATTGTTGAACAATCCCACAAGACTTTGGCGGCAGCTTCTGTCGCGCCCCCTCGCGCAATCGCTTCAAATCTAAACGAGTTCTCACGGTGCGCTTGCGCCCGGCTTAGCTGCGGGCGCCACACTGAAGCACGGATTGCCCGCGCAGGTACCCCACGTAGACGTCGACAATGTTTGATCGGGGTCAAAATCGTAGCCCGTCCGACATGCACTCAGTATGGCCGCTGCCACCGACACCCGAGCACGCGAACACATGCCGACCCAGATCATCGACCCCCCTAATGGGTGTGACCCATAAAGGGTAGACAAGGAGTCTACTCCTCAATATTGTATTAATACCTGCGGCAATACAGTCCGCGGGATGCGATCGATAACTGGAGTGAAGCACATGATGCGAAGCAAAGTTAAGACCGGCGCCCTCTCGGCGCTCCTGATCGGCACGTTAGTCGGTACCGGCGGTTTTCTGTCGGCCGGCGCAGCCTCAGCCGCCATCGCGCCGGGGTCACTGACTACGACCACGTCAACGTCTGCGGATGTCGACCGTTGGGTCGTTCCGCAGACTCAACAGGGCGGCGACTACTGGACCGCCGAGCGCATGCAGTCCGCCATCCCCGGCGAAGTACTGGTGCAGGACAACGTCGCGGCCGGCATGATCGGCGCCGTCGCAGCCGGAGCCACCTCGCTCGTGGCCCCGCAGCAGGCCGACCCCGACCAGTCGCCCACGGCCACCCAGGTCTCTCCCATCTCGCACATCGGCAAGATCTTCTTCACCCTCGGCGGCACCGACTACGTTTGTTCCGGCAACTCCATCTCGGCCGCGAACGAGAACACCGTCGTCACTGCCGGGCACTGCGTCAATGAAGGTCCCGGCAACTTCGCCTCACGCTTCATCTTCGTGCCAGCCTACGAGAACGGCTCGGCACCGTTCGGCCAGTGGAATGCCACCGAGCTCTACGCTCCCACCCAGTGGAGCAATAACGGCGACATCAGCTATGACACCGGCTTCGCCATCGTCGCCTCGCCCACCGGAACCTCGCTGAGCGACAGCGTCGGAGCCTCGGGCGTCACGTTCAACCAGAGCCGCGGCCTCACCTACACCGCCTACGGTTACCCGGCGGCCCCGCCCTTCACCGGCGAGACCCTGCAGTCCTGCTACGGCACCGCCAGCGCCGACCCCTACGGCCAGAGCCAGTCACAGGGAATCCCGTGCGACATGACCGGCGGCTCCTCTGGCGGCCCGTGGATGATCGGCAACGGCTCCAGCGGCCTGCAAAACTCAGTCAACAGCTTTGGCTACAACAACATCGCCAACACCATGTTCGGCCCGTACTGGGGCTCGGTCATCGAGAATACCTATGTCGCAGCATCCGCTTGATCCGAGCGACGCAGCCGACGTGACCCGCCAAAAACTCGACCCCGAGACTGACGATTGGAACGAAGAGCGGATGCGCGCGGCCCGGCCGCGCAGCATCCGCCTGAACCCAGACGGGTCGCGCGAACAGGACACTGACGAACCGGAATCCTGAATATCTGAAGGCCCCGCCCAGAACCTGAGCGGGGCCTTCAGCTTTGGCGACTAGACCGGAGCCAGCTCCTCAACCGTAAACGCGGCCTCGGTAGTGTCCTCGATGTCCTGCAAGCTCACGCCCGGGGCGCGCTGCCGCAACACGAGGCCGGTCGGCGTGACGTCAAAGACGGCGGTGTCGCTGATGATACGGTCCACGACGCGCACGCCGGTCAGCGGCAGGGTGCACTCGGTGACGATCTTCGGCGTGCCGTCTTTGGCGACGTGCTCGGTGAGCACGACCACCCGCGGGGTGCCGGCCACGAGATCCATTGCGCCGCCCATCCCCTTGACCATCTTGCCCGGGATGGTCCAGTTGGCGAGGTCGCCAAGCCCGGAGACCTGCATGGCGCCGAGAATGGCGACCTTCACGTGGCCGCCGCGGATCATGCCGAACGACGTCGCCGAGTCGAAGATCGACGCCCCGGGCAGCACCGTGACGGTCTGCTTGCCGGCGTTGATCAGGTCGGCATCTTCCTCGCCCTCGAAGGGGAACGGCCCCATGCCGAGTAGGCCATTCTCGCTCTGCAGGGTCACGTGGATTCCCTCGGGCAGGTTGTTGGCCACGAGCGTCGGAATGCCGATCCCGAGGTTCACGTAGTCGCCGTCGCTCAGTTCCTGCGCCGCGATCGCGGCCATTTCGTCTCTGGTCCAAGCCATGGTCATTCTCCTTAAGCGGATGCCAGCACGGGCCGGCTGCGCACGGTGCGCTGTTCGATGTCTTTGACCCGCGCCGAGGCCTGGATCAGGCGCTGCACGTACACCCCGGGGGTGATCACGTGGTTCGGGTCGATGTCGCCCGGCTCGACGATCAGCTCCGCCTCGGCGATGGTGACGAGCCCCGCGGTCGCGACGACCGGGTTGAAGTTGCGGGCAGTGAAGCGGTACTCGAGGTTGCCGAGGGTGTCGGCGCGCCAGGCCTTGACCAGCGCGACGTCGGCGACGATGCCGCGTTCCTGCAGGTAGGTTTCGCCGTCGAAGTCCGCGAGCGGCTTGCCCTCGGCGATAAGCGTGCCCACGCCGGTCTTGGTATAGAACGCGGGAATGCCCGCGCCGCCGGCCCGCAGCCGCTCAGCGAGGGTGCCCTGAGGGCTGAACTCCACCTCGAGTACGCCGGCCAGAAACTGCTCGGCGAACAGCTTGTTCTCGCCCACATACGAGGCGATGACCTTGCGAACCTGGCCGGCTTCGAGCAGCACGCCCAGCCCCTTGCCGTCAACGCCCATGTTGTTCGACACGACGGTGAGATCTTTCACACCGGATGCCCGCACCGCGTCGATGAGATCGGCCGGAATTCCGCTGAGGCCGAATCCGCCGACCGCGAGCACCATCCCGTCGCGCAGTACATCCTGCAGCGCCTCGCTCGCGCTGGCCTGAACCTTAGACATGCTGTCTCCTCGTTGAGTGATGATCCTGCGGTGTCCATCTTGTGGACATCGGCACGTAACGTCATGGTATTCAGGCGCAACAGGCCCTGTCAATTGCTAGTTTCATGAGAATCCACCCCATGAACAGTAGGCTGCTAATTATCCACATTATGGACAAAGGAGTCGATATGACCGGTCAGTCGCCCGCCCGCGAGCCTCGGAAGGCCCACACAACGCAGCCACCGCTGGCCCAGCCCGTGCAGGGCGCTCAGGTCGTGGCGCGAATTGCCCTATTGTTGCGCCTGGTCGGACGAAACCCTTCGGGCACTCCCCTGGCCGAGATCGTGCGGGACTCCGGCCTGACCCGGCCCACGGTGCACCGACTGCTCACCTCGCTCGCCGCCGAGGGGCTGCTCGACCATGACGCCGCGCGGCACACCTGGCACTACGGACCAGAGGTCTTCGTCATGGGAACGGTCGCCGCCGCCCGCTACCCGATTGAAGAGCTCGCCCGACCGAGTCTCGTTCGCCTCGCCGAGGAGACCGGCGAAAGCGCGTTCCTCTCCATCCGGCGCGGCGCCGAAACCGTCTGCCTGCTCCGCGAGGAGGGCAGCTTCCCCATACGCTCCTTCGTGCTGCACGAGGGGGTGCGCTTTCCGTTGGGGGTCGCATCCGCTGGAATGGCGATTCTGGCCTACCTGCCCGACGCCGAAGTGGATGCCCTCCTCGCCGACACTGGTCTCGGCGAAACCGAGACCATCGCGGCTCGCTGGGGCGCCCAGCATTCACCCGCGAGCATCCGCGCCAATCTGGAACGCACCCGGGTCACCGGTTACGCGGTCAACCCCGGACTCATTCTGGAGGGCAGCTGGGGCATGGGCGCAGCGATCTTCGACCGCAGCGGACGACCAGGCTGGGCGCTCTCACTCACCGGAATCGAGCCACGGTTCAAGCCCGAACGGCAGAAGGTGCTCGGCCAGCTGCTGCTCGACGAGGCCAGCCGCATCACCCAGACCCTGCAGCGGCCCCCACTCACCTAGCCAACGACGCGAGACGACGGAATCTGCCCCATTCGCCCGGCCCTCCACCCGCAGCGGGCAGCAATCTGGTCGGGGAACGAGAAAAGTCCCGACCGCGGCCGGGACTTTTCTTACAGTGTGGTGGAGCTTAGGAGATTCGAACTCCTGACCTTCTCATTGCGAACGAGACGCGCTACCAACTGCGCCAAAGCCCCAAACTGCCTTTGAAGAATATCACGGGCTGGGCGACAGTTTCACCGCTTTCGAGCGTGAGGCACGATTTCGAGACCGCGCCTGGCGCCCGAGTGCGGCGAACTAAACCGCGCGACGGCGTCGCAGTACGGCGTCGAGGTCGGTCATGCCCGGCTCCGGCTCACCGACGATGCCCATCGACGCGAATCGACTCGGCACCGCGGCAGACTCGGGGCGCACCAAGGGCGTGACCGCCCGGTTGGCTTCCTCGGCGAGCGCGGCGGCGCGGCGGGCCACCTCCGCCTCGGCGGCAGCCTTGCGCAGCTGATTGGCCGCTTCAACGGATGCCATCGCCGTCTGCGCGATGGATCCGCGCGACAGGTGCAGCGCGCGTGGCAGCGGCTGGGGCGTCCAGGTGGCTGCGGCGACCGGAGTCTCTTCGAGCTGAACGGGTTCAAAGGTCTGGCCGATCAGCACTGGCAGCTCAACCGGGGCTTCCAGCCGCACGATGCGGGCAGAGCGGGCGACCGTGGCCAGGCGGCCCAGGACGCCGAACGCGGCGACCATGACGACTCCGCCGCTGACCAGCGCGGTGAACGAACCCGACAGAGCGGGCGCGATTCCGGATCCAGCCAGCACGAGGCCGGCCAGCAGAATCGTCGACACCGAGCCGCGAAAGCGTCGAAGCCGGCGGAGTTTCTTCACCGGCGACTCCGGCAGGCGCGGTGTGGCTGCGGCGGCCACAGCGGCGGCGGCGCGGCGAACATCGCGAGCAGCATCCGCTACCGCCTGCGCTTCAACCCGTTCGGACTGCTCGACCCGGGCCAGAACCCGCTGCTGCTCAGCCACGGTGCGAGCCGTCGCCTCAAGCCGCACTTGCTGAGGAACCTCGGCTGTTTCCGCCAGAATACGCAGTGTCTGCTGCAATCGCACCGCATTTCGTTCGGTCGCCTGATACTGCTTGCGCCGCGACCAGGTGGGCATCAGATAGGCAACCCAGAGCACGGCAGCCACCGCCACCATGACCCCGCCGCCCAATGCCTCACTACTCATGTTGACAACGGTAAGAGGCGCGGGCGCATCCGCCGAGGATTACTCTCGGTGTGTCACCTAACTTAATGCACTGATCCTGCCCCCGAACAGGGAAATTCTTCACCGTCATCGGGTGATGACACGCACCGGATGCGCGGCCGACTCGAGATCTGCCGTGGTGACGCTCGCGGCATCCGCTGGCACCATGCCATCCTGCCAGCGGCGCATGACGCCCTGGCCGAGTTCTTCGGCGACCAGACCGAAGCAAAAGTGATCGCGCCAGTCGCCGTTGATGTGGATATAGCGGCGGCGCAGTCCCTCGTACCGAAAGCCGAGTTTCTCGACGACGCGCAGGCTGGCCTTGTTCTCGGGGCGGATGCAGATTTCCATGCGATGCAGGCCGAGCTGGTAGAAGCAGTAATCGGTGGCGAGGGCCACGGCCGTGGGAGTAACCGACTGGCCAGCGAATTTCTCGCTCACCCAGTATCCGATCGTCGCCGACGACAGCGATCCCCAGGTGATCGACGAGACGTTGAGCTGGCCGGCCAGTTCACCGTTCTGCTCCACGATGAACGGCAGACCGTGGCCCGACCGTGAGTGCGTCAACAGACTACGGATACTCGCCCGCGTGTCGAAGGACATCGGCGCGTACGGATTGGTCGCCTCCCACTTGCGCAGCCACGACCGGTTGGCCAGCAATTCGCCCTCGAGGGTGCGCGCATCGCGCAAGCGGATGGGGCGCAGGGTGACGGCGCCCTCACGAAGGGTCGGAATTGCGATCGGCACGGTTCGCCTGTCTGTTTTGGAATGGAAGCTGGGTGATGATTTAGTCGAGCGTGGCGACGAATTCGCGCAGCCACGGTTTCAGGTCGGCACCGAGATCTTCACGATCGACGGCGAGTTGCACAATGGCCTTGATGTAATCGAGCCGATCGCCGGTGTCATAGCGCCGACCGCGAAAGATCAGGCCATATACGCCGCCGGTCGACTCGGGGTTGACGGCCATCTCCTGCAGGGCGTCGGTGAGCTGAATCTCGTTGCCCTTGCCGGGCGCCGTGTGTTCCAGAATATCGAAGACTTCGGGGCGCAGCACGTAGCGACCGATGATGGCGAGGTTCGAGGGGGCATCGGCGGCGCTCGGCTTTTCGACCAGGCCGGTGATGCGCACGACGTCGGGATCGTCGGTGGACTCGACCGCGGCCGCGCCATACATATGAATCTGCGAGGGGTCCACCTCGAGCAGAGCCACGATGCTGGCACCGCGCTTGACCTGTTCCTCGAGCATGCGGGTCAGCAGCGGGTCGCGGGCGTCGATGATGTCGTCACCGAGCAGCACCGCGAAGGGCTCGTTGCCCACGTGCATGCGCGAGCGCAGCACGGCGTGGCCGAGTCCGCGCGGGTCGCCCTGACGCACATAGTGGATGTCGGCGAGTTCGTTGGATTCGCGCACCTTGGCGAGCCGGGTCTGGTCGCCCTTGCGTTCGAGCATGGCCTCAAGTTCGGTCATGCGGTCGAAGTGGTTTTCCAGGGCATTCTTGTTGCGACCGGTAACCATCAGTACGTCGCTGAGGCCGGCCGCGACGGCTTCTTCGACGACATATTGAATCGCCGGCTTGTCAACGACCGGCAACATCTCCTTCGGCATGGCCTTGGTCGCTGGGAGGAAGCGTGTTCCGAGTCCAGCTGCGGGAATGACGGCTTTAGTTATCGGGGTACCCATGGGCACTAGGTTAGTGGCAAGTAGGATGCCTTATATGGACTCCGACACAGGTCATTACAAGCGTGCGCTGAGAGCGGAATTGCGCGAACGCCGCCAGAACATGACCTCCTCGGAACGCGAGGCCGCCACGGCCGGCTTCACCGAAAACCTGCAAAGCCTCGTGCTCGACCTGTCGGCGCGGTCGATCTCCTGTTATTTATCGGCTCGCAACGAGCCAGATACTCGACCTTTTCTCAACTGGGCCACGGCAGAGGGCATCCGGATTTTGTTTCCGATTTCACGTGAAGACGGTCTGCTCGATTGGACCGTCGGCGACGGTGAGGAAGAATTCACCGGCATTTCGGGGGTGCCAGAAGCCGTCGGAACCCTGCTCGGCCCGATCGCCATCAACGATGTCGATCTCATCATCGTTCCGGCGGCGGCCGTCGGTGAGGACGGACTGCGCATGGGCTGGGGTCGCGGCTACTTCGACAAGACCCTCGGATCGATGGAGAAGTGCCCGCCGGTCTACGCCGTGGTGTTCGACAGCGAATATCTGCAGGAAGTTCCTCGCGAGGTGCACGATCAGCCGGTCAACGGCCTCGTAACGCCGACCCGAATCATCGCTTTCTGACCCTTTTCATCGCTCAAGACCCGCATTCTGAACGTGCGGGCCCTTGGGCGCGCATAACCTTAGTACTGGCAGGCGTTTGCCTGTCGGCTCAACCAGCTGGAGATGCAGTGCCTACCTACTCTTACCGTTGCACCGAGTGCGACACCGCCTTCGATATCCAGCAGGCCTTCACGGACCACTCGCTCACGGTGTGCCCGACCTGCCAGGGAAAGCTGCGCAAGGTGTTCTCCTCGATCGGCGTGACCTTCAGCGGCTCCGGTTTCTACAGCAACGACTCCAAGTCGGACTCGAAGCGGTCCAATCCCAACCTCGATCGCAAGCCGGCCGAGAAGTCTGCCGACACGTCCGACTCGTCGGCGAGTAAGCCGGCCGAGAAGAAATCCGAGAAGAAGCCCGACAGCACGCCCGCCAAGTCGTCGACACCGTCCTCCTCCGTTTCGGCCGCGAAGGCGTCTTAGGTAGATGGCGCTGACAAAGACGGTCTCCCAAGTCATTCGATTGGAGCACCCCGTGATCAACGGTTTCAAAGAATTCATCATGCGCGGCAACGTCATCGACCTCGCCGTCGCGGTCGTCATCGGCACGGCGTTCACCGCGCTGGTCACCGCCATCGTTACAAGCATCTTCAACCCGCTCATCGCCGCGATCTTCAGCGCCAAGTCACTGGCCCAGACCCTGCGCGTACCGCTTCCCGGAGGCGACTTTCTTTTGTTCGGCGCCGTCATCGGTGCGCTCATCAACTTCGTGTTGATCGCCGCGGTCGTCTACTTCGTCATCGTGCTGCCCCTGAACAAGCTCAAGGAGGCCCAGGACCGACGCCGCGCCGCCGGGGTTCCCTCCGAGGTCGTCGCCGACCCCACGACCGAGCTCGACCTGCTCACCGAGATCCGTGATCTGCTGGCCAAGAACGCCGCCGCTGACCAGGGCCCCAAGCACTAACTACCAGTGCGGCGGGCGATCCTGCCGCAGTTGAGCCTCGTTGGCGCTGGGCGCACTTCCGGTGTGCGCGACGCCGCCCTCTTCGCGCAGAACCGGCGGGTGCGGGTTGGGGTCGGTGTCCGGTGCCGGCAGCAGCTTGGCGCGCCGAGCCTTGCCGACGGCCTTCACGATCGGCTGACGAGCCGTTCCGAGGGGCGGCACACCGTCAGAAGCATTCACGCGCCGGGCCGCTTCGGAGCGATCGGGTCGCCGGTCGAAAAGGGAGCGGCATCCGTTTTGGGCACACCGGCGATCGCGGCGACGCGCGCGGCGACGGCGTCAGGGTTACTGAACAGCTCGAAGCTGTGCACGCGCAGGTAGTGCCAGCCGAGGCGGCGCAGCACTTCGGGGCGCAGTCGCAGGGACTCGCGCAGGCTTGCCCGGCCGACGACGGCATCCGTTTCGACGACGATCGCTCGGGTGCCGTAGGACGCGGCGAGGGCGAGCTTGCCGCGGTGGCCGAGGCGCACGGTGAGGCCGAGCTTTTCGAGGCGGCCGCCAAGGTCGACCAGCATTGCCTCGCTCGCGTCGGGCACCTGCACCTCATCGCGCCGCGCTTCGGTTTCGCTGAGCACCTGGGACAGGGCGAGGATGCCGTGGCGCTGGCGGTCCTCGTCGATGTCGGCCGGGCGGAAGCAGGAGACGATGTCGAGCGCGCGGCGGGCGCGGGTCATGCCGATCGCGAGCAGGCGTTCGCCGCCGGGTTCGCCGAGCGAACCGAAGTTCGACAGCAGGCGCCCGTGTGGGGTGCGGCCGTAGCCGATCGAGAAGATCACCCGGTCGCGGCTTTGCGCCACGGCCTGCTCGAGGGTGAGCACGGTGAACGGTTCGCTGCGGTCCTTCAAAATGAAGTCCGAGAGGTCGGTGCGCTTGGCGAACGCGGCGAGCACGGCCTGCTGCACGCGCACGGCGTGCCGGGTGCTCGCGGTGATCACCATGAGTGATTCGCGCGGGCGCTTTGACGCGTGGTCGAGCACGAGGTCGACGACCTTGACAACCTCGGCGTCGACGCTCTCGATGGCACCGCTGTCGGCGTCGGGCATGCCGCGGCCGCCGGCCACATAGTTGATGGTGAGGCTGCCGTGGCCGAGAAAGCTTCCGGCCCAGGGCAGGGAGTCGATGCGTCCGCCGTAGAAACGGTGGTTGACGAGTTCGGCGAGGTCTTCGCCGCCGGCCCGGTAGCTGCGGGTGAGGGTGAGGGTCGGCAGCAGTTCGCCAAGGCGGGCCAGGGCGGAGTCGGCGTGCAGGGCGTCCACTGAGACCTCGGGCGCGGCCGTCTCCCCTGAGCCGGCGATACCGGTCTCGAAGGCCGACGGGGTCTGGGTGACCGGGTCACCGAACGCCACGATCTGGCGGCCGCGGCGAATCGCGCCGACGTTTTCGGCGAGGGTTGTGGCGCCGGCGTCGACGAGCAGCACGGTGTCGAAGGTGATCTGGTCGCTGATCCCGGCGATCTCATACGGCGAGGCCAGCCAGACCGGGGCGAGTACGCGGCCGAGGTGCGGGGCAACCTCGTTCAGCCGGGCCGGGGTGGCGCGGTCGGCGCGCAGCAGGCGGCGCAGCTGGTCGGCTTCCTCGGGAAAGTCGACGACGCCGATCTTCCACGTTTCGGCGAGCAGCCAGGCCAAAAGCTTGCCGGTAGCGGATGCGTGCGCCTCGTCGACGAGTTTGAAATCGGCCTCGAGGCGGTCCAATACCGCCGTGTTGGCGCCGAGCAACGCCCGGTCGCTCGCGAGCATGATCTCGAGCACGGACTGCCACCAGGCCAACTCGAGCTCGGCGGCGACGTTCTCCTCCGAGACATGTCGCTGGGACAAATCGGTCATCAGCGGGTCGAGGTTGTGCTCGCGCAGCGTTGCCAGCAGTGCGGTGCGCTCGTGCAGGTTCGCGAGCACCTCGCTCTCGGCGGCGAGGCCGGAAATCATCGACACGAGCTCATTGATTTGGCGCCCGGCGAGAGCGCGCGTCGTGCCAATCGTGCCGAGCGGCACATCGAGCAGACCGAGGTCTTCGGAGACTCGCTGAAAAGCGACGTGCACATCGTTGATGCCGACCGGCACCTCGGGCGTGACCCCGGCGGCGGCATAGCGCTGCCAGAGCGTGCGCTGGCTCTGGATGCGGCGGAGGCTCTCATTCATGTCATTGACGCGCACACCGGGGCGCTGGTATTCCTCGGCGAGCTTCCGCAGCCTTCTGCGGCTGGCCGAGCTCATCTCCGACGATTCGCGGCGCGACGACGTGGCGGCGATCAGCTCGGTGAGCGACCGGTCGTAAACCCCGGGCTGAAACTTGTCGAGCGTTTCGCGAATATCCAGCAGCAGGCGCAGGTAGATGCCGAGCTCGGTGATCGTCTCGAACGGGCGCAGCCGGGTCTGGCCGATGAGGCCGTTGGCCCGTTCAAGCAAACGCGGCAGTTCGATCTGGTTGATGCGTTTGGCGAGCTGGTGGCTGTTGGAGGCATCCGCTGTGGAGGCGAACGAGGCGCCGTACCAGGGCGAGTCGCCGGGACCGTAGCGGAATTCGCCGAGCACGGCGGCCTTGATCAGGGTGTTGGCAGCGGCTGACCGGGAGTGGGCGAGCAGTTCGAGGGCCTGGCGGTCGAGGCGGGCGGTGGTCGACGGCGGCTCGGGCAGCTGGGCCAGGCGGGCCAGTTCACCGAGCGCGTCGAGCACGGAGACTCCGAGGGCCGAGTCGCGGCGGGTGAGCGCCGACCGGTAGTCGAGCAGCACCTTGCGGAGGCGCACGAGGGCGTCGTCAACGTCGCCGACGCGCGGCTGGGCGGCCTTCTCATTGCGGGTGATCGATTGGATCAGGTCGCGGCGCAGGGTGCGCGGGGTCACGGCGATGCCGGGCAGGCCCACCTGCACGAGGCGGCCGTGGATGCCGTCGAGGCTCGAACGGCGGGCGCTCACCACGAGCACCCGCTTGTGCTGGGCCACGAGCGAGCCGATCGCGTTGACGATGGTCTGAGTGCCGCCGGTACCGGGCAAGGTTTTCACGACGAGGGAGTTGCCGGCCGCGATCTGCGCGACAACGTTCTCCTGCTCGGAGTCGGCGTCGCCGAGCAGCGTGTCGGTGGCCGGCGGGCGGGCATCCTGTCCGATCGGAACCACCGGGTTGTAGGCGGTCTCGATGTTGCGGCGGGCGGTCTTGTTACCGGCCACGGCGTCGAGCAGCGGATGATCAAGGTTCGACGCGTCGGCGGCCAGCGCCCGCCCCACGTCGGCGAAGCTTGAGACCACCAGGCGCGGCACGACGTTGAACCAGGGCAGGTGCGAGGTCAACCCGCGCAGACGGTCGATGACCGGTTGCGGTTTGAACGCGCCATTGGTCACGGCGAGCGCCACAAAAGCGTCGGCGTCGAGCACGATCTGAAACTGGTCCTTCAGGGCGCGGGCGAGTTCCGGGTTGAGAAAGGGCTGGCCCTTGAGCTTGAGTTCGTAGTCGCGGCCGTAGCGGCGAATGGCGAGGGGGCGCAGCAGCACCGGGGCGCTGTAGTCCACATCCTGATAGCGCCATTCGGCGAGGCCGATGGCGAGGTTGACCGATTCGAGGCCGCGCATGGAGCGCAGTTCGATGCCCTTCTGGGTGATCTCGTTCGCGGCCAGGCGGGCGTTACGCAGAGCCAGTTCATCGCGAATGAGGTTGGACAACAGGGTGGTCTTGCCGATGATGAACTGCGGCAGACCGCCGGGATGCGTGGCGCTTAGCTCGATGCGGGTGCGGGCTTCATCGGTGAAGTGCAGCAGCGGGGAGCGACCGCCGAGCGCGGCGAGTTCGTCGCGCCAGCGCTGCCAGACCGGCTCGGCGATGTTACCGGCGGTGAACGCCGGATCGCCCAGACTGAGGTTGTGTGGACTCGTCACGTTTTGAGGGTCGACGGGAACGACGTCCAGGTACTTGGAAAGCACGTCGTCGTCGTCTTGTTTTCTATCGAGGTGCCACACAGGGATACCCTAATTGGCAAATCACCGGTTTGCCCTGAGGCGGCCGGGGTTTCGCGTGTTTGTGCCCCAATCTGACCGTTCACAGCCAGCCTCGCCGTTTGAACACGATGTACAGGGTGAACCCCATGGCGAGCATCAGAGCGATCGCAAAGGGATAGCCGAGCGGCCAGTGCAGCTCGGGCATGTTGTCGAAGTTCATGCCGTAGATGGTGCCGACCAAGGTTGGGGCGAACAGGATAGCCGCCCAGCTGGAGATCTTCTTCACCTCTTCGCTCTGCGCGAGGCTCGTCTCCGACAGGTGCCGCATCTCGTCGTTCTGGCGTTGGCCCACCAGGGTGCTGTGCACGGTCAGGGCGTTCTGCAGCAGTTGCCGAAACGCGTCGCCGCGCTCCACGATGCGCAGAGTGTGGTCGAGCACGTCACGCAGGTGCCGGTGCAGTTCGAGGTCCACGTTGTACTTGTCGAAGCCCCGCTGCATCGCCTCGAACATGCTTACGAGCGGCTGGGTGGCCCGCTGAAACTCGATCACCTCGCGGGACAGTGCGTAGATGCGCCGGCTGACCTCCGGGTCGCCGTCGAACAGCTGGTCTTCGATCTCGTCGATGTCGTTCTCCAGCCCGGCCACGACCGGCCCGTATTCGTCGACGACCTGGTCGAGAATGGCGTACAGCACGGCCTCCGGGCCGAGGGCGAGCAGGTGCGGGGTGCTCTCCATCCGCTCCCGCACCAGGGCGAGGTCGGGCGATTCGGCGTGGCGAATGGTCACCACGAAATCGGGGCCGACGAACACGTGCAGCTCACCGAATTCGACGCGCTCTTCGTCGTCCATGTAGCGGGCCGGGCGCAACACAATGAACAGGATGTCTGCGTACCGTTCAATCTTCGACCGCTGGTGCCCCTTGAGGGCGTCCTCCACGGCCAGGTGGTGCAGGCTGAACTCGGTCGCGACGGCCCGCACTTCCTCCTCGCTCGGCCGGTACAGCCCGATCCAGGCGAAGCCCTTCTTCTCTTTCATCACTTCGAAGGTCTCGTCGAGGCTCGGCGGCGTGGCAACCCGGTGCCCGTCCACGTAGACCGCGTTGTCCACCAGCGCCATTGGCTCTCCTTCTCCGATCTACCAGTGTGCCACTCGGCGTAGCTGCACGGTAACGCCGGTGCAGTTTTGCCGGCGGGTACGGTTAGATCGTGCCGCAAACGGATGTTTCCCTCTTGTTACAACCGCGCGCGCCGCTTCCCCAGACCGACCGGCTACTACTCGCCGCCGCTGTCGCCCGGGTCTGCGCCGTTGAACTGACGGCCGTCACCATCGAACAACGCTGCGAACGCTGCGGCGGCGCGCATGGGCGGCCTCGCGTGCTGACACCGGGCGGGGTGCACGTGAGCCTGAGCCGCGCCGGTCGCACCGTTGTCGTTGCCGTGTCGCAGGTCGGACCGATCGGGGTCGACCTGGAGAGCGTGGCCTCGGTCGCCCGGGCCGGATTCGACGACGTCGCGTTCAACGCCGACGAGCGCACCGCCCTAGCGGAGCTGCCGGTCAACAAGCGCGATCGGGCGCGCGCCGCGCTCTGGACCACCAAGGAGGCTCTGCTCAAGCTCTCCGGCGAGGGGCTGACGGTGGACCCGCGCGAGGTGACCGTGGCGTTGGGCCCGGGTGGGGCATCCGTTGAACGGGAAGCGTCCGCTCGCGCCGGGGGCTCCGCTCTGCTGAGCTGGCCGACCGCCACGCTCGATCTGAGCCGGGTGCACGTCGTGGGCTTCCACGCGGGCCCCGGGCTGGTGGGCACCCTGGCCTTGCTCGGTCCGAGAGCCCCGAGCCTTTCGATGCTCTAAAACTCACTCTTTCCGCTCGCGGCCGTCCGTTTCACGCCGCCGCGGGAGTTGCGCCAGTGCGCGGGAGGCGGAACTCCCGCGCACTGGCGCAGGTCCAGCCCGTCGCGTCGCGCTGGAGTTGTGGCCAAGCCCGAACTCCCGCGAATCGGCGCAACACCCGCGTAGCCCACGCTGCGGGGGCCAGCACCTCACTCGAACTCCCGCGCACCGGCGCAGCACCCGCGCAGCAAACCCCGCAGCTGACCGCGCTGGCGCACGTCAGCACCTCGGCGCCGTCGAGGCGGCCAACCTCGAATTCCCGCGCAGGGCAACCACGCCCACGCCCACGCCCACGAAGCTCGGCTAGAGGCTCGGCAGCGCGCTCTGCTGCACCCAGCGGGCCACAAACCCGCCGATCGCCCGGCTGCCGGTGTGTTCGGAGAAGAACTCCACGAAGTCCTCGGTGGAGACCTGACCGTGCCGCCGGGCCGCGGTGTAGGCGCGCAGGGCGGCGAAGAAGGCCTCGTCACCGAGCGATTTGCGAATCGCGTGGAGGGCGAGCGCGCCGCGTTTGTACACGCGGTCATCGAACATGGCGTGCGGGCCGGGATCGCCGACGACGATGTCGTGCGGCAGGGCCGCCACCTTGCCGCGGTGCAGCACGGCAAGGGAGTCGGCGGTGCGACCGCCGCGCTGTTCCTCCCACAGCCATTCGGCGTAGCAGGCGAAACCCTCCTGCAGCCAGATGTCCTGCCAGCGGGCCACGGTGAGGCTGTTGCCGTACCACTGGTGTGCCAGCTCGTGGGCGATCAGGCGGTCGCTGCCGTGCTCCCCGTCGACATGGTTGCTGCCGAACACGGCCAGGCCGTGCGCCTCGAGGGGAATCTCCAGCTCGTCGTCGGTCATCACGACCGAGTATGACGCGAACGGGTACGGGCCGAACCGGTCGGCGAAGAACGCGATCATCTCGGTGAGGCGAGCGAAGTCGGTGCCGACCCGGGTCGCAAGCTGGGCCGGAAAGAACAGACTGTGCGCGACCGGAGCTGCGGCGAGGTCGCGGCGACGGTAGCGGCCGATCAGCACCGTGGCGAGGTAGGTCGCCATCGGCTCGCGCACGTCGAAGGTCCAGCTGGTGCGGCCCGACCGGCTCGACCTGGCCGACAACACTCCGTTCGACACCACGGTGTAGCCGGATTCGCAGGCGATCTCGATGCGATAGGTGGCTTTGTTACTCGGATGATCGTTGCAGGGAAACCAGGATGCGGCCCCGCACGGCTGCCCGGAGACCAGCACGCCGTCGTCGAGTTCTTCCCAGCCGACGTCGCCCCAGGCGCTGCGAACCGGATGCGGCGCCCCGCGATAGCGCACCGTCACCTCGAACACCGCCCCGGCCTCAACCCGAGTGGCAAGGCTGATCACGAGTTTGCGGGCGCTGTGCGTCACTTTGGTCGGCCGCTCGCCGTTGACCGTGACCTTCTCCATGCTCAGCCCGGCGAAGTCAAGGCTGAACCGGTCGAGGGGTATGAGGGCGCGCGCGGTGATGATCGCGGTCGCGTTCAGCCGGTTGGTAGCCACCCGGTAGGACAAGTTCAGATCGTAGTGTTCGGCAACGTAACCGCCGTTGCCGCCGGTGGGAATATAGGGGTCGCCAGCGCTGGCCGAGCCGTAGGTCGTCTGCACAGGGGCCATCGGTCCACTATTCCACGTTCACCGTTGCCACGGCGGCTGATGCCACGGCGTGATCGGGTTGCCAGACCAGAGCGACCCGGTGGGTACCCGTTCGCCGCGCATCACGAGCGAGCCGGGCCCCACGGTCGCCCCAGCTGAAATCGACGCGGCCGGGAGAATGACGCCGTTCGGCCCGAGCGTCGATCCGTCGGCGAGTTCCACCGCGTCAAGCTGCATGATGCGATCGTGAAAGAGGTGCGTCTGCACGACACAGCCGCGGTTGACGGTGCTGCCGTCGCCCAGCCGCACCAGGTCTGCCTCGGGCAACCAGTACGTCTCACACCAGACGCCGCGCCCCACCGAAGCCCCCAGCGTGCGCAGCCACACGGCGAGCGCCGGCGTGCCGGAGGCCTTCTCTGCAAACCACGGGCGGGCGACCATCTCGACGAAACTGTCCGACACCTCGTTGCGCCAGATGAACGATGACCAGAGCGGATGCTCCGACGCGTCGATCCGCCCTACCAGCGTCCACTTGACCACCGTTGTCACCCCGGCTGCCACGGCGCCGGCGGCGAGCATGACCACACCGGACAGCGCGATCGCCGCGCCGAGGCCGAGCTGCAGCCAGAGCAGGTCGAGCAGGGTGAGCACCAGCAACGCGATCCAGGCGCTGGTGAAGCCGGCCACGATGCGCAGGAGTTCCCACAGCGATCGGGCTACTTTCAGGCGCACGGGAGGGTGGAAGGTGCGGGAGTCGTCGGCATCCGTTTGCTTGCGACGCAGTCGCGAGGGCGGGTTGCCGAGCCAGCTCGACCCACGCTTGGCCTTGCGCGGGGTCGAGGAGAGTACCGCGACGAGTCCGTTGCGCGGTACCGTGCGGCCGGGACCGGCCATGCCGCTGTTGCCGAGAAAGGCCCGGCGGCCAACCTTGGCCGGGCCGATGTGCATCCAGCCGCCGCCGAGTTCGTAACAGGCCACCATGGTGTCGTCGGCGAGAAACGCGGCGGGCGCGATGGTCGTGAGCGACGGCAGCAGCAGCACGGTCGATGCCTCGACGTCCGCTCCTACTTTGGCGCCGAGCAGGCGCAGCCAGGTGGGGGTGAGCAGGCTCGCATAGACCGGAAACAGCACGGTGCGGGCGCCATCGAGGATGCGTTCGGTCATCCAGACCTGCCAGCCGATGCGGCTGCGCACCGGGTAGTAGCCCTCGCGCAGACCCACGCCGAGGACGCGCACGAAGCCGACCACGAGCAGCGCGTAGACGAGACCGCCCGCGATGACGGCGACCGGCATGATCAGGGCGGCGCGCAACACGGCCACGGCGAGACTGTCCGCGTGACCGACGACGGCACCAACGATGAGCGCGCCGAGTACGAGGGCGACCGTGGGGATCGCGGTCATCGCGACCGACCCGGCCGCGAAGGCGCCGAGCCAGCGACTGGCCCGCGGCGGTCGTTCGGCCGGCCACGGGCGGCGAGCTGAGCCCACCCGACGCGACGGGGAACCGGCCCAGCGCTCCCCCGCCGGCACCCGCGCCGAGACGGCGGCGCCCGGGTCGATCTCGGCGCCGTTACCTACGTGGGCGCCACCGAGCAGGGTACTGCGGGAGCCGATGCGAGCATCTGCGCCGACGTGCAGGTGGCCGATGCGCAGCACGTCACCGTCGATCCAATGCCCGGCCAGGTCGACTTCGGGTTCGATCGAAGCCTGGGCACCGATGGTCATCAGTCCGGTCACCGGCGGCAGCGAGTGCAGATCGACGTCGGGGCCGATCTCGGCGCCAAGTGCTCTGGCGTAGTAGCTGATCCAGGGCGCGCCGGCCAGGCTTGCGGCGTCGACGAGCAGCGCGATCTGCTCGGCCAGCCAGAGCCGCAGGTGCACCGACCCGCCACGCGGGTAGTTGCCCGGCATGACGTCGTGCAGCAGCAGCCGTGCGGCAATCACGGCGATGAGCATCTTGCCAGGCGGGGTGACGAACAGCGCAAACCCGAGGGCCACCCACCACCACGACAGCGTCGGGGCAAAGCTGGCACCGTTCAGGCTCAGCAGGTTGTTGGCAATGGCCAGATAGACCAGCCAGCGCGCGCCGCTCAACACGTGCAGCGGAATGCCGAGCACCGTCTGGGCCAGCTGGCTGCGGGCCGGCGTCGGCAAAACGTTCCGCAGCACCTGGGGTGTGACGGGGGTGCGGGCATCGAGTTCGTCGGCGAGCGAGCCGATGCGCGGGTGGTCGTAGAGGTCGGCAACGGTGGTTTCAGGGTGGCGGGCGCGCACGGCCGACACGAACTGGGCTGCCGAGAGTGAGCCGCCGCCCTGGGCGAAGAAGTCGTCGTCGGGCCCGGTCACCGGCACCCCCAAAATGGATGCCCACGCTTCAGCCAGCCACGCCGCCGTCGGTGACAGCGCGGCCGCGTCGTCGTCCGAGGCCGGCAGCGGCCACGGCAGCGCCGCCCGGTCAACCTTGCCCGAGGTGCGGGTGGGCAGCGCGTCGACCACGGCGAGCAGTGGCACGAGCGCGGCGGGCAGTTCCTCGCGCAGCCGGGTTAGAGCGGCCTTCCGGTCGAACGGAGCGTTCGCGCTGGTGAGCGCGATATACCCGACGAGGATGTGATTGCCGGCCGGGGTGATCTGCACCACGGCGGCGCCGCCGGCTACCCCGTCCAGGGCGTTGAGGGCGGCATCCACTTCGCCGAGTTCAATGCGTCGGCCGCCGAGTTTCACCTGGTCGTCGGCGCGCCCAGCGAACACCAGGCCGGCGCGGTCGAAGCGCACGAGGTCGCCGCTACGGTAGGCGCGCGCCCAGCCGAGCTGCGGGTGCGGCGCATATTTCTCGGCGTCTTTGGCCGCGTCGAGGTAGCGGGCCAGGCCGACGCCGCCGATAATGAGCTCGCCGATCTCACCCTCTAAAACCCGCTCGCCGCGCGCATCGACGACGGCGAGGTCCCAGCCGTCGAGCGGCAGGCCGATACGCATCTCGCCAACGCCGTCGACGAGGGCGCCGCAGGCGACGACGGTGGCCTCAGTCGGGCCGTATGTGTTCCAGACTTCGCGGCCGCGGGTGGCGATGCGGGCGACCAGTTCGGGCGGGCAGGCTTCGCCGCCGAAGATGAGCAGGCGCACGGCTTCGAGCGATTCTTCCGGCCACAGGGCGGCGAGGGTCGGCACGGTCGACACCACGGTGATGCCGTGCGTGATCAGCCAGGGGCCAAGGTCGGCGCCGCTGCGCACGAGGGAGCGCGGGGCCGGCACGAGGCAGGCGCCGTTTCGCCAGGCCAGCCACATCTCTTCGCAGCTCGCGTCAAAGGCCACCGAGAGTCCGGCGAGCACCCGGTCTGCGGGGCCGATCGGTTCTGATCGCAGGAACAAGCCGGCCTCGGCATCGACGAAGGCGGCCGCCGAGCGATGGGTGACGGCGACGCCCTTGGGCACGCCGGTCGAGCCGGAGGTGAAGATGACCCAGGCATCATCGTCGGGCGAGGGAATATTCGCGGTCGGAAACACCAGCGCGGGGTCCTCCTGCGGTTCGACGCGGCGAGCGCGCAGGGACTGCAGGTCGAGGCCGTCACGCGGCGCGAACACACTGCTCTCGCCGATGATGCCGACCACGTGTGCCTCGGCGAAGACCAGCCGGGCGCGTTCTTCGGGGTCGTCGGCATCGACCGGAACGTAGGCGGCACCCACGAACAGAGTCGCCAGAATGGACACGTACAGGTCACGGGTGCCCGAGGGGATGCGAATGCCCACGGTGTCGCCGCGTCGCACGCCGGCCAGGCTCAGCGCGTTGGCTTGGGCCTGCACCCGCCGCAGCAGGCCGCGGTAGCTGATCGTGCCGGCCGCGTCTTCCAGTGCTAAAGCATCCGGATGCTGCGCTGCGGTTACCGCAAGAATGTCGGCCAGGGTGCGGGCCGGCTTGGCCCGGTGGCCTGCCGCGAGCACCGACTGGGAGTACCCGCTGGCGCCCGCTGGGCTGTGCTGGTGCTCGCTCACACGACTCCTCGTTCAGGTCGTGGCAGTTCGGCACGCCGCGAAAGTATCAGTCTAGAACTCGCGGGTAACGGACGGGTGAACTGTGCGGCGCTCTCCGCTCAGCCCGGGAATAGTATTTGCGTGAGGAGTTTTCATGGAACGAGTTTTCGCATCCGCTGCCCTGTTGGCATTGCTGTGCGTTGGACTCTGGGCTGGCCAGCCGGAGGCGGCGTACGCCCATGTTCGCGGCCATTCGGGGTGTCTTCCCGGCGCATTGATTGTCTTCTCCCGGCTCAATTCCCGTTGGCGGGCGAGGATAATAAGCGTTGATCCCGCGGGGGACGAACGGAGCGCTAAACCATGAAGCATGTATCGAACTCCACGTGGGAGCGCCTGAAAGAAGAGTCGGCCGTTCATCTCTACGACGAGCTGCATCACGTTGCGCAGGACGCCAGCGCTGCCGTTGCCGATCCGGAGACGTCACCGATCACGGTGCAACGCCCCGTGGATTCCTGACCCCGAGATCGGTGCCCCACAGGCCCCTGCAGTCCTTGATCTCCTGCCCGATTTCGGCACGATATTCCAAACGGATGCCCGACCCAAGCGCACCGCAGAAACGGCCAACCGTACAGCACGTCTCAGCCGCTACGCGGCGTTGACGCGACGACTTCAACTTTGAAACCGGCTTCATTTTCGAGATACGCGGCGTAGTGGTCGGGGCCTCCCGCGTAGGGGTACCGATCGCCGTACAGCGCATTCCATCCGTGGGCTGATGCCTGACCAACGATGCGGTCAATATCAGCTGTGGTCCCTCCATGAAGGGCAATCTGATTCAGTCCAGGAAGTCGCCGGTCATGCTCCTGGCCAGAGATGGCAGGCGGTCGCGTGACCACGATGTACACCTCGCCGCATCGCCAGGAGATGCCCGTGCTCCATTCCTGGTCGACGGACCAACCAAGAGCTACCAGCAGCCAGCCCCACGAATGTCGGGCGCTGTCCAAGTCAACGACCCAAATCTCGATGTGATGCACGCCAGCTGCCATGCAACCATCGTTCCATGAACGCCAGGGCACCTCTCCCAGCAGCAACAGCGGGAGCGATATTTACCATGTGTGCGCTCATGTGGGCATCACGGCAAAGCACCACCTGACGGGGGGCCCGTGATCACGCGGTTCTTGCAGTGTTCCGGTGGTGCCCCTGGAGGGATTCGAACTCCAATAATCGACCGGTCAACGTCACCGATGTGGTCAAAAACCGCGTGGGTCACAATGATGCATCCAGATTTGCCCAGATTTTTTTCAAGTGTGGGCAAAATGTGGGCACGCCAGGAGTGTCGGGACAGCTTCGACCCCTCTGGTGTACGGAAATGTTTACAGCTAAAGTTACGTGTGCACGCTTCGATACACGCGGAAATGAGGCCGGAGATGCATGCGATTGACAGCCTGCCTGCCGCCGCCTTCAGCACCGCCATGGCCACCGATGCGGGGGTGGGGGCACGCGAGCTGCGTCGGCTCAGCGAGAACGGCACCATCGACCGAATCGCCCGAGGGCTCTACCGCCGTGCCGATCTGCCGCCAGCCAACCTGGACTTGCTTGAGATCCTGACCCGCAGGCCCGACGCAACAATGTGCCTGTCGAGTGCCTTGGCGCACCACGGCCTCGTTGACGTCATCCCCGCCCGAATCGACATTGCCCTACCGCGTGGCGCCCGAATCCCCCGCACTGACGCTCCTGTTTCCTGGCATCATTTCGACGCCGCGACGTTCGCGCTCGAACGCACTGAGCTGGCCATCAATGGTTCCGACGCGACTATCGGCCTGTATTCGCCCGAACGCTCCATCGTCGATGCCTACCGATTGCGCGGGTCGGAGGGATACGAGATCGCTACGGAAGCGCTGAAGAACTGGCTGCGCCGACGCGGGTCTCACCCAGCCGCGTTAATGAGCATCGCCCGGCAGCTGCCCCGATCGAGCGGTCCGTTGCGTCACGCCCTGGAGTTGCTTTCGTGAGCCAGGCGTCGCAACTCTATGCCGCGCTCTCACGATATGCCCGAGCTTCGGGCCGGGCCGTTTCGGAGACGGTCACCTTCTACGCCATGGAGGCTTTCCTGAGCAGACTCGCTCAGACAATCTACAAGGATGACTTCGTGCTGAAGGGCGGCGTGCTCCTGGCCGCGTATCGCCTCCGACGAGCGACATCGACATGGAAGCCGTCAACTTTCAAGTGGATGCCGCCCATTTGCTCGCTGTCGTGGAGGCCGTTGCGGCCGTATTCGTCGACGATGCTCTGGCAATTGACCCGGCACGCACCGAGGTGCGCGCCATCCGCGAGGGCGATGACTACTCCGGGATCCGAGTCAAGATATTTGCCCACATCTACACGAGCGCCCTGTCGTTCCATCTGGACATCAGCACTGGCGACCCGATCTGGCCGGCCCCGCGCTCGATGGCTGTTCCGCGCATCCTCGGTGGCGAATTTGAGATGCTCGGCTATCCGCTGGTGATGGTTGTTGCAGAAAAGGCGGCCACAATGCTGACCCGTGGAACGACGAGCACACGATGGCGCGACATCGTCGGCCTGCGAAATTTCTCGCTGACACACGACTTCAGCGCGAGTGAGCTACGCGGTGCAGCTCAGCGCGTCGCCGATTTCCGCCAAGTGCCGCTGACCGCAATCTCGGTCGCCACGACAGGCTGGCCAGTGGTCGCTCAAACAAAATGGTCAGCCTGGCGGCGCAAACTCGCCCTCACCGGCACCGTGGGCGACGATGACACTTGGGACCCGTCAACTCAGCGCTGGCATAAGCGCTGAATTCAAACCCGCAAGGGGAACGTCTTGCGGGACAGTTCAGGTTGCCCGTTGGCGGACGGCTCACAGGCAAGGCATCGTGTCAGCGGCTGCTCGTATGGGCTGGCCGCACGGATCTGCCGGTCCGGGCCGATAGGACGCTGGGATGGTCGCCCGTTACCCCAAACGCGATGGTGGGTGGGCACGACAGAATTCACGCACGGCGTTGTTCAACGGTTCGGGCCGCTCGAGACTGCTCATGTGGCCTGCGTCCTCGATCGTGACAAGTGTCGTGTTCGGGATCGCCTCCTCGAACTGGCGGGCGACGCTGAGCGGCGAGCGAGCATCAAATTGTCCCCAGATCAGCAGCGCCGGGACTGATAGGTGAGGCAGCAGGTCGCTCAAGTCGGTCTCGGCCATGATGTCAAGTTGGTACCTGAGGGTGGCGGGGCGGACGTCGGCTGCGATGGCGGCGAGCAGAGGCACAAACTTCACAGGCGGATCGCCAGCGAAGAGTCCGGGAAGCGTGGGGTCGAAGTCCTCCGGCGGCGAGGCGAGCATCTGGCGGGCGTGTGCGACCCGCGCGCGTATCTCGTCTGCGGGCAGCGATCCCTTCCAGCCGGCGTAGGTGTCGATCATGATCAGGGTCGCGACGAGCCCAGGATGGCGGCGGTAGAGCTCAAGCGCCACAGTGCCGCCCCAGGAACGGCCTGCGACGTGCGCGGGCCCGAGCTCAAGCGTTTCGATCAGCCTTGCGAGCCCGTCCGCAAAGCCTGCTAAACCGAAGCCCTTCGGAAGGTCGGAGGACCGGCCAGCCCCTGGCTCGTCCCACGCCACGACAGTGAATTCGTCGGCCAGGCCGGCAAGCTGCGGTTGCCAGATTCGACTGTCCTCAGCCGCGCCATGGACGAAGACTAAGGGGGGCCCCTCACCGACCCGCTCGTAGGCGATCTGGACGCCATCTGCCTCGACAAACTCCACGTTTGAACCATACTCGGGCCCAGATAGGGTGTCACGTGGGGAACCTTCTGCGGGACTCTTCGCGGTGCCGATAGCGGATTGTTTGAGCAATCTGGACGGGGCTGTAGTGGTCGTCCTGAAAGTGCCTGCAACGCGAGGGCCTAGGGCAAGGCTGCGCCGAACGCGACGAGCGCCAACCCCTTGTCGTAGCCGTTGGTCATGCCACTGAAGCTGCGGCCCTCATAACTGGCTGCCGGCACCGGGATCACCGTGCACAATGCGACTCACAAGGAGGACTACCCCGCCCGGCAGAACTTCTCACAGCGGCAGATCGACATACTGCTCGCGGGCGGACTCATTGCCTGGCTGAACGAGAGGAGCGCGAACCCGGCCCGCGATCGAGACTGAATCGTGCCGTTTGCAGGCCCGTCCCCAGCGGGCCCGACAGCGTGATCTGGATTTGATGACCCGGTTGTCGTAGGCTCAAAGTCATCTCTTCGTGAAGGGAGCCCCGCCACTGTGACGTACGTTATAGCTCTTCCCTGCGTCGATGTGAAAGATCGGGCCTGCATCGAAGAATGCCCGGTCGACTGTATTTACGAGGGCGAACGGATGCTCTACATCCACCCCGATGAGTGCATCGACTGCGGTGCCTGTGAACCGGTATGTCCAGTCGAGGCGATCTACTACGAGGATGACGTGCCGGAGCAATGGGCCGATTACTATAAGATGAACGTCGAATTCTTCGACGACATCGGCTCCCCGGGCGGGGCCGCCAAGGTGGGCATATTTGCCAAGGATCACCCCTTGATTGCTGTACTACCGCCGCAGGCTGCCGCCTGAGGCACCCCTTTCTCGATCGTGCGCCCCCCGAACTCCTATGGGTCATCGATTTGGGGAACTCATCACCGAGTCTTTGCCACCGTGAACAGTACCGCCGCGTCTTCTACTGCTTCGAGTGCGTGTCGACCCTCCGGCACGATCAGCAGATCGCCCGGTGAGCCACTCCAGGAGTTCTCCCCCGAGATGAGGACGACGCGTCCGTGCAGCACGAAAAAGGTCGCGTCACCGGGATTCTCATGCTCATCCAGCTTAGCGCCCGCACGCAAGGCGATCACAGTCTGGCGGAGCGTGCGTTCGCTGCCTCCGTACACGGTCTTCGCACTTCGGCCGCTGCTGACCTGCCGGGCATGATCCAACTCGTGACGCACAAGCGCAGTCAACGACGACTTCATCATGAGGCACCTCTCTTCGCGCGGCACTGCGCTTGCTGATGTAATCCCCAGCATACTGTCGCCTCCAGACATTCCCATGTGGCGAGCGCGGCTAAAGAAGCCGAACCCTCCGCCCCCTCTGTGATTTTAGATCGACCAGGCGAACCTGAACTTCTCTGGCAGTTGGTCGGCGTCGGCCGGCCCGTAGTGATCGAGTTCCCAGCGTCGAACTGCAAGCACGGCCTGGACGATCTGAGGTCCGAGAATGTGGGCAGCGATTTCGGAGGCGGCGAGTGCGTCGAGCGTTGCTCCCAGAGCGGAGGGAAGCAGCACCGTCGCCGAGGCGAGTTGCTGCTCTTCGGTCTGGTCGGCCGGATTCGTGGTGACCTCCGCTGGAAGCGCCGTCGATGACCGGATGCCCTCGAGCGCGGCGCCGAGAATGACCGCGGTCGTCAGGTAGGGGTTCGACGACGGATCGACAATCTTGACTTCGACGTTGGCGCCGTATGGATTGCCGCGGGTGGCTTCGAGGAAACGAACCGCTGCCCCGCGATTCTCCCGACCCCAGCAGGCATATGCGCCCGAAAAGAGTCGGGGCCGCAACCGCGCCCCCGAGAGGATCGATCCGCCGAGAACGCCCTGGATGCCGGGGAGTGCGGCGATCACCCCGGCGATGGAAGACGCTCCATCGGTGGTCATGCCGTGGGGTCCGTTGCCGCCGGAGAAGAGAGGTTCCCCAATGCGGCTGAACGAGTAATGGACGTGCGCCGCATTCCCGCCGCCCCCGCTGATAGGGAAGGGCGAGAAAGATGCCCGCAGGTTGTGTTTGCGCGCCAGCCTCCCGGTGATCAGGCGGGCGAGCACTACCCCGTCGGCCGCCTGAAGTGGTGTGGCCGGTGGCAGCGAGAACTCGACCGTGGAGGCAAAGAACTTGGCGTGTAGTTGCTCGAGCGGGATACCGGCGGCGGCGGTGGCGGAGAGTAATTCGGTGATGAAAGCCTCGTGGTCGAGTACCGGACCGAGACCGTACGGTGTCCAGCCCGCGCGTGGGAGCGGGGTTCCGTCCGCGGCGGTGATGGTGAACTCGATCTCGTGCCCCACGAGCGCCTCAAGCCCGGCTTCCTCGATGTCGTGTTGGATGCGGCGAAGCCGCCCCCGCGGATCGATGGCGAGTGGTGCGCCGTTCTGGTCGAAGATCTCCGTTGGAGCCCAAGCGAGACCTCCATCGAGGATTCGGAGAGCGTCGAGATCGAGTCTCAGTCTCATATCGCCGACGACGCCGAGGTCGGGTGTGAATGCAATGCCGCCGTCGATGCAGAAGATGTTCCACACCGGCGGGGCGCCGAGACCGGATGAAGCGAACGTCGCCAGTCGATCAACCGGGATGGTCTTGGCCAGGTAGATGCCAGCTGGGTTCGCCAGCGTTCCTACGATGATGCCGACGCCGGCTTCCGAGAGCCGTTCGGCCACCTCGCCAATCCGGCTGTCGCTGAACTCGGGGAGAATAGACTCTGTCGCCATACCGACATGCTGGCAGGACTGAGCGTTATTACGAAATTCACATTGACACTCGGCCGCGGGTCCCAACGGGTGAGTGAGTGCTGGTCGAGAACTTGGGCACAGAGGGAATGGCTGGCCGACGCCGTGGGCTCTGGCATTGGGGTCATGAACCAGCTCAGGAGCCGCCGTTGAGGCTGCGCCGACGCTGGGCCTTAGCCGACGAGCCGGCGTAGCTCGCGCACGGCCGCAGCCACCTCGTCGAGCGGAGCGCGCGACTGCACCAGCCGATGGCCGTCATGCGCGCCACCCACAGTTGCGCCCGCCACAAGCTCAACGGCTGGCCGGCTCCCACGAACGCGCCCAGCGCCCAGCGCACCGCCTCCACGTCGGCCAACCGGACAACGTCGAGCCATTGCACCATCGCCTCATCACGCTCGGTGATCTGCACCACAATTCTGCCTTTCGCTCTGACGCAGCTTTATGGACATGATTCTGCAGCCGACCACCGACATCCGCTTCGACCTACGTCACGGTGCATCGCTCGGATGGTTATCGCGAACTCGGTGCACCGGCATTTTGCGTGGATTGAACCATCTCGATTGACCTCACCGCTTTCGGTACATTCTCGGCTCGCTCACTCACCGTTCGCGCTCTTCATCGTTCGTTGTCTCGCGTCTGTGCCTCTGATTGCTTGCTCCCTTTTTCTTCTCAGTTCTTGGTTTTGTTCTTGCTCTTGTCTTCTCTTCTTCTTCAACTTTTTCTAGTCTTTCCCCGTCGTTAGCCTATTCGCCGTCAGTGACTAGGCAAACGAATAGGCAGGCGGTGCTGCTCAACCCGCCGGCCGGCACGTTATCCACACAAGAATTCGCGCGCGCGTGCTGCTTCTGTTCTGTTCTTCCTGTTTAAGTACTGTTAAGGGGGCCATGAGTATTTGCGCTCGTGGGGGCCAGTGTTATTGACGTTCGGGGCCACGGGGTGATGTGGCGAGTAGCGCGTTTCGGGGCCACCGAATATTTCCGTTCGGGGCCATCTGTTTAGCTCCTTCTGCCGCGTGTATAGGCACGCGGCAGAAGGAGTAATCAATCATGGTACGAAGGATTCAAGCCAAGCGGGTGCTCGAACTCCGCGCTGAGGGCATGACGGGGCGCGCGATCGCCTTAGCGCAGGGCATGTCGCGCAAAAGTGTGCTGGCGGTGTTCGACGCCGCCGACAAAGCTGGCATCGACCGTGACGCTCACGTGAATCGAAGCGATGCGGAGGTGTATTCGTTGCTGTTCCCGGGGCGCGGCGAGCACGAAAGTGTGTTCGTGCAGCCGGATTGGGGCACGCCTCAGCGGCGATTACCCTCGACACCTATGCCGACCTGTTCGACGATGACCTTGACGCCGTAGCGGTCGCGCTGGATACTGCGAAGACCAGGTCGGACGCGCTGCCGTGACGATGCGCGCCCGTCAGGGTCGATTTCCCACCGCGGGGAGTGGCCCTAGAAGGCTGGGTACGGCGTCGCCCCACCCAGCTGAAAAGCCAGAATTGAGCCGTTTCAGCTGCTCCATATCACACCGAAATTTTTTTGAAGTGTGGGCAAAATGTGGGCAAACGGCCATTCCTGAGAATGGCGAAAATCCTACAGCCCAGTGTTTACAAGGGATGCAGGGCCGTCAAGAGTGGTGCCCCTGGAGGGATTCGAACCCCCGGCCATTTCCTTAGGACGGAATTGCTCTTCCACTGAGCTACAGAGGCGGTTCGGCAAGTTTAGCCGGTCACGCCGGTCCGCCCGCTCGATGGCGGGTCGCGGCACACGAACGCCTGCAGGCTTGGGTCAGCTAGCTGGCCATGTGCACAATCTGAATGAGGTTGCCACACGTGTCGTCGAGAACCGCGGTGGTCACCGGCCCCATGACCGTGGGCTCCTGGGTGAAGCGCACGCCGAGGCCTCGCAGTCGCTCATACTCCGCCGGAACGTCATCGACAGCGAACTGGGTGAACGGAATACCGTCGGCGACCAGGGCGTCCTTGAACGGCTTCGCGGCCGGGTGGCCGCTCGGCTCCAGCAACAGTTCGGTACCCTCGGGGTTCTCCGGGGACACCACGGTCAGCCAGCGGTCCTCATCGCCCAGCGGGACGTCGTTCTTTTTCACGAAGCCCAGCACCTCGGTGTAGAACCGCAGCGCCTTCACCTGTTCGTCGACGAACACGCTCGTAATGTTGATTCGCATGACCAAAAGCCTACGCGGCGGGCGCCAGATAGGCATCCCATTCCTGCTCGGGCCGTTCGACTCCGCGCACGATCCAGGTCGCGCCCTGCGGCATCCGTGGGGTGAAGCGCAGCTCCCAGCCCATCTCGGCCGGGGTGTGGTCACTCTTGAGGTTGTTGCAGCGCAGACAGCAGGCCGCGAGGTTGTCCCAGGTGTCGCGACCACCGCGCGACCGCGGCAGCACGTGGTCGATTGTGGCCGCCGACTTGCCGCAGTAGCAGCAACGGTGCTCGTCGCGGCGCAACACGCCGCGGCGACTCACCGGCACCAGGCGTGACATGGGGATGCGCACGTACCGGGTGAGCAGAATGACGCTCGGGCGATCCCACGAGCCCGAGGCCGCGAAAACAGGGTGGTTCTGATCCGACTGCACGATCGTGGCCTTCTGGTTCATTACCAGAATGAGCGCTCGTTTGAACGAGACGACGGCGAGGGGCTCATAGCCCGCATTGAGTACCAGTGTGCGCATGCGCTCCCTTTCGAAGGAGGCTGGACGGCTTCCAGCCATTCGAACTACATCCGATGCGGAAAGAACAGGAGCGCGGCAAAGCGAAAAAGAGTACAAAAAAAGGCGCCGTCACAATGACAACGCCTTCTGGCTGCTCACACAGCTCTTCTCGCTCTGACAACTATGCCGAAAGCACTCGCGACCGCGCAGATCCATGGTGTGGATAGTGCGTCGCTCATGCATTGGCTCTCCTTACGGCCCTACAAACTACATCAGGGCACTAGGTTAACCCACAAATGGCGCAACAGGTGAACCTGTGTGCGCCATTTGTGTGAGCTGTTACCTAGTGTTCACGCGAGGAGACGAACTAGATGCCGATCCGCACGATGTAATAGTCGCTGGTCCAGATCGGCTGGATCCGCACGGACTGGCCGGTGTACGGCGCGTGCAGAATGTTTCCGTTGCCCGCGTAGAAGCCGTCGTGGCCGTCCATGATCACGAGGTCGCCGGGCACGGCGTCTTCGATCGAGATCTTGGTACCGGCCGCCCCCTGGCCCACTGAGGAGTGCGGCAGGCTGATGCCGAACTGCGCGTAGACGTACATAATGAAGCCGGAGCAGTCGAAGCCGGCCGGGGTGGCGCCACCGTAAACATACGGTGTGCCCTGATACTGCGAGGCAACATTGAAAACGGATGCGAGATCAAAATTCGGGTAGGTCGGGTTGGCCAGGAAGTCGGCAACACTCGGGCCCGAATAGCTTGCGGCGTAGGAGGTCATCTGCGCGGCAACCTCGACACGGCGGGTTTCCGCGGCGGCGGCGGCAACGGCAGCAGCAAGTTCTTCGGGAGTGGTGGCGGTGAAACCCTCGCGAGCCACGCTCACGGTGGCGGCCTGCGCATCGACTTCAACAGCCTGCGCCTGAGCCTTGGACATCTCCGTGGACTCGGTGGCCTTGAAGGAGGCGTCCTTCGAGCCGGGAGCGAAGGCATACGCCGGGAGAGCCATGGTGGCAACGAGTCCGGTGGCGAGGGTCATGACGACAATGTTGGCGAAACCGCCACGGCGCTTCTTCGGGGTCGCGCGCGACAGTGCTCGGTGGGAGTGTGCCGACGATTCCACTTTTTCCAGGGAATCAGATGTTCGGCTCAGCCCGCGTCGGGACCTTCTTGTTCCTAATGCAGCCAAAGTTTTAACCTCCGGCGCCTCGACAACACTAGGTCGTTGTCCCGTCCACTTCGCTAATCGCGGGTGTGTTCCGAACCAAGAGACGGGGTAAGCAGGCGTCTTGGCTAGAGTCCTTCGACCTTTCATGGTCTGTGGGACATCCCCGAGGCTACAAGAAGCTCGCCCATTTGTCACCCTGAAACGGTACATTTCTAACGGATTGGTAACGGACGCCCGTTCAGGTCGTGACGACTGGCTCGATTCATCAAGCAGCGAACCCGGCGAGATGTCAGTGTACGACTGGCACGTAGCCGATCGGTGTGGTCACGAAAATGTGCCCGGCAACCTCGTTGGGCAGCTCTAATCCAGCACCAAAACCCTCGACCTGTACTAGAACGTACGATCCGGCGGCCGAAAACGCCCCGGTCGCACCGGGCATCACACCGCTCTGCTTGAGCTGCAGCAGCAGCTCCGGGTCGAACTGCACGGGTTCACCGAGACGACGGATGACCGCGGTCACCGGCACGGTCGAATTCCCCACCACCGACAGCACGCTGGTCACCCCGGCCATGAAGGCAACGGCCGCGGACTCACCGAACTCGTCGAGGCCCGGAATCGGGTTTCCGTAGGGGGACTCGGTCGGGTGACCGAGCAACTCCAAAATCTTGCGTTCGACCTGCTCGCTCATCACGTGTTCCCAGCGACAGGCTTCGTCGTGCACGAACTCCCACTCGAGTCCGATCACGTCGCTGAGCAGCCGTTCGGCCAGGCGATGCTTGCGCATCACGTGCACCGCCTTGCTGCGGCCGGCCGGGGTGAGTTCCAGGTGTCGATCCCCTGACACGATGACGAGGCCGTCTCGTTCCATCCGCGCGACGGTCTGCGAGACGGTCGGGCCGGAGTGACCGAGGCGTTCGGAGATGCGCGCCCGCAGGGGCACGATCTGCTCTTCCTCCAGGTCGAGGATCGTGCGGAGATACATTTCGGTGGTGTCGATCAGATCGCTCATCCGCAGCCCTTCATTCGGCTCGTGCGCGCACCGTTCATAGGTAAGTGAATGGTGCTCCGTTGGCGGCCCCGGCCGGGCCCGCACAGCGTCACAAGCCTACCCGCCCGCAGCTGGGCAACTAGAATCGCCGTATGGCCGACCTACTGATTCCCACCGATCTGCTCCCCCTCGACGGACGATTCGGCTGCGGCCCATCGAAAATCCGGCGCGAACAGCTCGACCACCTGCTGGGATTCGGCACCGGAGTGCTCGGCACATCGCACCGCCAGGCCCCCGTGAAAGACCTCGTCGGTCGCGTGCGCGCCGGCCTGGGCGAACTGTTTCGCATTCCCGACGGCTACGAAGTTGTGCTTGGCAACGGCGGCTCGACCGCATTCTGGGATGCCGCCGCCTTCTCCCTCATTGAAACCCGCGCGCAGAACCTGGTCTTCGGCGAATTCGGCGGCAAGTTCGCCAAGGCGGCCGCCGCCCCCTGGCTCGAAGCCCCCGACGTGATCAAAGCCGACACCGGTTCACGCAGCGACTTCGTGGTGCGCGACGGCATCGACGTCTACGCCTGGCCCCAGAACGAAACCTCGACCGGCGTCATGGCCCCGGTCACCCGGGTCGACGGCGATGCCGGCGCCCTCACCGTCATCGACGCCACCAGCGCCGCGGCCGGCATCGACTTCGACGCGAGCCAAGCGGATGTCTACTACTTCGCCCCGCAGAAAAACCTCGCCTCCGACGGTGGCCTGTGGATCGCCCTCTTCTCCCCCGCCGCGCTCGAGCGCGTCGAACGCATTGCGGCGAGCGGCCGGTACATTCCCGAGTTCCTCAGCCTCAAGAACGCCGTGGACAACTCGCGCCTGAACCAGACGCTGAACACGCCGGCCCTCAGCACCCTGCTGCTGATGGAAAACCAGATCGACTGGATCAACCAGAGCGGCGGACTGACGTGGGCGTCGGCGCGAACGCAGGCATCGTCATCCGTTCTGTATGACTGGGCAGCCGGCGTCGACTACGCGACCCCGTTCGTGGCCGAACCGACGCACCGCTCGCAGGTTGTCGTCACGATCGACTTCGACGACGCCATCGACGCCTCAGCCATCAGTAAGACGCTGCGCGCCAACGGCATCGTCGACACCGAGCCGTACCGCAAGCTCGGCCGCAACCAGCTGCGCATCGCGACTTTCACGGCGATCGACCCGGAGGACGTCAAGAAGCTCGTGGCGTCCATCGAGCACGTCGTCGGACACCTCGGCAACTAGCGAACAAAAGGATCGGGTCATGCGTCTCTGGTTGAAAGACAGCGAACGTCGGCCCGATCCGCTGCCCGCGCGAACGGATGCCCGCAAAGCCCTGTTCGTCGGCACCATCGTCTGGCTGGTCGCTCTCGGCGCCGCCCTCATCGTTGAGGTCACGGCGCCGGCAGCGTCAGGCTTAGGGGCGGCGAGCGCGACGACCGCGGGTTGGTGGCTGTGGTGCACTGTGATCGGCGTCGGCCTCGGCCTCTTCGGTCTCGCCTGGGTGCAGTTCCGCCGCCGCTAGCGCCTCGTCGAAGTCGATGCCGTCGAGCGCGTCGAGCGAGTCATCCGCGTCGTCGTCGCCCGACTCTGCGTCGTCATCCGAGTCCTCGTCTAAATCGTCATCCGACTCGTCGTCATCGTCATCGTCATCGTCATCGTCTGACTCGTCGTCGTCGGTGTCGTCAGCATCCGCTTCACTGTCGTCGCCACCGTCGTCGACGAGGCGATCCGACCACGGCACCCACTCGGGTGCGAGCAGCGAGTCATCGCCGGGTGTGAGCTCGGTTTCGAGCACCTTCGGCTCGGAGTTCTCGTCGACCCGCGCGAGGGTGACGGTCCAGCGCCAGCCCGGGTAGCCGGTCATTAGGCAGTCGAACAGCAGCGACACCACGAGGTCGCCCTCGTCGATGTGGCCGATGACCTCGCCGATGGTGTCGTCGGTCGTGATCTCCAGCAGCGCCGCGCGGGCCAGCTCGACGGCCGCCAGCAGGGTGGCGTCGGCCGGCCGGGTGGGCTCGGCCGCGGTGAGCTCGACCGCGGTAGGCTCGACCGCGGTGGGCTCAGCGTCTGTCAGCTCAGGCATCCAGTTCCTCGGCAACCTTGCGCAGCATCGCCGCGATCTTCTTGCTGTGGCTCGACTCGGGGTAGCGTCCACGCTTGAGGTTGGTGCCGATACCGTCGAGCAGCTTCACGAGGTCTTCCACAATGATGGCCATATCGTCGGCCGGCTTGCGGTTGAACTTGCTCAGGCTCGGCGGCGCCTCGATCACTCGTACCGAGAGCGCCTGGGCGCCGCGTTTGCCGTCGGCGATGCCGAATTCGAGCTTCGCGCCGGCCTTGACGGTTACGCCGGAGGGCAGGGCGGAAGCGTGGAGAAAGACTTCTTGACCGTCATCGGATGTGATGAAGCCAAAGCCTTTCTCCTCGTCGTAAAACTTGACCTTGCCGGTGGGCATCTGAACCTCACTGAGTTTTGGGCGCACAAAAGTGCGCGGGGTGTGAACCCAGCATATTCGGTTGTGGCACCGGCGTGCCCGTATCCTTAGCAGGTGACCAATCAAACTCCACACCCCGTCAGCCGGCTTGAGCGCGTTCTCGCTTACATGGTGGCGAGCGTGGTGGGGCTGTCGATTCTGGCGTTCGTCGCGGTGATCATCGCAACGGCGATGGGCGTCGGCGCCAATGACGGATTCAGCCGTGGTATCTGGCCACCAATCTTCATCCTTCCGCTCTACGGACTGCCCTTCGGCTTCGTGCTCATCATCGCGCTCATGATCTCTGTGGGAGTTCGCCGCAGCCGCGAAGCTCGACGAGACCGCGAGTAATGCTCGGCCTCGCATCGAGACTTCGGGTCCTGCCCGATGCCGAGCTGCGGCGCGTTATCGGGGTGCGCGGCATTTCTGCGAGCGGCATCCGTGACTTCTTCGATCTGGCCGAGGCCCTGCTTGACCCGGGCAATGTGCAACTGGCCTTGAGCCACCTCGACCGTTCGACGCTCGCCGTTCTGGCGGTAGCCGGGCAGCTCACGAGCAACAATTCCGTTCCCACCCTCCAAGCGGTGACGAACCGGTTGCGGGAATTGGGGTCGACCGAGGTCACGCTGACCGAGGTAACCAGCCGGGTCGACACCCTGCACGCCCAGCTCCTCGCCGATCACGCCGCCGGATGCTGCATTCCTTACGACGCCGTGTCGGCTCACCTGGCGCGCTGGCCGGCCCAGGGCCTGCCGGGTGCCGCCGACCTCGCGGTCGCTCTGCCCCCGGCATCCCTCACCGCTGTCCCCGACACCGAGGTCGCCTTCATCGACCAGCTGGCCGCCGAACGCGCCTTCGCGGTCGTGTCATCGATCGCGGAGCTGGTCAACGAGCTCAGCCGCGAGCCTGCCCGGCAGCTCAGCCGGGGCGGGCTAGGCCTGCCCGACACCAAGCGACTGTCCGCCGTGATGTCCGTCGACGTCGATCTGGTGGCCCCGATCCTGGCCCTGGCATCGCGGGCCGACCTGCTCGCCCGCTCCGACGGTTATTGGATGGAGACCGAGGCGGGCGAAGGCTGGCTGCTCGAACGCACGACCGCGCGCTGGGCGGCTCTGGCCGCGGCCTGGCAGGCGGCGCTCCCGCCGATCGTGGCCGATATCCTGCCGCGTCAGGCCGGGCTGCTCTGGGGAGACGGCCTCACCACGTTCATCGCCTGGCTGTACCCGGCCGGCGGCGAGTGGATGCTCGCACAGCTCACCGAGTTCGCCCGCGACGCCGAGTTGCTCGGCATCACCGCCCACGACACCACCAGCACGGCCGGCGCGAGCGTACTGCGCGGCGACCTCGAGGCGGCCGTGGACACCATGGCGATCGCGCTCCCGACCGAGGTCGGCGCGGTGTATCTGCAGCACGACCTCTCGATCGTCGCGCCCGGACCGCTCGCACCGTCCATCGACTCCCGCCTGCGCGGGATGGCCGACGTGGAGAGCCGCGAGCTGGCGTCGAGCTATCGCATCACCGCGGCATCCGTCAATCGCGCCTTGGCCGCGGGCGAGAACGCCGACTCGCTGCTGGCTTTTCTCTCGTCGATCTCGCTCACCGGCATTCCGCAGCCGGTCGATTACCTCATCAAGGAGTCGGCTTTGCGGTACGGTCGGGTGCGAGTGGGAAGTCTCACCGGCGCACCGAACACCCCGGTCGCTCCGGTCGGCGATGAGACTGTTTTTCTGAGCTACGTCTGCTCAGCGGATGCCGCGCTGCTCGGCACGATCGCCGTCGACCAAACTCTAGCGCCACTCGCTCTCGTGCGCGCCGGCGACAGCGAACACTTGCTCAGCCGCTTCGCCGGTGACGCCGTGTTCTGGGCACTCAGTGACGCGCGCTATCCGGTCGCCGCCGAGGACGACCTCGGTGAGATCGTGCACCTGCGCCGCCACCAGATCGCCCACGTCACGCTGACGCCGACGGTTGACACCGCCCGCAACCTGGTCGAGAAGCTACGACTCGGCGCCGAAAGTGGTATTTCGGTAGCGGATGCCTGGCTCACCCGCCAGCTCGACACCGCCATCAAGGCCAAGCAGACCATCCTGGTGAGCATTGCGATGCCCGGCGGCGCTGTGGTGGACTACCTGCTCGAACCGGCCAGCGTCAGCAACGGACGCTTTCGGGCCCGGGACCGCCGTGCCGATATCGAGCGCACCCTACCGCTCAAGAGCATCCTCAGCATCACACCGGCGCCCTGACCGGCCTGCGCGCGGGCATCCGCTGGACGCGACCGACGACCGGACGAGAGTGAGAGCGCAATGACCAGCCCCTGGACAGGACCGCGCACTGACGAGAGTCATGAATGCGTGCGCAATGACCAGCCTCTGGACAGGACCGCGGACTGACGAGAGTAGGATTGGGCGCTATGTCTGATGGCCCCCTGATTGTCCAAAGTGACCGCACGGTGTTGCTCGAAGTCGCCCACCCTCTTTCCGAGGATGCTCGTCACGACCTCGCCGTTTTCGCCGAGCTGGAACGCGCGCCCGAACACATCCACACCTACCGCATCACGCGGCTCGGCCTGTGGAATGCCCGTGCGGCCGGGCACGATGCGTCGGATATGCTCGCAACGCTCGAGAAATATTCCAAATTCGCCATACCGCAAACGGTCAGCGTGGACATCACCGAGACCGTCGGGCGTTACGGCCGGCTCGTCATCGAGCGCGATTCCGAGGGCGCCCTCGTGCTGCACAGCAGCGACCAGGCCGTGCTCACCGAAATCGCCGGAGCCAAACGAATCGCGCCATTGTTGATCGGGCATCCGTCACCGGAGACATACCTGGTGGAGGCGTGGGCACGCGGACAGCTCAAGCAGGAGCTGGTCAAACTCGGCTGGCCGGCCGAAGACCTCGCCGGGTACACGCCCGGAACCCCGCACGACATCGCCCTGTTGGAAGACGGCTGGGCGCTGCGCGACTACCAGAACAAGGCCGTCGCGAGCTTCTTCGACGGCGGCAGCGGCGTGGTCGTGCTGCCCTGTGGCGCGGGCAAGACCCTCGTCGGCGCCGGAGCCATGGCGACCGCGAAGACGAACACGCTCATTTTGGTGACCAACACGGTTTCCGCGCGCCAGTGGCGGGACGAGTTACTCAAGCGCACCACCCTGACCGCAGAGGAGATCGGCGAGTATTCCGGCCAGGTGAAAGAGGTCAAGCCGGTCACCATTGCGACCTATCAAATTCTCACCGCGAAGCGCAAGGGCGAGTACGCGCACCTTGAACTGCTCGACGCGATGGACTGGGGCCTCGTGATCTACGACGAGGTGCACCTGCTGCCCGCGCCCGTGTTCAAGCTCACCGCTGAGCTGCAGGCGCGCCGCCGCCTCGGCCTCACCGCCACGCTCGTGCGGGAGGACGGCCGGGAGGGCGACGTGTTCAGCCTGATCGGCCCGAAGCGCTTCGACGCCCCGTGGAAAGAGATCGAGGCCCAGGGCTTCATCTCCCCGGCCAACTGCTACGAGGTGCGCATCGACCTGCCGCAGTCCGAGCGGCTCAGCTACGCCGCTGCCGCCGACGACGAGCGCTATCGCCTGGCCGCGACCGCACCGGCCAAGCTCGGCGTGGTACAGGCGCTGATCGCCAAGCACGAAGGCGAACGCATCCTCGTGATCGGCCAATACCTCGACCAGATCGACGAACTCGCCGAGGTCTTGAACGCCCCGCAGCTCACCGGCGCCACGCCGATCGACGAACGCGAGCGGCTGTACCAAGCGTTCCGGGTGGGCGAGGTGAAGGTGCTCGTCGTCTCGAAAGTCGCGAATTTCTCGGTCGACCTCCCCGAAGCGACCGTGGCCATCCAGGTGTCGGGCTCGTTCGGCTCCCGCCAGGAGGAAGCCCAGCGCCTCGGCCGGCTGCTGCGGCCCAAGGTGTCCGGCTTGTCGGCGAACTTCTACACGCTGGTCGCCCGCGACACGGTCGACCAGGATTTTGCGCAGAATCGCCAACGTTTTCTGGCCGAACAGGGCTACAGCTACACGATCCTCGACGCCCAGAGCCTCACGGCCCCCTCGCTGTCTGACCCGCGGGCAGTTTTGTCCAGCGACCTCGCCGACCCGTGAGTTTCCTGCGCCGACCCGCCCCCAAACTCACGTCTCGGCGAGCGGATGCCCCCAACTCACCTCTCGCCGAGCGGCTCACCCCCCACCAGCCCCGCACACACCCGCGTCCCCCAGTGGCTGTGGACGGGGCCCAGGCCCCGTCCACAGGCCCAGTTTATAAACTGGGCCCAGGGTTATAAGGTGGGCCCAGCCGGTGCGGCCCGGCGCAGGCCGCCCACCAGCACGCGATCAGCACGCGCGCTCAGCCGCCCCCGCTCAGCCGGCGGGGCGCAGGTAGCGCAAAAAGAGCATGTCGCCGGCGCGCAGCACGTGCAGCAGTTCCATGGCTCGGGTCGCCGCGGCCTCCCCAACCGCGATGCGCCCGGCGGAGCCTCCGACGAGGACCGGGGCGAGGCTCAGGCAGAGCTCGTCGACTCGGTCCGCCGCGAGAAGGTCACCGAACAGGTGCGGACCGCCCTCGCACAGAATCTGCGGCAGGCCCCGCGCCGCGAGCTCCGCCACCAGACGGCGCGGGTCGATCGCCTCGTCGCCGCAGATGACGACGTCGGCCACGGCGGCGAGCGCGGCCCGGCGGTCGGCCGGTGCGGCCGCATGGGTCAGCACGATCGGCCGGGTCGCCGCATCAACGAAAACCGGATGCCCCGGCTCAAGATCCAGCCGCCCCGACACAATCGCAACGGGGGGCTGGGCGGCCAGGCCCGCCTGCACGCGCCAGGCCGCGTCATCCTCTGACAGGAGAATGCCGCCATAGCCCTCGGCCCGCACGGTTCCGGCGCCGACCAGAATAACGTCGGTGAGCAGCCGCAGGGTGTCGAAGACCAGCTTGTCGTCGGCGTTATTCAGGCCACCGCTGAGGCCGTCAACCGTGGCGGCGCCATCGAGGCTCGCGATGAAATTCACGCGCACCCACGGCACCGAGCGGTCAGCCACCCGGTAACACTCGATCAATTCGGCCCGTGGCGGCAGTTCGGCGCGTACGGAAGACTCAGAGCTCGGAGGTAGTTCGGCCCGCACCGACGACTCAACCCGCGAGGGCACTTCGGCACCCATCAGGCGAGGTTGTGACGCTCGTAGGCAGGCTCGCGAAACCCGAGGATGGCCTCGGTCATGCGCACGGCGTCGACGGCGGCCCGCACGTTGTGCATGCGCACGATGCGGGCGCCCTGCAGAATGCAGACCGTCATGGCGGCCAGCGACCCCTCGACCCGTTCGCCGCGCTCACGGTCAAGGCTCTCCCCCACGAAATCCTTGTTCGACACGGCCACCAGGGTGGGCAGGCCGAGGCCGGCGATCTCACCGAGCCGACGGGTCAGTTCGAGCGAGTGCCGAGTGGTCTTGTTGAGGTCATGGCCAGGGTCGATGATGATGCGTTCGGGCGGCACCCCGCGCCCGACCGCACGGTCGACCCTGGCGAGCAGAAACGCGCTCACCTCGGCCACGACATCGTCGTAATGCGGCGCCGGGTACGGCATGCGCGGCGCCGCGAGACTGTGCGTGATCACCAGGGTGGCATCGCTGTTTGCAACGACATCGGCCATCGCGGGGTCATGCACCCCGGTCGTGTCGTTGATCACGTGCGCGCCGGCGGCGATGCTCGCGGCGGCCACGGCGGGGTGAAAGGTGTCGACCGAGATGACGACCCCGGAACCGCGCAGGGCCTCGACCACCGGAACCACCCGGTCGATCTCCTGCTCGATCGGCACGGCCGGCCCGGGCGCGAACTTCGCACCGCCGATATCGATCCAGTCGGCCCCGTCGGCAATAGCCTGACGGGCCGCCACAACGGATGCGTCGAGAGCGAACGTTGCGCCCTGGTCATAGAACGAGTCCGGCGTGCGATTGATGATGGCCATCACGGCCACCTCACGATCGAAGTCGAAGGTGCGACCGCCGATCAGCCGGCGCGGGGCATCCAGTTGTGGCAGCGTCAAGGCCGGGGCCGAGCTGATTCTGGTGCGGGTCATATCGGTCCTCAGGTTGAAACACGTCGATCGTTCCTCCCATCATGTCGGTAATTCGTGCCGCACAACGGATCACCGCCCGCCGATCCCACCACGTACCGCCCACTCTCAGCAAAGCTCCAGCTAACGCGCAGATACTGGTGGCATGACTGACGGCCCCCGCATCCTTATCGTCGATGACGAACCCAATATTCGCGATCTCCTCACCACCAGCCTCCGTTTCGCCGGCTTCGCCGTGCGCGCCGTTGGCAATGGTGCACAGGCCATCTCCGCCGTGCTCGAGGAGGAACCCGACCTCATCATTCTCGACGTCATGCTCCCCGACATGAACGGCTTCGGGGTCACCAAGCGCCTGCGTTCGGCCGGCTACACCGCACCGATCCTCTTCCTCACGGCAAAAGACGACACCGAGGACAAGATCACCGGCCTCACGGTCGGCGGCGATGACTACGTGACCAAGCCGTTCAGCCTCGACGAGATCGTCGCGCGCATCAAGGCCATTCTGCGCCGCACCATGCACGCCGACGAGGATGCCGTGATCCGCGCCGGCGAGCTCACCATGGACCAGGACACCCACGAGGTTCTCGTGGGCACCGAGGCCATCGAGCTGAGCCCGACCGAGTTCAAGCTGCTGCGCTACCTCATGCTGAACCCCAACCGGGTGCTGTCAAAGGCGCAGATCCTCGACCACGTCTGGGAGTACGACTTCAACGGTGACGCGGGAATCGTGGAGAGCTACATCTCCTACCTGCGCCGCAAGGTCGACGTGCACTCGAGCGAACCGCTCATCCAGACCAAGCGTGGCTTCGGCTACATGCTCAAGGCTGCCAAGGCATGATCCATGGGGCTTAGGCACAGCGAGCTTTCGTAGACTAAATCCACACTTATGCACGAAACCCTCTCCAGGCGGTGGAGCAGCATCTCCCTCCGTTCCAAGATCACCGGTGTCACGGTGCTGATGCTCACGCTCGGCCTGCTCGTTTCGGGCATCGGCACCATGGCCATGCTCAAGCAGTATGTGGTGACCCAGGTCGACACGCAGCTGCAGGTCGACACGCAGACCGCGCTCAGCGGCTACTCGTCGAGCGTGTTCTCGCAGGGTGACACCAAGGGCGTCGCGTCGGACTACTTCGTGGCCCTGTATGACCAGGACGGCGCCCTGATCACCCGCACCTGGCAGGAACGCGACCACGCTGAGCTGCCTGTGGTGGGTATGCCGCTCGACCTGAAGCGGGTATCGCAGCTCGACGGGCAGATTCAGACACTCTGGGACGCTGCCCACGACACCGAGTTTCACGCCATCATGGTGCCCGTGGTGATCAGCCCTACCGGCACCTACGGCACCCTCGTCATGGCCGTTTCGCTGCGGCCGACCGAGAACACCATGGCCACCTATCTCACGATCTTTCTGGGTTTCGGCGCCGGGGTCGTGTTGATTGGTGCCATGCTCACCCGGGTGCTCGTCACGACCACCTTCGTGCCGTTGCGTGAGGCGGAACAGACCGCCGCGGCCATCGCCGACGGCGACTTCAGCCAGCGGCTCGGCGGCGCCACCCCAAACACCGAGGTCGGTCGCCTCAACCGCTCGCTCAACATCATGCTCAGCCGCATCGACCGCGCCTTCAAAGACCGAGCCCGTACCATCGACCAGATGCGCCGCTTCGTCGGCGATGCCAGCCACGAGCTGCGCACCCCCCTCGTCTCGGTGCGCGGTTACGCCGAGCTGTACCGCATGGGCGCGCTGCAAACCCCCGAAGATGTTGCTCAGGCCATGGAACGCATCGAGAAAGAGGCCATCCGCATGGGCGGCCTGGTCGAGGACCTGCTCGAACTCGCTCGCCTCGACGAGACCAAGCCGCTCGCGCTGACCCCGGTCGACCTCGTTCCCCTGGCCCGTGACGCCGCCCTCGACGCCATGGCGAGCTCCCCGGGCCGCCAGGTTACCGTACTCACTCCCCCGGCTGTTGTCGGGCCGCTCGACGGGCACGTTGACGGCGACTCCGGCGAAATTGTGCCGTTCGAAAACGACTCGTCAGAGAGCGTCACCACCGGCGCCATCGCCCGGCCGTCCGGAACCGGCACGCCGACCGGAGCCATCGCCTTCGCCGGCGCCACCCTGGCCCGGCTGCGCACCCGCAAACCGCGTCGAGGAACCGTCGTTCTGCCCGAGGCTGACCTGACTGTACTGCCGGTGGAGCCGCAACTGCCGCCGATCGTCATGGCCGAAGAGAACAAGATTCGGCAAGTCATCACCAACCTGATGGGCAATGCGATGCGCTTCACCGCCTCGGACAGCCCGATCGAGCTCGAGGTGATGGTCGACCCGCACGCCCAGCGAGCTTCCATCGCCGTGATCGACCACGGCGAGGGAATTCCGCCGCAGATTCGGGAGAAGATCTTCCAGCGATTCTGGCGCGCCGACTCGTCTCGCGCTCGCGAAACCGGCGGCAGCGGCCTCGGACTCGCCATCGTCGCCGCGATCGTCGCGAGCCACAACGGCACCGTCGACGTCGTCGACACTCCCGGCGGCGGTGCCACCTTCCGTGTCTCGCTGCCCCTCGCCGGAACGCCGAGCGCCCCGCAGCACGCCCAGCCCGTCATCCCGTAGGGGCTCCTCCCCAGGGTACGGGTGGCGACATCCGCTCACAGATCTGCGCCTGACAAGCGGATACTGCCGCTCCTCTTCTACTCTCACAGTCACCAACCACTGTTATGTAGGAGAAGGGCACACCATGACGAGCTTTCAGGTCGACAGCGATGCGGTGCAGAGCACCGCGAGCACCGCCCGCGGCACCATCGCGCGAGTGCAGGCCGATGTGGGCGATCTCAACGCTCAGCTGACCAGTCTCGAAGGGTTCTGGACCGGCCAGGCCTCCGCCGCCTTTCAGGGCGCATTCGCCGAGTGGCGCGGCATGCACCAGCAGCTGGAGGAAAGCCTGACCGTGCTCAACCAGGCGCTGAGCGTGGCCGGGCAGCAGTACGCCGAGACCGAGCAGGCCAACACCCGACTGTTCGCACGGTAGGTGCGCTGCACCGAGGTGTGAGCCTTGGGCGAATTTTCGCGAAAAGCGGCGTGAATCTCACACCTCGGCGGTAGAAACTCACAACCAGGAATCTGTGATATCCCGCGCGGGATAACACCCTGAACCCCGAAGAGGCCCGGAAAGACGCGGATCTTGCCTTGCTAGACTGACAGACGCGCACCACGCCGCCACCGCGGCCACTCGGATTGCCAGTGCGCATATCGGGCACTGGCGCCATCGAGACATCACACCGAGCACCAAGGATGAGATGACTCTCTCTGCCCACACTCCCGCTCTTCCCCCGGAGAGTCCCGCCGCCGGCCCACCGGAGAACAAGACCCGGGTCAATAAAACAGTCTTCTTCGGTTCCGCCTCCGGCATCATCGCGATAGCGCTGTGGGCGATCCTGGCCCCCACCAACGCCAGTGACGTCATCGCCGCCGTCGTTGGTTGGGTTTCCGTCAACCTCGGCTGGTACTACTTTCTCATCGTCACGGTCGTCCTCGTGTTCGTGATCGTCGTCGCCCTGTCCCGCGTCGGTAAGACCCGCCTCGGACCAGACCACTCGCGTCCGCAGTTCAGCCTGTTCACCTGGACGGCCATGTTGTTCGCCGCCGGCATCGGAATCGACCTGATGTTCTTCTCGGTCTCCGAGCCAGTCACCCAATATCTCGCTCCGCCCACCGGCGACGGCAGCTCGGTTGAGGCCGCCCGTCAGGCCATGGTCTGGACGCTGTTCCACTACGGCATCACCGGCTGGGCGCTCTACGCACTCATGGGCCTGGCCCTCGGCTACTTCGCCTACCGGCAGAACCTGCCGCTGAGCATCCGTTCGGCGTTGTATCCCATCTTCGGTAAGAGAATTCACGGACCGATCGGCGACGTGGTCGACATCGCCGCAATTCTCGGCACTATCTTCGGCATCGCCACGAGCCTCGGCATCGGCGTCGCCCAGCTCAACTACGGCCTAACCTTCATGTTCGGAACGCCGGAGACCCTTCTGGTGCAGGGTTCGCTCATCGCTCTCAGCGTGGTGATGGCCACGATTTCCGTCGTGTCCGGGGTCGAAAAGGGCATTCGACGGTTGTCCGAACTAAATGTATTGCTCAGCGTCGGGCTCATGCTGTTCGTGCTCATCGCCGGCAACACGAGCTTTCTCCTCGACGCCATCGTGCTCAACATCGGTGACACGCTCAGCCGTTTCCCGGCGATGACGCTCGACACCTTCGCCTACGACCGTCCTGACGAATGGCTGAACTGGTGGACCCTGTTCTTCTGGGCCTGGTGGATCGCCTGGGCTCCGTTCGTCGGCCTGTTCCTGGCCCGCATTAGCCGCGGCCGTACCATTCGCGAGTTCGTCGCCGGCACCATGATCGTGCCATTTGCTTTCATCCTCATCTGGATCGCAGTCTTCGGGAACAGTGCTCTCGCAATCGTGATCGGCGGCGACGCCGGCTTCGGCGAGGTCGCAATGAATTCCCCGGAGCGAGCATTTTATTCCCTGCTGGCCGAGTTTCCGTTCGCCCCGGCCACCGCTGCGATCGCCACCTTCACCGGACTGCTGTTCTACGTCACGAGCGCCGACTCCGGCGCCCTCGTCATGGCGAATTTCACCTCACACCTCAAGGACTCTGAGTCTGACGGGCCCAAGTGGCTGCGCATCTTCTGGGCGGTGACCACGGGCGTGCTGACCATGGCGATGTTGCTGGTCGGCGGTATCCCGACGTTGCAGAATGCCACGATCATCATGGGGCTGCCGTTCTCGGCCGTACTGCTGCTCGTCATGCTCGGGCTCTACAAGGCACTACGGGTAGAACAATCGCTCACCGACAGTTTTCGGGCCAGCCTGCCCAGCCTGCTGTCGGGCCGCAGCACCGACCCGGCCCGCGCCCGCAACTGGCGTCAGCGCCTCACCCGGGCGATGAGTTACCCCGGCCCGCGCCAGGCGGAACGTTTCGTTTCGAGCGTGGCACTGCCCGCCTTGCAGGAGGTGCACGATGAGCTGCTCCAGCAGGGCGCGGAAGTCACCCTGTCGCAGGGAATCGTCGACGGACTGCAGATTCCGCATCTCGACCTGAACGTCTCGATGGGCGACGAGCGCGGTTTCAAGTACCAGATCTACCCCGTTCAATTCGATACCCCCACCTATGCGGTGCGCGCAGCCAGCGCGAGCGGCAAGTACTACCGCATGGAGGTCTTTTCCCTCGAGGGCAGCCATGGCTACGACCTCATGGGCTACAGCAAGGAGCAGGTCATCACCGACGTGCTCGATCACTACGAAACACACCTCGACTTTCTGCACCTGAACCGTGCCGAACCGGGAAACACCGCCCTCGCCGAGGACCAGGTGGCCAAAGACAACTGGGAAGCCGATTTCGAATCGGACGAGGTCAAACAATGAGCACCACCACCGCACCGGCCACACTGTTCATCAGCGGGGCCTGGGTACCCGCAAGCGACGCCGGCAGCAGAGAGATCCGTTGCCCGGCCGATCAAACACTGGTCGGTACCGTCAGCGAGGCCACCACAACGGATGTCCACGCCGCGGTCCGCGCCGCCCGCACCGCTTTCGACAGCGGAATCTGGAGCACAGTGCCGGCGCCCACCCGCGGCGACTTTCTGCTGCGGGTGGCCGCTGAATTGCGCGTGCGCCGGGCTGAATTCGCCCGCGCCGAGACCCTCGACACCGGCAAACGCCTGGTCGAGAGTGAAATCGACATGGACGACATCGCCAACTGCTTCGCTTACTTCGGCAAGCTCGCCGGACAGGACACTGGCCGCATGGTCGATGCCGGCGACGAGCGCGTCATCAGCCGCATCGTGCACGAACCCGTCGGAGTCTGCGGTCTGATCGCGCCGTGGAACTACCCCCTGCTACAGGCTGCGTGGAAGATCGCCCCGGCCCTCGCGGCGGGCAACACCTTCGTGCTCAAGCCGAGCGAGCTCACCCCGCACACCAGCATGCTCATGATGGAGCTGCTCGACCACCTCGGCCTGCCCGCGGGCGTCGCCAACCTCGTGCTCGGCGCGGGCCCTGTGGCCGGAGCCCCGCTGGCCAGCCATCCCGACGTCGATCTCGTCTCGTTCACCGGAGGCCTCGAAACCGGCAAGAAGATCGCCGCCGCAGCCGCCGGAACCGTCAAAAAGGTCGCCCTCGAACTCGGCGGCAAGAACCCGAACGTGATCTTCGCCGACGCCGACTTCGATGCCGCGGTCGACAACGCTCTCAACGGCGCGTTCGTGCACTCGGGCCAGGTATGCTCCGCCGGCGCGCGCATCGTGGTGGAGGCATCCATTGCGGAGAAGTTTGTCGACGAGCTGGTGCGCCGGGCCAATCAGATTCGTCTCGGCGGGCCATTCGACCCGAACGCCGAGACCGGACCGCTGATCAGCGCCGCCCACCGCGACAAGGTCACCGCTTACGTAGCCAAGGGTCTGGCCGAGGGAGCCCGCCTCCGATCGGGCGGAACCTGGGGCGAGGGCGACCTGACCGAAGGGTTTTACTACACGCCCACCATCCTCGACCAAGTATCGAGCGGAATGTCCGTCGTGATCGACGAAGCGTTCGGCCCGGTCGTGACCATCGAGACCTTCGAGACCGAAGCCGATGCCGTGCGGATCGCGAACGACACCGTCTACGGCCTGGCCGGAGCGGTCTGGACCCAGGACGCAGGCAAGGCCCAACGCATAGCCAAGGCCCTGCGCCACGGCACCGTCTGGATCAATGACTTTCACCCCTACCTGCCGCAGGCCGAGTGGGGCGGCTACGGCCAGTCGGGGTCCGGCCGCGAACTCGGCCCGATGGGCCTCGGCGAATACCAGGAAACCAAGCATATCTACCAGAACACGGCCCCGGCCGTGACCGGCTGGTTTCAGCAGCGGTAGCTGCGGGCATCCGCTTATCGCGTGAGTAGATCGACCAGATGAGGAATCAATTGACCACTGCAATACCCGCTACGCCCACCGAATTCGACTACATCGTCATCGGGGGCGGGTCGGCGGGAGCCGCCGTCGCCGCGCGACTCTCGGAAGACCCCGCCGTTCAGGTCGCCCTCGTGGAGGCCGGGCCAGACGACCGCGGCATCGACGCCATTCTGCGACTCGACCGCTGGATGGAACTGCTCGAGAGCGGCTACGACTGGGACTACCCGATCGAGCCGCAGGAACACGGAAACTCTTTTATGCGGCACGCCCGCGCCAAGGTGATGGGCGGCTGTTCGAGTCACAATTCCTGCATCGCCTTCTGGGCGCCGGCGGAAGACCTCGACGATTGGGCCGGCAAGCACGGCGCGACCGGCTGGGAGGCCGCGAACACCTTCCCCCTGTTCACCAAGCTCGAAACCAACGAAGACCAGGCGTCCCATCACGGGCACGACGGTCCCGTGCACCTGATGAACGTGCCCGCCAACGATCTGTGCGGCGTCGCCCTGCTCGACGCCTGCGAGCAGGCCGGTATTCCGCGCACGACGTTCAACTCCGGCACGACCGTGGTCAATGGCGCGAATTTCTTTCAGATCAATCGGCAAGCGGACGGCACGCGCGCGTCGTCGTCGGTCTCCTATATCCACCCGATCATGCAGCGCGAGAACTTCACCCTGCTCACCGACCTGCGCGCGCGCAAGCTCGTGTTCGACGCGAATAAGCGCTGCATCGGCGTGGACGTCGTCGACGCCGCTTTCGGCAAGACGCACCGTCTCTCTGTCTGCGCCGAGGTCATCCTCTCGGCCGGCGCCATCGACTCTCCCAAGCTGCTGATGCTCTCCGGCATCGGCCCAGCCGCGCAGCTGGCCTCCTTCGGCATCGAGGTGCTCGCGGACTCCCCCGGCGTTGGAGAGAACCTGCAGGATCACCCCGAAGGCGTGATTCAGTGGGAGTCGAAGCAGCCGATGACCGATACGTCCACCCAGTGGTGGGAGGCCGGCATCTTCACCACAACCGAGGAGGGTCTCGACCGCCCCGACCTCATGTTCCACTACGGTTCGGTGCCGTTCGACATGCACACCGCCCGCCAGGGGTACCCGACCACGGAGAACGGCTTCTGCCTGACGCCGAACGTGACGCATGCCCGGTCGCGTGGTACGGTGACGCTGCGCTCGAGCGACTACCGCGACAAGCCGAAGGTCGACCCTCGCTACTTCACCGACCCGCACGACATGCGCGTCATGGTCGCCGGTATTCGCAAGGCGCGCGAGATCGTCGCCCAGCCGGCCATGGCCGATTGGGCTGGCGTCGAACTGTACCCGGGCGTCGACGTACAAACGGATGCCCAGATCACCGACTACATCGAGAAAACCCACAACACGGTCTACCACCCGGCCGGAACCGTGCGTATGGGCGCGGTCGACGATGCGTTCTCGCCGCTCGACCCGGAGCTGCGGGTTAAGGGCGTCACGGGCCTGCGCGTCGCCGACGCCTCGGTGATGCCCGAGCTCGTCACCGTCAACCCGAACATCACCACCATGATGATCGGCGAGCGGTGCGCCGAACTCGTGAAGGCGAGCCGCAGCATCCACTGAGTTACAGCCCGCCGCGCGGGTCTGGCCGCCTGCGGAACGCGGGACGGAAAAGTGGGCGCCTCCCGAAGGAGACGCCCACTTTCTGTCGTAATAGCTGGACTCAGAAGTCCATGCCACCGAGGCCGTCGTTGCCGACAAGCCCGAGAAGAACTCTGCTCCGGCCGGCGACCCTTCGGGTGGCGCCACACCTGCTCGGCCAGCTACGCCTACTCGGTCGCGAGGGCCGCGACCGGGGTGATGCGGGTCGCCCGGCGGGAGGGCGCCAGCGACGCCACCGCGGTGAGGGCAACCGCCGCGACAACGATAACCGCGAGCAGCACGAGCGGCACCGTCGGCACCACGATGCCCGGTGAGCCCTGGATACCGCCGATGAGCGACTGCGCCCCGGCCCAGCCGTAGAACGTACCGAGCACAAGGCCGACGACCACCGCCGCGGCGCTGAGTTGCGCGCTCTCGATGAGAATCATTCGACGGATCTGACGCGCTGTGAACCCGAGCGCGCGCAGCAGGCCCAGTTCCGCTGCGGCGACGAGAACGGGGAGGAGCTGGATCATTTTCATATCTCCAGCCTGCTGGGTCACTACCGCGCGGTCGTCCGTCCAGAGTCGCTACGCGCTACCTCGCAAGGATGACTCTGTCGGGTGGACCGAACTCATGGCTCGACGCGGAACGCACAAAAAATGGGCGCCTCCCGAAGAAGACGCCCACTTTCGTGTACCGCTGGCGGGACTTAGAAGTCCATGCCACCCGAGGGGTCGCCGGCCGGAGCCGAGTTCTTCTCGGGCTTGTCGGCGACGACGGCCTCGGTGGTGAGGAACAGTCCGGCGATCGACGATGCGTTCAGCAGCGCGGAGCGGGTGACCTTCACCGGGTCATTGATTCCGGCAGCGATCATGTCGACGTACTCGCCGGTGGCGGCGTTGAGGCCCCATCCGACGGGCAGGTTGCGCACCTTGTCGGCGACAACTCCCGGCTCCATGCCGGCGTTGAGTGCGATCTGCTTGAGCGGGGCGTCAATGGCAACGCGCACGATGTTCGCGCCGGTCGCCTCGTCACCAACGAGGTCAAGGATTGCCTTGCCCTCGAATGCGGTCTTGCCGGCCTGAATCAGTGCAACGCCACCACCGGCAACGATACCCTCTTCAACGGCAGCCTTGGCGTTACGCACCGCATCTTCGATGCGGTGCTTGCGCTCCTTGAGCTCAACCTCCGTTGCGGCTCCAGCCTTGATGACAGCAACGCCGCCAGCAAGCTTGGCGAGGCGCTCCTGGAGCTTCTCGCGGTCGTAGTCGCTGTCGGTGTTCTCGATCTCGGCACGGATCTGCGAGACGCGACCGGCGATGGCTTCGACGTCGCCGGCACCCTCAACGATCGTGGTCTCGTCCTTGGTGATGACGACCTTGCGGGCGCTACCAAGCAGGTCGAGGGTGACGTTCTCAAGCTTGAGGCCGACCTCTTCCGAGATGACCTGTCCACCGGTGAGGATGGCGATGTCCTGCAGCTGAGCCTTGCGACGGTCGCCGAAGCCCGGAGCCTTGACGGCGACGGACTTGAAGATGCCACGGATCTTGTTCACAACGAGCGTGGCCAGGGCCTCACCGTCGACGTCTTCCGCAATGATGAGGAGCTGCTTGCCGGTCTGGATGACCTTGTCCACGATGGGGAGCAGGTCCTTGATGTTGGAGACCTTGGAGTTGACGATCAGGATGTAGGGGTCTTCGAAGACCGCTTCCTGACGGTCGGGGTCGGTGACGAAGTACGCCGACAGGAAGCCCTTGTCGAAGCGCATGCCCTCGGTGAGCTCGAGCTCGGTGCCGAAGGTGTTCGACTCCTCGACGGTGACAACACCTTCCTTGCCGACCTTGTCGATGGCCTCGGCGATGATCGCGCCGATTTCGGTGTCTCCGGCGGAGATGGACGCGGTTGCGGCGATCTCTTCCTTGGTTTCGATTTCCTTGGCGCTGGCGACGAGCTCGGCGATGACAGCGGCCGTAGCCTTCTCGATGCCGCGCTTCAGGCTGATCGGGTCGGCGCCGGCAGCGACGTTGCGCAGGCCTTCGCGAACCAGGGCCTGGGCGAGAACGGTTGCGGTGGTCGTGCCGTCGCCGGCTACGTCATCCGTCTTCTTGGCGACCTCTTTGACGAGCTCCGCACCGATCTTCTCGTACGGGTCGTCGAGCTCGATCTCCTTGGCGATGGACACGCCGTCGTTGGTGATCGTGGGGGCGCCCCACTTCTTCTCCAGAACGACGTTGCGTCCGCGCGGGCCGAGGGTGACCTTGACGGTGTCGGCCAGAATGTTCAGGCCGCGCTCAAGCCCACGACGGGCCTCTTCATTGAATGCAATGATTTTTGCCATATGTGTAACTCGTCCCTCCCGGACGTTCCAAACGATGATGGGGTTAGCACTCAGATGACGAGAGTGCTAAAACGATTCTGGCACTCTGGGGTCGAGAGTGCAAGCGAGCATCGGGGGTGACGCCGGGCTATCTGCAGACCCTCAGGGAACGAGGTCGACCGAGCCGGTGCCGTTGGGTACGAGCTGAAACCAGGTATTGCCCGGTGCCAGCCGAATTGTCACTCCATTGGCATCGACGAGGCGGATCGGCATGCTCTGGGAGTCCTTGCTCCAGGTGGCCGCGATGGTCTTTCCGCCGCTGGAGATCGACGCTTCCCCCGACGCGATCAGCTCGGTCTTGGGGATGCTCTGGTCGACGGTCACGTTCACCCGCACCACGACGACGTTCGTTGCCTTCAGTTGCGCGCCTTCCGGAGTCAGATCGGGCGCGCCGTCCTGCGCGCGCAGGTATGCGGCGGCTTCGGCGTTCCAGGTCCAGCTGCGGGCACTGGAGTTGGAGAATCGGGTGTTGATCACCGAGATCGGGGTGCCGTCCACGACAGCGGATGCCCCGGCGAGCGCGGGCGCATAGGCATACTGCTGGGTGGGCGGTGCGACGGTCGCGTTTCGGTTGACGAATTCGGAAGCCGCGAGGATAACGTTGTGCGGGGCCGCTGTAGCCTTGGAACGAGAAAATAGCCCGGTCGTGTCGTAGTCGAAGATGGCACTGATTTGACCGGTCGCGTTCATCGCGTCGACGAATCGTTGCTGCCCGCCCGAAAACGCTACGAGGCCGCCGAACGGCGCAATGATGTCGGGGTCCATCGGGCGGATCGAGCGCACCGGGCCGACCTGGTCGGGAATGCTGGACTGCCACACGGCGACGTATCGGGTGATGCCACCCTCGACCAGCTCTTCGAACACCAGGTCGGTACGGTCGATCGCGACCTGCGGGCGGGCGGCCACGTGGTTGTCGATCTTGGCCGCGAGGGAGGGATGTGCCGACGACCCGACCGCAACGGTCAGGCCGCTGAGCGGGGCGATTTCCGTAGCGGCGGGGGCGACATAGTTCGACGTCCACGCTTCGGCCGTCTGCGTCTTGGTCGGCGTCGCGCTACTGCCGGTGCATCCGCTCAGCAGCAATGCTGGAACGATCAGAGCGAGCAGACCCGCGGTCTTTCGCGGTCGAATGGTGCGGGCTGTCTTTTTCTTGGTCACCGGTAAACACTAACGCCGCCCGTTGCAGCGGGCGGCGTTAGGTGGGGGACAGACCCCGTTTAGGGGGTGGGTCAGGCCGGTCGAACCGATTCAGCCTGGGGGCCTTTCGCTCCGGCACCGACCTCAAAGACGACCTGCTGGCCTTCTTCGAGCACCTTGTACCCGCTCATGTCAATGGCGGAGTAGTGAACGAACACGTCCTGCCCTCCCCCATCGACAGTGATGAAGCCGAAACCCTTTTCAGCGTTGAACCATTTAACGGTTCCGTTCGCCATGTGTTACTCCTTGCTCAAATTCGACGGCACGGCCCATTGGCTGTTCCGGGCCCTGCCGCAGAGACTGCGTTCATTTTGAACGAGCAGCAAATCCCCGAGAGCAAGTCTTCTGTTGCAAGTTACCTACTGGTGCAAGTTACCTTGGGCGAGCGTTCTTGATCCGGGCGGGTATTGCCCGAACAAAATGTTTGACCAAAACCAGATAATACTGAAGTGGCCGCAGAAGAAAAGGGGCTTGACGAATCAGGTAATGCCCAGTACGTCGGCAGTTTCGAGTTACGATCAGCCCGCAGGAATGACGTAGTCGTTGCCGACGACGACGGTCAGGCTGGCACCTGTGTCAACAAAATTGGACGAAACGACGATCGTCGAGCCGGGCAGTGAGGCTGCGATGCCGCGGGCGGCGCCTTCCAGGCTGGCATCGGCGTAGTAGATGACGGTGGTCGGTTCGGTGTCTGTGCTCGCGTTGCCGGTGCCGCTGACCACCCAGCCGGCGGCGGTGAGCGTGTCGCTGACGGATGCTGCGACACCGTTCGCCGCGGAGCCGTTCAGCACATTCACGGTCAGCGCCGGGTCGACGGTGGCTTCAGCCGTTGGAATGACGGTCTCAGTGGGGATCGGGGTCGAGCTGGCCGAGGACAGCCCCGGGATATTGGAGAAGTCGAGGCGATTGTTGATCGCGAAGATTCCGACCACGCCAACCGCGATCAACAGCACGGTGACGCCGAGCGCCCACCAGAACCCGATCCAGCCGCGGCCCTTCTTGCCGGGAGCACGGTGAGCACCCACCCGGTCGAGGGCATGCGTGTGGGTGTCGAAACGGTCTTTCGCAAATTTTCGCGCCATGGTGATTGAATCCTTGGTTGGCCAGCCAGGCCGGAATCGAGCGATGTGTAACGGCCCGGTTCTGGCGGAAAGCGGTCAGGTACTAGTCGTGGGTGGGCAGCGAACGACTGGCGCGCGCCTCGGATCGTGCGGAACGCATCCGCTGCAGTCGGTTCACAAGCATCGGGTCGAAGGCCAGCGCCAACGGTGAATCGACCAGTGCCCCTAATAGCTGATAGTACCGGGCGGCCGAGAGGCCGAATGTGGCGCGGATGGCCTCTTCTTTGGCGCCGACGTGCCGCCACCATTGCCGTTCAAAGGCGAGCACGGCTTCGTCGCGCTCGCTGAGCTGGGTCGAAATCGGGGCGCTGCCGGCGGGCAGAGTGGTGCGCTGCGCGGGGGCCGGTGTGCTCTCACTCATTGATCTATCTCTCCCCCGGGGCAGTTTCGACGGGTTATCCGACGGGCTCATCCTATTTGCGGGCGGCTGAATGTTGCCTCCGGCACGCCCGGAACGGCCCAGTCGAACGACCGGTCGCCGTGCAAACGCTGCGAAATCTATCGGCCAGGAATGCGCGTGTCGCTGCACGAGTTTAGGCTGGGTAGAGGTTGTCCGGGTGCGGACGGCCAGATCGAAGGGACATCCACCATGGACTACACAATCAAGAAGTCAAACGACGAGTGGCGCTCCGAGCTGGGCCCGGAGAAGTTCAAGGTTTTGCGTGAAGCCGGAACCGAACGCCCCGGAACCGGCGAACTGCTCGACGAAGAGCGCTCCGGCACCTACACCTGCGGTGCGTGTAACGCCGAGCTGTTCAAGAGCGGCACCAAGTTTGACTCCGGCTGCGGCTGGCCGAGCTTCTACGAGTCGGTACGGCCCGAAGCGGTCGAATTGCTCGAAGACCGTTCCCTGGGCAGCGTGCGCACCGAGGTGCGCTGCGCGAACTGCGGCTCACACCTGGGACACGTTTTTCCCGACGGATTCGGCACGCCGACCGGCGACCGGTACTGCATGAACTCGATCTCGCTCAACTTCACGCCCGCTGAGTAGAGCGGTGCTGTCGACGACAGATGCTGCCACCTCGGTTGTCTTTCGGGCCGTCAATCATCGGCGCAGCTACTCAAAAGTGAGCGCCTTGGCACCGACCCGAGCCGAGCTGCTGCCCCTCGTTGCCGCGGCGGCGCGGGTGGCCGATCACGGCGCGCTGCGTCCGTGGCGGCTGTTGGAGCTGCGCGGCGACGCCCGCGAGCGGTTGGGGGCGGCGTTTGTGGCGGCATCCGCTTGTGAGGGTAGTGATGCGCTCAAGCTGGCGGCTAAGCCGCTGCGGGCGCCCCTGTTGATCGCGGTCGTCGCGTCGCGTCGGGCCAGTTTCAAGGTGACCGACTGGGAACAGGATGCTGCTGCTGCGGGGGTCGCGCACCTGCTGTCGCTGCTTCTCGATGACGCGGGGTGGTGCGCGATGTGGCGCACCGGCCCACTCGTGCGCACCGGCCCGGTGCGGGTCTTGCACGGCCTCGGCGACAACGAGGAGCTGCTCGGCTGGCTCTATGTCGGCGGCATTCCTGAGGATTCGAAGCCGGGCGTGCGGCTGTCGATCGACCCCGAGGAGTTTCTCGGGGTTCTGTGAGTCAGACCAGGCCTATCCATCGATCGGCGACTTCTGACCAGACCCGCCGAAGGTCGTCTTCGTTCTCGCGCATGGGGTCGATGACGTGTTCCGGCAGGTAGCCGGCGGCACGCAAATCGTCGCTGTCACTTTCAGCCCATGCTTCGGCGGTCGCCGCCGAAGCCTCCAGGTGGAATTGCAGCCCCCAGGCCGCGGGGCCGACACGAAAAGCCTGGTTAGGGCAGCGATCGCTGGCGCATAGCGACACGGAGTTCGCTGGCAGCTCGTGTACTTCGAGCGAATGCCACTGCAGCGCCCGGAGCAGCGACGGCAGGTCATGGAGCAGGGGATCCGCGGCGGCACTGTCGGTCAGCTCGAGACCGCTGAGGCCGATCTCGGCGCCGCGCCGCACCCGTCCGACCGTTCCACCGGCTACGACGGCGAGCATCTGGGCTCCCAGGCAGATCCCGAGGAGCGGGACCTCGCTCTGGAGACAGTCTGCGATGAGTTCACGAACTCGGGGCAGCCAGGCTGCTCGTTCGTCGTCCGTCGGCCCGGTCGTTCCGCCGAGCACGACGACACCATCGAAGCCGTCGGCACGACCGGGAATCGGGGCCCCGGCATCCGGGCCGACCCGAACCAGGTCGATGCCGGCCGCGAGGATTCGCTCCCCGACCAGCCCCACACCAGCATTAGCCTCGTGTTCGACCACTAAAATTCGTTTCACCATCACAGCCGTTCGCTTGGTTCGTCAGAATGGCCCGGTGTTCGCGCCGTGCCCCGTGCGTGGTCGGGGCGGTGCCAGCGCACCGCGGCGATAACGACGGCCACCAGGGCGAGAGCCGTGCCGGCAATGGTCGTCAGGCCAAGCGGATGCCCCGCCGACGGCGCCAGCAGATCCAGTGCGAGGGCGCAGAGCAGCTGCCCGGCGACGATGCAGAGTCCCAGCATGAGCACGCCGGTGGTACGCACGACGAGCGCGGCCCCGGCGATGAAGATGCAGCCGATCAGTCCGCCGGTATAGAGCCACGGGTTGCTCGGCAGGTCGAGCGCGAAGCCGACCAGCAGGCCGTGCACGAGCGCGGCGAGCACGAGCGCAATGGTGCCACTGAGAAAATTCAGAAAGGTCGCTGTGAGGGCGCTTTGCGCGATGACCCGCACCTGACCGTTCACAGCTTGCTGCCAGCCCTGCCCGATGCCAGCGATCAGCGGCAGTGCGAGCAACCAGAGCGCGCCGCTGCCGTGCAGTTCGCCGCTCACCGTGAACGCGACAGCCACCAGGGCGAGCCCGGCACCGACGATTTTGGACGCGTGCAGGGTTCGACGCCCACCGGGGCCGATGCCGAAACGGTCCATGAGCACGCCGCTCACGGTCTGGCCGGCCACGACGGCCACCGTGAACAGGGCGATGCCGAGCGGCGCGGCGACGAGGCCCTGGGACAGCACGAACAGTGCGCCGGCCAGGCCGCCGAGCAGATGCCACCAGGAGAGGTGCTTCGTTTTCACACCGCGGGCGACCAGTTGCAGGCCGCGGCGCCCGCTACGAAACACGACGAGGCCGAGGCTCAGAATGACCAGGCCAGAGCCGAAGGAGATGACGGCTGCGGTGAATCCGTCGCCGATCTGGTGCCCGAGTTCGCCGTTCACCCGCGATTGCACCGCGTACAGCGCCCCGATCAGCACCGAGAAAACCAGGGCCAGCCAGACCGGCACAGCGGATGCTGGCGCGACCGAGGAATCCGTTCGGGTCTGCGCGCGGGCCGGGGTCACCTGGTAATACTACGAGGTGCTGGGCGCTGAGTGCCGCCGGGCCCATGATCTATCGTGGGCTCAGTTTCCGGGCCCGGGCCCGGAAAGTGTAGACAGCGCGGGTCAGGCTGCGCGGACCTCGATCTCGCCGGGAGCGGCTCCGTCGCTGCCGAAAACGAGGCGGCGGTTGGCGATCTTGTCCGTGAAGAACCGGTCGTGGCTGACCACCACAACGGCACCGGGAAAGTGCACGAGCGCGCGTTCCATCACCTGGGTGCTCGACATGTCGAGGTGGTTGGTCGGTTCGTCAAGCAGCAACACCGACGCTCCGGAGAGCAGGCACTGGGCCATCGCCACTCGCGCGCGCTGCCCGCCGGAGAGGGCACCGATCTTCTGCTTGAGGTCGGCCTCGCTGAACTGGAACATGGTCAGAAAGCGGTTGACGGACTTCTTCGTTGCGGTCAACGCGAGGCTGCCGGGCATGGCATTCACGGCGTGACTGACCGTGTCGCTCGGGTCGAGTTCGTCGAGAATCTGGTTGTAGGAGACGACGCCGGCGCCGCTGGCCCAGGCGACGTCACCCCGGTCGGCCGTCTCTTCGCCGGTGAGCACGCGCAGCAGGGTGGTTTTGCCGCTGCCGTTGCTGCCGAGCACGACGATGCGGTTACCGCGCTGCACTTCGAAGCTGAGGTTCTCGAACAACACTTTGTCGCCATAGCTCTTGGCGAGACCGTCGACCCGGCAGAGCACGTCCTTGACGTGCAGGTTGCCGTAGATCTCAGTGATGATCTGGTCGACCGGGCGCGGCGTGCGCGACTTCTTGATGTGGGCGAGCTGGTTGCCGAGCTGACGGCTCTCGGCTTTGGCTGCTTCGCGCCGGTCCGCGATTCCCTCGGCTTCAAAAGCGAGCAGCTCGGATTCGTGCACGAACTGGGCCTCGAGGGTCTTCAGCCGAAACTGCTTCTGCACAATGTACTCGCCGAAGTTGCCTGGATACTCGTGCAGGTGATAGTTCTCGACCTCGATGATGCGGGTGACGACGGCGTCCAGAAATTTGCGGTCGTGCGAGACCACGATGGCGGCACCCTTGAAGCTCTTGAACCAGGCTTCGAGCCACTCCACGCCGGCCACGTCGAGGTAGTTGGTAGGCTCGTCGAGAAGCAGCACGTCGGGCGCCTCGAGCACGATCTTGGCCAGGGCCGCCCGGTTGCGCCAGCCGCCGGAGAGCTCGTCGATCGAGCAGACGCGGTGTGCCTCGTCGAATCCGAGGGTGGTCAGGGCGGTGTCGATGTGGCGCTTGTAGTCCCAGCCGTCCAGGCGGTCCATCTCTTCGAAAAGTTCGCCCTGGCGGGTGATCAGCCGGTCGAGGTCATAGCTGGCCGAGGAATCGACGGCGATCGCCGCGTCGATGGAGGCGAGTTCAGCCTCGACCGCCTTCACCGCCACAAACAATTCGTCGAGCACCTCGGTGATGGTCTGCGCGCCGTTGAGCTCGGAGAACTGCGAGAAGTAGCCGACCCGGATGCCGTCCTCGAGCGTCACCTCGCCGGTATCGGGCGAGACCTGGTCGAGAATCAGCTTGAGAATGGTGGACTTGCCGGAGCCGTTCTTGCCGATCAGGCCGACCCGGTCACCGGGTTCGAGGCGAAAGAACGCTTCGCGCAGAATCTGCGTGTTCTCAAAGCGGATGCTGACGTCGTTCAGCCGGATCAGGCTCATGCTTATTTCCTTTCGGGGCGCGGGTGCGCGGGGGCGGGCATCCGCTCTTAAAACCCCAGCCATCAGTGTACGTGGAGGCCGTGTGCGGCCCTGGGGAGAGAGCGTCGAACCGGCAGACGAAAACCCCTACTTCCCAGTTGGGAGTAGGGGTTTGTGGGGCCGGCCACGGGACTTGAACCCGTAACCCCCACTTTACAAGAGTGGTGCGCTACCAATTGCGCCAGGCCGGCATGAGGCCAAAGCCTCGAAAGACCATCCTAAATGATTTCGGGGCCGCCACGGGCAACAGCCAAACGGATGCGCGTGGGGCATCCGCTGGTAACTACCCGCCGGGTGTCGGTTCGGGCGTCGGCGTCGAGGTGGAGTACGTCTCACCGAGGGCCACCTGCACGAAGGACGCGAACTCCTTCGGGTCTTCGATCGACCCGGTGTACGGCTTGCCATTGACGAGCACGGTGGGGGCGCTCGTGATCGCCTTGATCGAGGAATTGGGTATGGGGCCGTCGAGCGCGCGATTGGTTGCCGCCTTGACCCAGGATTCATAGGTGCCGTCATCGATGCAGGAGTTGATGTTGGAGACCGCCGTGCTCACGCCGGAATCCTTCACGACGGCCTTGATCTCGTCGTTGCTGCGGCCGGGCGACGTCTCTTCCGGCTGGTCAACGAACAGGGCCGAGCTGAAGGCGAAGAAATCATCTGGCGAGTAGTTGGCGACGCAGGCTGCAGCGTTCGCCGCCCGCAGGGAGTACTTGGTGCCGGCGGACTTGCTCGTGAGAATGGCCACCGGGTGAATTTCAACGGTCGCAGCTCCGGAATCGACCCAGTTGGCGATCTGTTCGTTGTTGGCGTCTTCGAAGTCGCCACAGAGCGGGCAGAGGTAGTCGACATAGATGCGAATGTTGGCGACGGCGCCGGAGGTATCCGGTTCGGATGCCCGCAGGTTCGCGTCGGGCTGCAGCGCGGGCGTCAGCGCGGTGACCATGCCCTCGCCGATAAGAGCGCCGTCACTGGCCATATTTTTCGGGCCCGGACCTGACGGTTTAATCGAATTCACGATGATGACGGAGATCAGAACGACGATGGCAACGGCGGCGATAGCGATGCCGCCCTGCAAGAACAGTTTGTTGCGGCGGTCCTTCTTCTTTTGGCTGACTCGAAGCTGCTTCGCCTTGACCCGGGCGGCGTCACGCCGCCGGTTTTTTGAGGGACTGCTGTCGCTTGGTCCGCCAATAGTCATAAAAATTCGCTTTCGAGAAGTAGGGGCGCACGTGGAGGCACCTCTGGAATATTAGATCCCCTGACTGGGAAACGACCAAACGGGGGGCGGACCGGCGCCGGGGCATCCGTCGTGTAATAATGGAAATGTCGCGCGCTTTGGCGCGCGGCGCACAAATCCTATTCACAACGGATCGTCCGGCACGTTCCTGCCGGTGAAGGAGTAATAATCATGGCTTCAGTGACCTTTGACAAGGCAACCCGGCTCTACCCTGGTTCCACGAGGCCGGCTGTTGACCAGCTCGACCTGCAGGTCGCCGATGGCGAATTCCTGGTTTTGGTCGGCCCATCCGGCTGCGGCAAGTCCACTTCACTGCGAATGCTCGCCGGCCTCGAAGAGGTCAACGATGGCAACATTCTCATCGGTGACCGCAACGTGACCGATGTCCCGCCGAAAGACCGCGACATCGCCATGGTCTTTCAGAACTACGCGCTGTACCCGCACATGACCGTCGCCGAGAACATGGGCTTCGCGCTCAAGATCGCCGGCATCAACAAGGACGAGCGCGCCGCCCGCGTACTCGAAGCCGCCAAGCTGCTCGACCTCGAGCCCTACCTCAGCCGCAAGCCGAAGGCACTTTCTGGTGGCCAGCGCCAGCGCGTTGCCATGGGCCGCGCGATCGTTCGTCAGCCTCAGGTGTTCCTGATGGACGAGCCGCTCTCCAACCTTGACGCCAAGCTGCGCGTGCAGACGCGTACGCAGATCGCGTCACTTCAGCGCCGCCTCGGCGTCACGACCGTCTACGTGACCCACGACCAGACCGAGGCCCTGACCATGGGTGACCGGATTGCGGTACTGAAGGACGGCATCCTGCAGCAGGTCGGTTCGCCCCGCGACCTGTACGCCAAGCCGCAGAACGTGTTCGTGGCCGGCTTCATCGGCAGCCCCGCGATGAACCTGTTCCTCGCCGACACCGTCGATGGCGGCATCAAGTTCGGCACCGCGACCGTTCCGGTGCAGCGCGAGACGCTCGCCAGCTCGACCGGCAAGAAGGTCACCGTGGGAATTCGCCCGGAGGACATCCAGATGTCGTCCACCGCTGGCGACGGTCTGCAGATCGAGGTCGACCTGGTTGAAGAACTCGGCGCCGACGGCTACCTCTACGGCCACTCCACCATCGAGGGCAAGCGCACCGACATCGTCGCTCGCGTCGACGGCCGCTCGCACCCGAACGCCGGCGAGACGGTGTACCTCACGGCTACCCCGAACCACCTGCACGTGTTCGACGCGGAAAGCGGCCTGCGCCTCGGCGGCGCCGTCACCGACTAGTCTCCATGAACGGCGGGAGGGGCTCGCTCCCTCCCGCCGGTTAGGCTCCAACCATGAGCGGTTCCCTCAATATCATCGCGGCCACTGCCGACCCTGCCCTGCTCGACCTACCGTGGCAGTTGCCCCTCGACGCCTGGCCGAATGAGAACATCGCCTCACTGCCCAAGGGCATTTCGCGCCACCTCGTGCGCTTCGCCCACCTGAGTGGGCGGGTGGTCGCCATCAAAGAGACCACGAGCGAGATGGCCAAGCGCGAGTACGACATGTTGCGCACCCTGGCCAACCTCGAGATCCCCTGCGTCGAGCCGGTCGCCGTCATCACCAACAGAACGGATGCCGACGAGGACCCGCTGAATTCTGTTCTGGTCACGCGTCACCTCAAGTTCTCACTCCCCTACCGCGCCCTGTATTCGCACGCCCTGCGACCGGATACCGCTACCCGGCTGGTCGACGCCCTCGCCGTGCTGCTCGTGCGGCTGCACATGATCGGGTTCTTCTGGGGCGACGTGTCGCTCTCGAACACCCTGTTTCGCCGCGATGCCGGTGCCTTTGCCGCCTATCTTGTCGATGCCGAAACCGGGCAGTTGTACTCGGGAGGGTTGTCGAACGGCCAGCGCGAAAACGACCTCGAAATTGCCCGGGTGAACATCGCCGGGGAGCTCATGGACCTCGAAGCCGGTGGCCGGGTCGCCGACGAGCTTGACCCGATTCGGGTCAGCAATGGAATCGTCGCCGCCTACCGACTGCTCTGGAAAGAGCTCACCGGCTCGGAGTCATTCTCCAACTCCGAACGCTGGCGCATCGCCCAGCGCGTGCAACGCCTGAACGACCTCGGTTTCGACATCGAGGAACTGGCGATCAAGACCGACAGCGCTGGCTCGAGCGTGCGGATTCAGCCGAAGGTCGTCGACGCCGGCCACCACCAGCGCCGGCTGCTGCGCTTGACCGGCCTCGACGCCGAAGAGAACCAGGCCCGCCGCCTGCTGAACGACCTGGATTCGTACCGGGCCGCCTACGGTTCGCCGGCCGCGGACGAGGAGATGGTCGCCCACGAGTGGCTGGTGCGGGTGTTCGAGCCGGTGGTGCGGGCCATTCCCGAGGAGCTGCAGGGCAAGCTCGAGCGGGCGCAGGTGTTTCACCAGCTGCTCGATCACCGTTGGTACATGGCGCAGAACCAGTCGAGGGATATCCCGCTCGCCGAGGCGGTCACGTCCTACGTGCAGGATGTACTGCGCCACCGCCGGGACGAGGCCACCGTGATGGACCCCGTCACCGAGGCCATCACCCTGCCGATTCGCACGCAGCTCGGCGACGACACGTCTTCTGACCCCGACGATGCCGACGACTGGATGCTCAAGGTCTAGCCTCGCCATCCGGGACGGGGCCCCGTCGAAAGAGAAGCGGGGCTAGAGCTTCGCGGCGAGCTTGGCCTGCTTGATTTGGGCGCGGAGACGGGCCACCTCGTAGAGGGTGACGCCGACGGCGATTCCGGCATTGAGCGACTCGGTCGCCGCGCTGATCGGAATCGAGACGATCGCGTCGCAGGTGTCGGTGACGAGGCGAGACAGGCCTTTGCCCTCGCTCCCGACGACGATCACGATCGGGCGTTCGGCGAAGCCGATGCCGAGGTCGGGCAGCGACACGTCGCCGCCACCGTCGAGTCCGAGCACGAACACGCCCTGCGCCTTGAGCGCCTTCAGCGTCTGGGTGAGGTTGCTCGCCATGGCGACGGGCGTGCGCGCCGCGGCGCCGGCGCTGGTCTTCCAGGCTGAGGCCGTGACGCCGACCGAGCGACGCTGCGGCACGATGATTCCGTGGCCGCCGAACGCAGCGGTCGAGCGGATGATCGCGCCCAGGTTGCGCGGGTCGGTGATGCCGTCGAGGGCCACGAACAACGGCTTGTGGCCGCGGCTGATCGTGAGTTCGAGCAGCTCCATCGGGTGCGCATACTCATACGCGGGAACCTTGAGGGCGAGGCCCTGGTGCACGGCGTCGCGACCGGCGAGACGGTCGAGTTCGGGGCGCATGACCTCGAGGATGGGGATGTTGCGGCTGGTCGCCATGAGCAGAACCTCTTTGACCCGCTCATCCATTTCGATGCGCGCGGCAATGTAGAGGGTCAGGGCGGGGATCTTGGCGCGCAGCGTCTCGAGCACCGAGTTACGACCGGTGACAATCTCGTGCTCGTCGATCTGCTTGGCCCGACGCGTCGAGGATCCGCCACCGCCGGTGTTGCCGGTGCCGCGCTGGGGTGCGCCCTGCGAGGCGCCGCGGGCGCCACCGCGGGGGGCGCTGCCGCGAGCCGGGGTGCCGCC